>CAJUQQ010000047.1 GCA_910588175.1 uncultured Oscillibacter sp.
CCACGCTGACGAAAAAAATGGCGGAGGACCTGACGGAGTATTTCAAAAACGCCGGAATCAAGGTCCGGTATATGCACTCCGACGTGGAGACCATCGAGCGGATGGAAATCATCCGGGACCTGCGGCTGGGGAAGTTCGACGTGTTAATCGGCATCAACCTCCTGCGGGAGGGCCTGGACCTTCCCGAGGTCAGCCTGGTCGCTGTGCTGGACGCGGACAAGGAGGGCTTCCTCCGGTCCGAGACCTCCCTGATTCAGACCATCGGCCGGGCAGCCCGGAACGCGGAGGGCCTGGTGGTCCTCTACGCCGACACCATCACCCCCTCCATGCGGGCGGCCATGGACGAGACGGAGCGCCGCCGGGGGATTCAGGACCGCTTCAACCAGGAGCACGGCATCGTCCCCAAGACCATCATCAAGGGGGTCCGGGAGGTGCTGGAAATCTCCACCACCGCCGAGGACGAGACCACCCGGGCCCGCCGCCACAAGAAGCTGAGCCAGGCGGAGCGGGACGCGGAGATCAAGCGCCTGGAGAAGGAAATGAAGGAAGCCAGCAAGATGCTGGAGTTCGAATACGCGGCGGTTCTGCGGGACCGGATCATCGAACTGCGGGGTGAAACGGGATGAAATACGACTGGCTGGACGGATACCTCCTGTCCCTCCCCGGGGCGGAGAAGGACTACAAGCCCGAGTGGGCCTGGTTCCGGTATCAGATACGGGGCAAGCTCTTTGCCGCCGTCTGCTCCCCCCAGGGGATGAAGGACGCGGCGTACAACGGCCACGACTTCGTGAACCTGAAATGCGAGCCCGCCCGGAGCGAAATCCTCCGGGCGGCTCACCCGGAAATTCTGCCGGGCTTCTACTGCGACAAGCGGAACTGGATTGCCTGCCTTCTGGACGGGGACCTGCCGGACGAGCTTCTCCGGGAGCTGTGCGCCCAGTCCCACGAGCTGGTTTTGAAGAAGCTGCCCAAGTATGTTCAGCGGGAGATTTTGGGAGAATAGGAGTGCGCGATGGAGCTGACCCGGTTTCAGAAAATCCTGCTGGCCGTTCTGGCGGGGATGCTGGTCTTCTCCGGCGTGCTGATGGCCGTCTTTCGGGCCCGTCCCGGCGTGCTGTTTGAGGAGGGGCTGCTGAGCATCACGGAGGAGGAAGGCCGGACTGTCTACAGCGGCAGGGCCCGGGGAACCCCGGTGACCATCACCGTCGCCTGGCCTACGAATTTTGAGACGGATGTAGCCTTCACCATCGGGGACCAGGTCCGCGATCTCTGCGAAGTGGTCTATCCGACGGAGCGGATTCGGACGGAATTTGGCGATTCCGTAGGCGGCATTCTGGTGACAAAAAACGGGGAAACGCTCTTCCAGGGCGGATACGACCCGGAGAGCGGTTTCTGGTACGGCGCGGACGGAACCTTCCACCCCAGCTTCGATGTGCGGGGATACGCCAGCGGCGCCCCCTGGTGGGGCTATGAGACCACCGAGCGAATGGCGGTCCGCTTTGCCTTCGGTCCGGAGACCGCCGCCCGGGGGGACCCGGCCATGTTCGCCCTGGCGGTGTTCCTGACGGCGCTGACGGCGGCGCAGATTGTCTTTCACCGGCAGTTGTTCCGCTGGCGGCACTGGGCCGCCCGGGACCCGGAGCCCTCGGAGGGGTACCTGACCTTGGAGCGGGCCGGCTGGGTTGTTCTGCTGTGCGTGACGGCGGGCTTTTATATTGCCGCTTTGGTGAATATCTACTGAAAACGGACAGCGGCGGGTCCATGAAAAAGAACGCCCGGACTCCGGAAAGCGGGTGTACGCTCCGGCCCATCCGGGCGGCGGGACGCCAGACTCCTGGGTTTCTTTTCAGCGCGTTTGCTGATTTTGGCGGTCTCCCCAGACCGGGAGCGGCCTATGAAAAGGCGGTTTTATGGAAGTACAGAAAAAAGCCCCGGCCAGCGCCGCGATTCTGGCGGCGGCGGCCCTGTGGGGCATGATCGGATTATGGAACCGCACGCTGATGACGGCGGGCCTTTCGCCCTTCTCCATCGTGGCGGTGCGGAACCTGGGGGGAACGCTTCTTTTGGCGGCGTTCTTCGCCGTGAGGGACCGGAGGGTCTTCCGGGTGGAGGGGCGGCACCTCAAATATTTCTTCGGCACCGGCGTGGTCAGCGTGCTGCTGTTCACCGTGTGCTACTTCTCCTGCCAGAAGCTCTGCTCCCTGGCGGCGGCCTCCATTTTGCTGTACACGGCCCCCTCCTTCGTGGTGCTCCTGTCCGCCGTTTTGTGGAAGGAGCCGGTGACCAGGAAAAAGCTCCTGGCCCTGCTGCTGACCCTGCTGGGCTGCGCGTGCGTCTGCGGCGTGTTCAGCGGCGGGCTGTCCGTCACGATCCCCGGCGTCCTCCTGGGCCTGGGGTCCGGGTTTTTCTACGCGCTGTACAGCGTCTTCGGCCGGTACGCCCTGGCCCACTACCCGCCCCTGACGGTGACGGTCTGGACCTTCCTCTTCGCGGGACCGGCGTCCCTGGTCCTGCTCCGCCCGGCGGAGCTGGCGGGGGCCTTCGCCGGGAATCCCGGCCTGTGGGGAACGGCCCTGGCCCTGGCGGCCTTTTCCACCGCCGCGCCCTATGTCCTGTATACCTGGGGCCTCGCCCGGATGGAACCGGGCCGGGCCTCCATCCTGGCCAGCCTGGAACCGGTGGCGGCCACCCTGACGGGGGTGCTGGCCTTCGGCGAGCCCCTGGGACCTCTGACGGTCCTGGGCATTCTCTGCGTCCTGGCGGGCGTGTACATTCTGAGGTGAAGCATGGCAAAGAAAAAAGACGAGAAGACCAACGTAATGCGGATTCTGGAGCAGAAAAAAATTCCCTACACCCCCTACTTCTGTGAGGAGGGCGAGGGACCCGAGGGCACCCGGGATTACGGCGTCCACGTGGCCCAATCCCTGGGCCAGGACCCCCGGCGGGGCTTCAAAACCTTGGTGGCCCGGGGGGCCTCCGGCGGCTTTTACGTGTTTGACATCCCGGTGGCGGACAGCCTGGATCTGAAAAAGGCGGCGAAGGCGGCGGGAGAGAAATCCGTGGAGCTGCTGGCGGTGAAGGACATAACCGCTGTGACGGGCTATGTCCGGGGCGGATGCAGCCCGGTGGGCATGAAGAAGCCGTATCCCACCATTTTCCACCAGACGGCCCTGGAGTTTGAGACCATCTACGTCTCCGCCGGGAAGATCGGCGCTCAGGTGGAGGTGGAACCGGGGGCGCTGTTAGCGCTGCTCCGGGCGGAAACGGCGGATATCGTGATTTGACAGCGTAAGCCCCAGATGGAGGCCGACGGTAAAGGCGTCCGTGGACCAGTCCAGGTAGAAGCGGTTGATTTGATCGAAGAGGTCAAGCCGGCGGCTTTCCTCAATTGGCAGGGAATTCAAAAGATCGTCCACCTCCCTGCCCGGGAAGCTGCCCAGATCTTTTAAAACGGATTCGCCGTAGGTGTCGAAAAGTTTTTCCATAGTCGTGTTCATGAAGACACCTCCAATTGATCTTTCATGCCATATATTATATGATATTTAAAACAATATGTCAAGGAGTTTTTATGGGACCATTGAAGATTTTAGGCGAACGTCTTCGTCTGCTCCGAATGGAGAAGCGAATGCGCCAAGTTGATATAGCCGAATTGCTGGGAATCACGCAGGCACATTATCAGCGGATCGAAAAAGGGAAAATTAATATTCCCACCTTGACATTATGCATTCTGGCAGATTATTTTGAGGTGAGCACCGATTATCTGCTGGGACGGTCTGAGGAGAGATAGGGGGAAACCTGGGGGAGGGCGGACACACAGGTCCGCCCCTACAGGGTGTCCTATCGGGAGAAGGATGGGCCCGGAAGGAATGGCCTACCGGGAGAAGGGCAGTTCCTGGAGAATGGCCTGACCAGGGGGTCAGGCCCCACGAAGAGAGTTTTCCGGTCTACCGGAATATTTCCATTATGGAAATGGTCTACCGATAGAAGGGTGGGTCCCACAGTGTCCTATTGAGAGAAAGGTAGTCCCGGAAAAGGCGGACATCCACCCTCTACCACCAGATTAGCGGCAGCGAAAAGAGGAGGGAGTCCATTCGATAACCACCAAAACCCCCGCTCAAACTACGCCGCGGGCAGAAGGCATGCGTACCCGGAGGAAGCACCTCTTGCGCGACCCCCGTCCCACGTCCCCCCGCGGGGGCGATCCTTCTTTTTCTCTTTTGGACCGTGCACGGCCCGTTTTCTCTTTTTCTTCTGGAAGAAAAAGAGAAAATGGGGGGTGCAATGAACCAGCCATCATCATGGCTGAAATCCCCCCGCCCGCAAGGGCGAGAACAACCCTCCCCCTGGCAGGGGGAAAAACAAGGAGCCCCCTTATGCAAGATAAAATCATCGTAAAAGGCGCCCGCGCCAACAATCTCAAGAACATCGACGTGACCATCCCAAGGGACAAATTGGTGGTCATGACCGGCCTCAGCGGCAGCGGCAAGTCCTCCCTGGCCTTCGACACCATCTACGCCGAGGGCCAGCGGCGCTATGTGGAGAGCCTCAGCTCCTACGCCAGGATGTTCCTGGGCCAGATGGACAAGCCCGACGTGGACTACATTGAGGGCCTCTCCCCCGCCATCTCCATCGACCAGAAAACCACCTCCAAAAACCCCCGGTCCACCGTGGGCACCGTTACGGAGATTTACGATTACCTCCGCCTCCTCTGGGCCCGGGTGGGCACCCCCCACTGCCCCAAGTGCGGCAAGGTCATCCGCCAGCAGACCATTGACCAGATCATCGACCAGGTGTTGGCCCTGCCGGAGGGCACCCGCATCCAGGTGATGGCTCCGGTCGTCCGGGGCAAAAAGGGCGAGCACGCCAAGGTCTTCGAGGATGCCAAACGCTCCGGCTATGTCCGGGTCCGGGCCGACGGGAATCTCTATGAGCTGGATGAGGAAATCAAGCTGGAGAAAAACAAAAAACATAACATCGAGGTCATCATCGACCGCCTCATCATCCGCCCGGACATCCAGCAACGGCTGACGGACAGCGTGGAAACCGCCTCCGCCCTCTCCGGCGGACTGGTGGTGGTGAACCTTCTGCGGGAGGAAAAGGACCTGATGTTCTCCCAGAACTACGCCTGTGAGGACTGCGGCGTCTCCATCGAGGAGCTGGCCCCCCGGATGTTCTCCTTCAACAACCCCTTCGGGGCCTGTCCCACCTGCACGGGCCTGGGCAGTCAATTGAAGGTGGACGTGTCCCTGGTGATTCCGGACCCCAAAAAGTCCATCCTGGAGGGCGCCATCCAGGCCAGCGGTTGGGGAAATATCCGCTCCGACGGCATCTCCCGCATGTACTTTGACGCCCTGTCGAAAAAATACCGCTTCTCCCTGGACGAGCCCTGGGAGGACCTGTCCGCCGAGGCCAGGGACATCATCCTCTACGGCACCAAGGGGGAGAAGCTGGAGCTCCACTATGACCAGCCCCGGGGAAAGGGCGTGCTGTACCAGCCCTTCGAGGGCATCTGCAACAACGTGGAGCGCCGCTATCAGGAGACCCAGAGCGACGCCAGCAAACGGGAACTGGAGGAGCTGATGGCGGAGTGCCCCTGCCCCACCTGCAAGGGCCGGAGACTGAAAAAAGAGTCCCTGGCGGTGACGGTGGGAGAGAAGGACATCGACGCGCTGACCCGCCTCAGCGTACTGGACGAGCTGGACTGGGTGGAAAGCCTGGAGCTGACGGACCAGCAGCACCTCATTGCCGACCGGATTCTGAAGGAAATCAAATCCCGCCTGGGCTTTCTCCGGTCCGTGGGTCTGGGCTATCTGACTCTCAGCCGGGCGGCGGGGACCCTCTCCGGCGGCGAGAGCCAGCGCATCCGTCTGGCCACCCAGATCGGCTCCAGCCTGATGGGGGTCCTCTATATTCTGGACGAGCCCTCCATCGGCCTCCACCAGCGGGACAACGACAAGCTGCTGGCCACCCTCCGGAATCTCCAAAACCTGGGAAATACCCTTCTGGTGGTGGAGCACGACGAGGACACCATGCGGGAGGCGGACTACCTCATTGACATCGGCCCCGGGGCGGGCATCCACGGCGGTCAGGTCGTGGCCGCCGGTACGCCGGAGGAGGTCATGGCCAACCCGGATTCCCTGACGGGCCAATACCTGTCCGGCAAAAAGAGGGTGCCCCTTCCCGACATCCGCCGCCCCGGAAACGGGAAGTTCCTCCATGTCCGGGGAGCGGAGGAGAACAACCTCCGGAAGGTGGACGTGGACTTCCCCCTGGGGACCTTCACCGTGGTCACCGGCGTGTCGGGCAGCGGCAAATCCTCTCTTGTGAACGAGGTGCTTTTCAAGCGCCTGGGGGCGGAGCTGATGCGCATGAAGGTCCACCCGGGCAAATGCGCGGGAATCGACGGGCTGGAATACCTGGACAAGGTGGTCAGCATCGACCAGAGCCCCATTGGCCGGACGCCCCGGTCCAACCCCGCCACCTATACGAACCTCTTCAACGACATCCGGGACCTCTACGCCTCCACCCAGGAGGCCAAGAGCCGGGGCTACGGCCCGGGCCGGTTCAGCTTCAACGTCCGGGGAGGCCGCTGCGAGGCCTGCTCCGGCGACGGCGTGCTGAAAATTGAGATGCACTTCCTGCCGGACATCTTCGTCCCCTGCGAGGTGTGCAAGGGCCGGCGGTACAACCGGGAAACCCTGGAGGTCCATTACAAGGGTAAGAACATCTCCGAGGTGCTGGGGATGACGGTGGACGAGGCGCTGGAATTCTTCGCGCCCCTGCCCAAGCTCCGCAACCGCCTCCAGACTCTCCAGGACGTGGGCCTGGGATACGTGAAGCTGGGCCAGCCCTCCACGGAGCTGTCCGGCGGCGAGGCCCAGCGGGTAAAGCTGGCCACGGAGCTTTCGAAACAGGCCACGGGGAAGACCATCTATATTCTGGACGAGCCCACCACGGGCCTCCACACCGACGATGTGCGAAAGCTGCTGGAGGTGCTCCAGCGGTTGGTGGACAATGGAAACACGGTGGTGGTGATTGAGCACAACCTGGACGTGATCAAGTCCGCCGACTGGATCATCGACCTGGGCCCCGAGGGAGGCGACGGCGGAGGAAACATCGTCTGCACCGGCACGCCGGAGAGCGTGGCGGCCTGTAAGGGGTCGTACACCGGACAATATCTGAAGAAGGTTTTGGTGCGGTAAATGTGTACTTGAGAAATCTCCTCCTTTGTATATCGTTTTAAGATATGTGCATATATCCTTTAACAACGCTATTATATATCATAAAACAATATGTGTCAAGGAGTTTTTTATGGATACACTTCAAATTATGGGCACACGTCTAAAAAACCTGCGGAAGGAACGCCGCATCTACCAGCGGGAAATGGGAGATATGCTTGGTATTACACAAGGGCATTATCTAAAAATTGAAAAAGGGGAAATCAATATTTCCGTCTTGACATTGTGCACCCTGGCAGGGTATTTTGAAGTAAGCACGGATTATCTGCTGGGTCTGTCGGAGGAGAGGAAGCCTTAAAATTCTTTCCATCAGTGGTCTACCGATAGAAGGGTGGGCCATGGGGGAGGGCGGACACATACCCCCTACCACCGGATCAGCGGCAGCGGAAAGAGGAGGGAGTCCATTCGACAACCACCACCCCCCGCTTGCACCACGCCGCGGGCAGGAGGCATGCGCAAAAAACAGAGGCACGCCTTGCGCGCCCCCGTCTCCCGTCCCCCGCAGGGCGATACTTCTTTTTCTCTTTTCCCCGCAAGGGGGACGCGGCGGCTCTAAATGGCGGAGCCATTAAGAGCCGCCCAGTGGACCGTGCACGGCCCGTTTTCTCTTTTTCTTCTGGCAAGAAAAAGAGAAAACGGGGGGTGCAAATGGACCAGCCATCTTCATGGCTGCTATCCTCCCCCGCCCGAAGGGCGAGTATCAGCCCCCCATTCGGGGGAACCCACCCCCAAACCGCTCAAAGAAAGTTGAGGATCACCTGATATGAAAATTGAAAAGACCGACATGATCACCGTCTGCGGCCGCCCCAACGTGGGCAAGTCCAGCCTCACCAACGCCCTGGTGGGCGAAAAAATCGCCATCGTCTCCAATAAGGCCCAGACCACCCGAAACCGCATCTACGGCGTGGTCAACCGGGAGGACACCCAGTTCATCCTCCTGGACACCCCAGGCCTTCACCGGCCCAAATCCGCTCTGGGGGACTACATGGTCAAGGTCGTCACCGCCAGCCTCTCCGACGTAGACTGCGCCCTGCTCCTGGTGGAGCCCATTCCCCACGTAGGCGGGCCGGAAAAGGCCCTCATCGACCGGGTGCGGGAGGAAAAGCTCCACTGCGTCCTGGCCGTCAACAAGATCGACACCGTGGAGCCCGCGGAGCTCCTCCCCGTCATTGCCGCCTACAGCGAGGTCTGGGACGGCTTCGACGCCATCATCCCCATCTCCGCCCGCACCGGCGACGGCCTGGAGGAGCTGATGAACGAGCTGGGAAAATACGCCCAGGAGGGGCCCCAGCTCTTCCCCGACGGGCAGACCTCCGACCAGCCGGAGCGGCAGGTCATGGGAGAGCTGCTGCGGGAGAAGCTGCTCCTCTGCCTGGACAAGGAAATCCCCCACGGCACCGCCGTGGAGATTACGAAATTTTCTGAGCGGGACTCCGGCGTCGTGGACGTGGGGGCCACCATCTACTGCGAAAAGGCCAGCCACAAGGGCATTATCATCGGAAAGCAGGGGGCTATGCTGAAAAAAATCAGCTCCCTGGCCCGGCACGACATGGAGAAATTTATGGGGACCCAGATTTATCTGGAGACCTGGGTGAAGGTCAAGGAAAACTGGCGGGACAACGTGAACTACGTCCGCAGTCTGGGCTACCGGGAGGATTAAGAACCTGTATTCATAACCGGCGGATGGTGGCTGGGCGAGGAATTTTGCTGTCTCGCAAGGCAAAAAACGCGGGAATCCTGGCGGATTTCAAGTTTTTTTAACGCGGCGGGACGGCAAAAGGCCCGGCCAGACAGCGTTCGGCGGCTGTGAATACAGGCTCTAAATGTTTCGTTCCAGATTGACCGAAACTTTCCATGCATCCTTTTCGACCCTGTTCGCAGACTATTCCCAAAAGGAGGTCTGCGACATGAGCAACATGGAGCCCGCACCCCTCTGGGAGCTGTTCTGCCTCACCGGCGAGCCCTTGGCCTATATGCTGTACCGGTCGGCGGAGGCCGGAAGCGGCAGTCATTTGTCATAAATGGGGAGGCGCGTCCTCCCCGTACATAAAGGAGGGGACCGCCGTGGCGGGAACGCCCTATCTTGTGGACCGCGGCGTGGTCCTCCGGGAGACGGAAACCAAAGAGACGGACAAAATCCTGACGCTCCTGACCTGGGAACAGGGGAAAATCACCGTCATCGCCCGGGGCGCCCGGCAGAAAAACTGCAAATTTGCCGCCGCCGCTCAGCCCTTGGCCTACGCCGAGTGGACCCTGTACCAGCGGCGGGATTGGCATTACGCCAGCGACGCCTCTACCCTGGACCTCTTTGACGGCCTTCGGGGGGACTTGGCGGCCCTGGCCCTGGGCTGTTATATGGCGGAGCTGGCGGAGTCCGTCTGTCCGGAGGCCGAGCCCGCCCCGGAGCTGCTGCGGCATCTCCTCAACGGACTGTACGCCCTCTCCGCTCTGCGCAAGCCCCCCGCCCTGGTGAAGCCCGCCTTTGAGCTGCGGCTTCTCTGCCTGGCGGGCTACGAGCCCTTGGCGGACGCCTGCGCCATCTGCGGACGGCCGGACCCGGAGGAGCCGGTGCTGGACACGGCCCAGGGGGTGCTCCGCTGCCGGAACTGCGGCGGGGGCGGCGGGCGGCCTCTTTGCCGGGACTCCCTGGCGGCCCTGCGGCATATCGTCTACGGGAACCCCAAGCGGCTCTACTCCTTCCGCCTGGAGCCGGAGCCCCTGCGCCGTCTGACCGCCGCCGCCGAGGCGTTTTTGTGCGTTCAGCTGGAGCGCGGCTTTTCCACCTTGGACTTTTATAAAACGATAGGATAACGCTATGTTCCCCCTTCACGTCCGGGCAGACGCCCCGGGGGGAAGGGGGATTCCCTGAACAGGAGGAATTTCTATGAGCGAGCTGTTTGAAAAATCCCTCCGCACGCTGGAGCTTCCCCGGGTGCTCCAGCTCTTATCCGATGCGGCGGTCAGCGCCGAGGCCAAAGAGCGGGCCCTCCGGGTCTCCCCGGAGACGGAGCCGGAGGAGGTCCTCCGCCTCCTGGACCAGACCGACGCCGCCCGGTGGATGATTGGCCAGCGGGGCGCGCCCTCCTTCTCCGGCGTGAAGCCGGTGGGGGAAGCCCTGGACCGGGCGGACCGGGGCGGAAGCCTGAACACCCGGGAGCTGCTGCGCATTGCGGACCTGCTCACCGCCGCCCGGCGGGCCAAGGAGTATTTTAACGACGAGGCGGCGGAAAAGACCGCCATCGACCACCTTTTCCTCTCCCTCCACGGCAACCGCTTCCTGGAGGACAAGATCAAGCGCTGTATCCCCGACGAGGACACCATCGCCGACGCGGCCTCCCCGGAGCTGGCGGACATCCGCCGCCACATGCGGGCCGCCCAGGCCAAGAGCCGGCAGATTCTCCAGAAGATCATCTCCTCCCCCAGCTATGCCAAGGTGCTCCAGGAGACCATCATCACCCAGCGGGACGGCCGCTTCGTGGTGCCGGTGAAGGCGGAGCAGAAGGGGAATCTCCCCGGCCTGGTTCACGACATCTCCTCCTCCGGGGCCACGGTCTTCGTGGAGCCCATGGGGGTGGTTCAGGCCAACAACGAGTACGTGGAGCTGGAGGCCAAGGAGCAGAAGGAGATCGAGCGCATTCTGGCGGAGCTCTCCGCCGAGGCCGCCGCCCATCGGGAGGACATCCAGTGGGACTACGACGCCCTGGTCCACCTGGACCTGATTTTCGCCCGGGGGGAGCTGAGCTACAAGATGGACGGCGTGCGGCCGGAGGTCCGGCGGGACGGGGCCGTCCACCTGCGGAAGGCCCGGCATCCCCTGCTGGACCCCAAGACGGCGGTGCCCATCGACCTGGACCTGGGGGGCGATTTCGACACCCTGGTCATCACCGGCCCCAACACCGGCGGCAAAACCGTCTCCCTGAAAACCCTGGGCCTGCTGACCCTGATGACCCAGTGCGGCCTCCATATTCCGGCGGCGGACCGCAGCGCCGTGGCCATCTATGACCGGGTGCTGGCGGACATCGGCGACGAGCAGAGCATTGAGCAGAGCTTGTCCACCTTCTCCGCCCACATGACCAACATCGTGGGCATTTTAAAGGAGGCCGACGGAAGGAGCCTCATCCTCTTCGACGAGCTGGGTGCGGGCACGGACCCGGTGGAAGGCGCGGCCCTGGCCATTGCCGTCATTCAGCACGTCCGGGCTAAGGGGGCCAAGGTGGCCGCCACCACCCACTACGCAGAGCTGAAAACCTTCGCCATGACCACCGCCGGGGTGGAAAACGCCTCCTGCGAGTTCAATGTGGAGACCCTGAGTCCCACCTACCGGCTCCTCACCGGCATTCCGGGCAAGTCCAACGCCTTCGCCATCTCCCGGCGGTTAGGGCTTCCCGAGGAAGTAATTGAGGCGGCCCAGACCCAGATGAGCGGGGACAGCGTCCGGTTTGAGGATATCCTGACCCAGCTGGAGGCGAAGCGGCAGGCCTTGGAGAAGCGGGACGCGGAGTCGGACCGCCTCTTCCGCCAGCGGGAGGAGGACGCCCGCAAGGCCCGGGAGTTCCGGGAGCAGATGGAGCGGGCCAAGGAAAACGCCCGGAGCCGGGGCGAGGCGGAGGCCAAGCGCATCCTCCGGGACGCCAAGGCGGCGGCGGACCAGACCTTTAACGACCTGGCGGAGCTCCGGCGGCGGCAGGCCGCGGCGGATTCCGCCCAGAACATCAACGACGCCCAGGCCGCCATCCGGGCGGGTCTCCACCAGGCGGAGGACCGCCTCCGCAGCGAGAAGGACCGGCCGGAGCCCATCCCCAAGCCCAGCCGCCCCATTGTCAAGGGGGATTTGGTGGAATTCCCCGGTGTGCGCCAGCCCGCCGAGGTGATTTCCGTGGGGAAGGACGGCACCCTGCAATTGAAGGCCGGAGTGCTGAAAATGAAGGCAAAGGCCGATGAGGTCCGCCTGATCGAGGAGGACGAGCGGGCCGCCCGGAAGCCGAAGACCCCCGTCCACTCCGGCGGAACCCGGACCCTCCGCACTGCCGCCAGCCGGGAGCTGGACATCCGGGGGATGGAGACCCTGGAGGCGGAGAGCGTGGTGGAGGGCTTCCTGTCCGCCGCCGTCATGGGGAAGCTGGAGACCGTCACCATCATCCACGGCAAGGGCACCGGAGCCCTCCGGAAGGCCGTCCACGACATCCTCCGCCGGAGCAAGGCGGTGAAGAGCTTCCGCCTGGGGATCTACGGCGAGGGGGAGACCGGGGTCACCGTGGTGACCATGAAGTGAACGACGTTTTTTGTGAAAGGAGCCCTATGACAGACTACCGAGAAAAAGCGGTCCAATGCGTGAAAGACACCGTCCTGCCCCTGCAAAGGAAGATGTTCCAGGAGTGCGGCTGTGATTTGGACGCCCAATACCAGAAGTACGGAACCAGCGACGGTTTTTTCGCGAACATTATCCAGCCGGGCCGGATATACGAAATGGGCTATCCCAAATGCGTCTGCCCGGAGGTGCTCTCCGGCGCGGTGCGGGACCCGGCCCACTGCGAGTGCTCCCGGCAGAGCATCGCTTATATTCTGGAAAGCCTCCTGCCGGACCGGAGCATTGCCGTAGAAACCATGGAAACCGTTTTGACCGGAGCGGACCGCTGCCGGTTTCTTGTAACGGTCGAATAGAACCTGTCCGAAGGGTCTGCCCGCGCGGGCGGGCCCTTCGAAAATTTTCCCGTCAAGTTGTTGCAAGGTCAACCAAAATTTGCTATACTATTTCCACAATATCACAACACAGAGGTGACGACTATGCAAAAGCTTGATAAAATGTTTCACATTGCCTGCACCGCCGACGACATCGGCCGTTACTGCATCCTCCCCGGCGACCCCGGCCGGGTCCCCGCCATTGCCGCCTACTTTGACGACGCGAAGCAGGTGGCCTATAACCGGGAGTACAACGTCTGGACCGGCACGCTGCTGGGAGAGAAGGTGACGGCCTGCTCCACCGGCATCGGCGGCCCCTCCGCCTCCATCGCCATGGAGGAGCTCCACAAGTGCGGCGCGGATACCTTCATCCGCACGGGCACCTGCGGGGGCATTGATGTGAACGTCCAGTCCGGGGACATCGTGGTGGCTACCGGCGCGGTCCGCTTTGAGCACACCAGCCTGGAATACGCTCCCCTGGAGTTCCCCGCCGTGGCGGACTTCGGCCTTGTGGACTGTCTGGTCCGGGCCACCAAAGCCCTGGGCTATCCCCTCCATACCGGCATCGTCCAGTGCAAGGACAGCTTCTACGGCCAGCACGACCCCGCCGCCTCCCCGGTGTACTACGAGCTCCAGCAGAAATGGGAGAGCTGGAAGCGCCTGGGGGTGAAGGCCAGCGAGATGGAGAGCGCCGCCCTCTTCGTGGTGGCGGCGGCCCTGGGCTGCCGCTGCGGAAGCTGCTTCCACGTGGTCTGGAACCAGGAGCGGGAGGCCGCGGGCCTGGACCAGAAGATGAGTGAGGACACCAGCACCTCCGTCCGGGTGGCGGTGGAGGCCCTGAAGCTCCAAATCGAGGCGGACCGGGCGGCGGGAAGGTAAGCCTGCCCCCGGAGAACAATTCCACCGGCCCAAAAATTTCTGATTGAAATTTTCTCTCTTAGATACTTATTTTTCCCCGGCGGCCAGCCGACATTCCAGATGAAGGGAATCGAAGCCAGGCGCTTCCATTGAACGGATTCAAGCACGGGGCGCTCAAACTACACGGAATCTGTGAAATGGAGGAACAATTATGATTTCTGCGGCAAGCAGACAGGCCATCCCCAACAAGTGGATCGACTTCCGGGGCTCCAACGTCGGTTACGTGAAGCCGGAATTCCGGGACCAGGTGCTGGAGACCCTGAAAAAGGAGGGGGCGGCCTCCCGTGCCCGCCTGACGGAACGGCTGGAAAGCGGGGATTGGGACACCCGGCTGACGGAGGAGCAGAAACGGTACTTAAAGGACAGCTTCGACCTGAAAAACATGAGCTGGGAGGACTACCAGTCCCTGATCGACAAGCTCTGCGAGTTCGGTGCCCTGGACCAGGAGGACAAGAAATACCTCCACTGCGGGTTCGGCGGCAGCCTGGAGATGACCTATGTGGACCTCTCCGGACCCCTGACCACGGCCAGGGTGGAGCCGAATCCCACCCCGAATGGAGGGTCCTTCTCCGACTGGAAGGGCGACGTCCTGGGCTGGGCCAAGTACCTCTCCGGCTTCCAGGCCTGGGACCCGGGCAGCCAGTCCTGGCAGAAGACCGGGGAGGCCCGCCTGTTCGAAAAGCTCTATGGGCTTCTCAGTGGAATTTCCAAGTGACCAGGAGGACGAAGACATGATTTCAGCAGCAGGCAGATTCGGCCCGCAGGGTACGTGGGGGCAAGCGCCCCGTCGTCCTTCCTGCACCGGAATGGGGCATCAGGCCCTTTTGACGGAATTCGTGGAGGAGCTGCGGAAGCAGCAGGCAAAGTCCTGTGAGCGGGACGTTGACCGGCTGGGGAAGGCCGGGATGTCGGACCGTCTGGCCGGAAAACGGGAGGCAAAGACGGAAGAGGGCAAATTTGTCTTCTGAAAGACAATCAAAGAAGCGGACCGCCCAAGGGCGGTCCGCTTCAGGCTGTCGAAAAAGTGTTTTCGCCAGCCTGAGCAAGTTTTCAGACCTTT
>CAJUQQ010000048.1 GCA_910588175.1 uncultured Oscillibacter sp.
CGGGGAGTATTCCAGGCCGCCGTTGGCTCCGGCTGTCATAGCTCCACAGCACCGCTGCCTCGCCGTCACAAGCTCCATATCGCTCATTTCCGCCTTGCGGCGAAAATTCGTTCATTTCGCTGTTCCGGCTCTTCCCAACGGATCAATGATCCGTTGGGAACCCTTTTATGGCTGGCGCGTACCGCAGGGCTCCCCCGCAAGTCCGTGGGAGGGCGTGAGCAAGTTTCATTATCCCCCGCGCTGTCGTCGCGCCCGGCCTGCCACAGCCGGGTCAAAGGTTCGCGTTGATCGCTCGGTCCGCTCCGCTTTCACCTCCTTGGAACTCCCATCCTGGCGGCGCGCCTTTTGTCGCTATTCACACGGGTTTTGTGCCTGGAATACTGTCTATTCAGTTGTCGGTGGGAGGCTTGTCCCTCCTCACCTATCAGGCGGGTTTTTGGCGTTTTCGGATGTACCTTAGAAAGAAAAATCCAAATATTTTTTCAAAGCCCGCAGGCCCTTATTGATTGTCTCCCGAACATTGCGCTCCTCCACGCCCTCGGCCTTGGCAATCTGGCCCACGCTCCGCCCCAGGATGAAACGGGCATAGACGCGCCGGGCCTGGACGGGCGGGAGGCGGTCAAGGGCGGCATAGAGGGCGGCGTGGCCCTCGGCCTGCTCCATGATCTCCTCCGGGGTCAACGGGGGATAGGTCACGTCGGCCTCAAAACCGGGAGTCCCGTCCAGGGAGCACTCGTCATGCTCCCGCTTGCGCCGCTTGTAGCTGTCACACTGGCGGCCTCCAATGGAGAGGGTCACGGCGATCTCCTCCGACACTTCCAGGGTGACGCACTCGGTCAGATGGGGGTAGTAGTTGTTCAATTTGATGGTCGTCATAAGTAACCTCCATTTCGATATAGGGCGGAAAGGGGCAGATCGAAATGGAGGGGCGGGGAGCGGCAACGGGCCTCTGGACACCGTGACCAGAAGCACCGCCTGGATAGAAAAACGCCCGCATAGCGCAAGGCTACACGGACGTACCGGGGCGACTGAATATTACAATTTTCGCAGTTACGGCCAGGGCTTCCCTTTAGAGGGGGAGGGCTTTTTTTGACAAATCAGGGGGGGCGGACAATATAGAAAGACACGGCGTAACCTCCTCTTGCCGCCGCGTCAATAAAAAACGACGGTCTTGAAATCGTTTCAAAACCGCCGTTTGGTATTTGCTTTCGTTTGGAGCGCGTCAATAAGCACCCGCCCATCCAACGGTTTTTTTATATGCCGTCCCGTTGGCGTCTGGGTGTCTCTGTGATTAACTCTTAACGATGGCTCGCTTTTCTGCCTGAGCAATTTACAGCTTATTGATCCACGCCTGGAAAAACTTTTCGATCCCCGCCGTAGCTCCGGCTAGCCCCACATGGGAGGTCGGCATGTTGTACTGACTGGTGTTTCCATCAAAAATAGAGGTACTTCTGGCGGGTTCCGTAATCTGTTTACCGCCAGTCATCTCTTTATAGGTATTTTCCACATCCTGCTTCATTCCGTCCAGTAACTTGGATGCGTTTTCTAACGCCTCCATGATTTCTTGCGGATCGTCTGACAAATTGGAAAGGCCCAAGAAATCAGCAGAAATAGAATTGAGCTGATTTTCCGTCACCTTTGACGCTAGCCCGCCAGACAGTCCGTCATATTCATCCACTGTGGAGCGGTGTGGATTGATGTGACTTTGAATGATGTCTGTAGAGTCTGTTTTAAAACTGGCGGAATGCCGGATTGGGGCAGATTTTTTCGTCAGGCAAGGCGATTGGACACGGGAATCCTGACGGATTTCAAGTCCAATCAACGCAGTCCTGACGGAAAAAGATGCCCCAAGACGGCGTTTTGATGGTTCTAAAACAGACTCTAGGCCAAATCCCGGTGGTCCAGGGCGGCCAGGCCGAAGCGCACCGCCCGGGTGACGGCCTCCCGTTCCGCTTCGTCCCGGGCGGCGTCGTACCGGGCCCGGAGCTCCCGGAGAAACAGGCCCCGGAGAGAGTCCTCTCCCGCCCGGGCCCAGACGTCCGCCGCCACCCGGGTGCGGTCCCGGATCTCCAGGGCGTAGAACCGCCCGGACAGGGCCGTCTCCAGAGCCCGGGCGTCCCCGCCGCCCTCCCCGGTCTCGCCGGTGAGGAGGATTCGGTAAAGGCAGTCCGCCGTGTCCTCCGGCAGGGCGGCCTCCGCGGCCTCCCGGGGGGAACGCCCCGTCACGTCCACCTCCAGAATTTCATAGCGCCGCCGGGCAAAGGGCACGAAGGTCAGGCGGACCTCGCCCCCGCCGGCCGTGCCCTCATAAAAGCCCTTTTCCCCCAGCTCGTCAAAGCCCCGGCCCTCCATGCAGCCGGGCCAGGCGCAGAGGGTCCGCCCGTACAGCCGGGGCTCCCCCCGTTTATGGATGTGCCCCAGGGCCAGATAGGAAAGGCCGCTGGCGGCGATTTCCTCCCGCCGGAGGGGATTGTAGCGCGCCTCCGCCGGGCCGGTCTCCCCGTGGAGGAGGCCCAGGTGCGTCAGCCCGTCCTCCGGGGCGGAAAAGCCCGCCAGGAGGCTGGCCCCCTGCTCCGGAGAGGTGAAGGCCGCCCCGTGGACGGCGGCGCCCAGCTCCGGCAGGGTCACGGAGGTCATGGCGCTCTCCCGGAAGATGTGGACGTTTTCCGGCCACTCCACCGTCTGCCAAGGACTGCCGGGGCCGTACCAGTCGTGGTTTCCCGGGGCGGCGAACACCCGGGCGTTCATCCGTCCCAGGGCCTCCGCCAGGGCCTCGCCGGTCTCCCGGTAGGGGGCGGCGCTGTCAAACAGGTCCCCGGCCAGCAGCACCAGCTGGACGCCGCAGGCGTTTACATAGTCCGCCAGCCGGAAGACCAGCTCCCGGCTCTCCCGCCGCCGCTCCGCCGCCCGCCCGGCGGGCAGGGCCGCGAAGGCGCTGTCCAGGTGGAAGTCCGCCGCGTGGATGAATTTCAGCATATCAGCCCCCGGCCTGCCAGGCCTTGCACACGTCCACCCACGCCGCGAAGTTGGAGGAATACCGCTCCAGCTCGCCGCAGGTCAGCTCAATCGCGCTGTTGGCGCTGCCGGCGGCGGGGAAGACGGTTTCAAACCGCTTCAGCGACACGTCCAGATAAACCCTCACGTCCTCCGGCAGGGCAAAGGGGCATACGCCGCCCACGTCGTGGCCGATGAGGCTGTGGGCCTCCTCGTGGGTGAGCATTTTGGCCTTGGTGTGGAACTGGGCCTTGTATTTGCTGTTGTCGATTTTGGCGTCCCCGGCCGCCACGATAATGACGGGCTTGTCCTCTACTTTAAAGCTGAGGCTCTTGGCAATCCGCGCGCCCTCAACGCCCACGGCCACCGCCGCCAGCTCCACCGTGGCGGAGGAGACCGTAAACTCCCGGATGCGGTCCTCCATGCCGGAGCCCTTAAAATACGCTCTCACTTTTTCAATAGACATACGCTCATTCCTCTCCATTGATTTCTCCCTTCCGCCGCCCGGTCCGGAAGACGGCGGAAACGGCCGGAAGGCGGAACAGGACCCCCACGCGGCCGTCATGGCCGTCCCGGAGGCCCGCGCCGGCCCTCTCACCGAATGTCGATTCGCTCCACCGCCGTACACAGCCCCGTGGCGCTGTCCAGGGTGAAGACGGCTCCCTGCATTTTGCAGGGCCCCTCCGGGTTCTGGTACCGCCCCGGCAGGCCCCCCAAAAAGCCCTCCACCGACTGCCAGGGCTCCACGCCCAGCACGGATTCGATGGGGCCGGTCATCCCCAGGTCCGTAAGATAGCCCGTCCCCTTGGGGAAGACCCGCTCGTCGGCGGTGGGGACGTGGGTGTGGGTGCCCCAGAGGGCGGAGACCCGCCCGTCCAGATAGTAGGCCAGGGCCAGTTTTTCGCTGGTGGCTTCGGCGTGGAAATCCACCAGGGTAAGCTCCGCCTCCCCCCGCTCCAGCAGCCGGTCCGCCAGGGGGAAGGGGTTGTCCGCCCCCCAGGCCAGGCCGCAGCGGCCAATGAGGTTCACCACCCGGACCCGGACGCCCCCCAGGTCGAAGATTTCGCAGCCGTGGCCCGGGGCCCGGCCGGTGTAGTTGGCGGGCCGGAGAAGCCAGGGCGCGTCGTCCAGGAAGGGCCGAATCTGGGGTCGGCCGAAGGCGTGGTTACCCAGAGTCACCGCGTCGGCCCCGGCGTCCCGGATGCGCTCCGCCTGGTCCCGGGTCAGCCCCACGCCGGAGGCGTTTTCCCCGTTGACCACGGTAAAAGAGATGTCCTTGAGCCGCTGCAGAGGCCGCAGGACCTTTTCCAGGTGCCGGAGCCCGGGCTCCCCCACCACGTCTCCTACGGCGAGAATGTGATACAGCATAGCCGCCCTCCAGTCCATAGCAATCTTCCAAAATACGGGCAGCAGTCCGGCGGATACGGCACATAGCGGCGTCTTCCTCCCGGACGGGCGTCAGCCCGCTTGTCTGATGTGAACAGATCCTAAGGACTTATAGTATAGCAAAGATTCCGCCCTTTGCAAGGGGAAAAACGCGGCCCGCCGGAAGCTCTCCGCCGGGCCGCGTTTTGTTCAGCGCTGATTCTGTTCCGCCAGCAGCTTGGTCAGCTCCTCCATGAAGCTGTCGATGTCCTTGAACTGCCGGTAGACGGAGGCGAAGCGGACATAGGCCACCTGGTCGATGGCCCGCAGGTGCTCCATGACCCGCTCGCCGATGACCGCCGTGCTGATTTCCCGCTCCATGGAGTTTTGGAGCTCCTGTTCGATGTCGGCGGCCACCTTCTCCAGCCGCGCCACGGGGACGGGCCGCTTCTCACAGGCCCGGATCATACCGCTCAGGACCTTGCCCCGGTCAAAGCTCTGGCGGCTGCCATCCTTTTTCACCACCACCACGGGGAGGCTCTCCACCGTCTCATAGGTGGTGAAGCGCCGCCCGCAGGAGAGGCACTCTCTCCGGCGGCGGATGCTGTTGTTTTCATCAGCCGGGCGGGAGTCGATAACCTTGCTCTCATTGAAGCCGCAATAGGGACATTTCATAAGGGACCTCCTGATCCTCCGCCGGATATCCGGCGGTTCGCGTCCGTACATACGGGCACCTTTGGTACTTCCCAAGGCGCTTTCGAAGATGTCCCGGGAACGTTAGGCTGTATTATATCATGGGATTTTTAAAATTGATAGAATATTGACACATTTTTTTCAAAATATTTTCCCTATTTCTGGAAAATATTTTTTTGCCCCGGCCGGGAATCAGAAAACTGGCCGGTCCTGCCCGTCGAAAGCGTAGACCACGAAGTCCTCCCCGCCGATGCGGCGGAGGCGGGCGAAGCAGAACAGGGTGGTCAGGGGAAAGGGCTTCGCCGGGTCGTAGGGCAGGGCCAGATACCGGAGCTCCCCCGCCTGCCGGGTCCGGGCTCCTTGGGCTCCCTTCATCCGCTGGCGGAGCCAGGGGGCCCGGAAGAGCTGGTCCGGGGCGGGGGCGGGCTCCCAGGACCCCGGTTCCTTTGCCCCCGCCGGGCGGATTTCTCCCCGGAGGAGGCGGCCCAGGGGCGCGGTGAGCCGGCCGGAAAAGCGGCGGCGGATGGTCCCCTGCTTCCCCTCCGGCTCCAGCACGCCCAGCCGCAGTTCTCCCCGGTCTCCCACGACCCAGGCACACCAAAGCCCCTCCTCCGGCAGGGGACAGCGGGCGGAGAACCAGGTGTAGAGCCCCTCCCGCTGCGCGATGAGCTCTCCGGCGGGCCTTCCGTCCGCCGTCAAGGGGAATTTGTCCATATCCGCCGTCCCTCCCGCCGTAAAAAATCGGACCTGTCTGCGCTATCTTATGCGCGGACAGGTCCGGTTATGTAATTCAGCCGATGGTATAGCTTCCCCGGGCCAGGACCTTGACGGTGCCCGCCGTGGCCCGGACGCCCCGGCCCTCAATGGTCATCATGTACAGGTGGTTCTGGATCAAAGGAGCGCCGTTGGCCAGGGTAGAGGCGGTGGTCTCGTCGATGAGGCCCGGGTCCGAGGGGGCGGCGCAGACGGCGCTGCCCACCCGCAGCATCACCTCGCAGCCGATGTCCCCGGTGAGGGTCTGCCCCTGGCTCAGGGTCACCACCGTGAAGGAGGCGGCGCTGGAGGAACCGCCGGGGACGGCTTGTCCCGTCTGTTGGGCGATCTTCTGGTCCACCCGCTGCATGATGGAGTTGAAAAACGTGTCGTTCAGGTAACTCAGAGTCACCAGCGGGTCCTGGGCGGAGCCCGCCTCCGCCGCCAGGGACACGCCGGTCATCAGCGCCGCGCTGAGAGCCAGCATCGCCCCGGCGCGGAGCAGCCAACGGTCTTTTTTCATATGTACCTCCTCTGTATGCCTCCCGGCGGGGGATGGACCTCCGCCGGGAGGAAACCTCAAACCAACTGGTCGTGGGGCAGCCCAAAGCTGACCGCGATTGCCGTGTCCACCTTGTTCATCACATTTTCCTCCACATGGCCCATGCGCTCCCGAAGCCGTTTTTTGTCCAGGGTCCGCACCTGCTCCAGCAGGACGACGGAATCCCGGCTCAGGCCGCAGCTCTGGTCCACGGGAAGATCAATATGTGTGGGCAGCCGGGTCTTCCCGGTCTGGGAAGTAATGGCCGCCGCGATCACGGTGGGACTGTAGCGGTTGCCGGTGTCGTTCTGAATAATCAGAACGGGCCGGACGCCGCCCTGCTCGCTGCCCACCACCGGGGAGAGATCGGCATAGTAAATATCGCCACGCTTGACACTCGTATCCACAAAGTTCACACTCCGCCGAAAGAAGTACCCGCCATCGGGGAGGAAAGGTTTTCCCCCTCGGTGAGGCCACTTTCATTCTCCCACGCAGTTTCGGAATTTATACGTCTCGGAAGAGACAAATCCCGGCGTCCTCGCCCCAAGCCATCTTATGCGGCGGCGGGGCGGGCGGTGCGAAGTGTTGGACGCGCCGGCGCGCGGATCAGCCGGAACCGGATGCCGCGGGCGGGTCCGGGGACATTGTATCACAAAAGGAGAAGCTCGTAAAGTCCGCCGTCAAAAGGATTTCCCCGTCCACGGCGATTTCCCCCCGGACCGGGGCGCCGGTTTCCAGGCTCAGCCAGACGGTGGAGAGAATTTTTCCGTCCTTCACCCCCGTCTGGTCCACCGTGAGGCGGAGGCAGGGGACGCCGTTCCACGCCTCCTGGTTTTCCTCCAGCAGCCAGCCGTCCCGGAGGGCGCTCATCAGCCGGGGCAGACAGGCGGCGGGACTGATTTCCTCCTCGCCGCCGAGGGTTCCGGCGTTGAGGCTTTCCCCCTCGTACTCCAGCCGCCAGTCCGTGTCGTTCAGCACGGCCTTCACCCCGGCGATGGTTTCGGGAGACAGAATTTCCACCGTGCTCTCCCCGCCGGGGACGTAGTCGCAGCGGAGCTCTGCCTCCCAGGCCAGATCCTCCTGACTGCAGGAGACCAGGGCCTCCATGGTACAGCCCGCGCAGTCATGGTAGCGGTCCCGCAGGTCCGCCGTCTGGGATTCCCCGTCTCCCCCCGCTCCGCCGCAGGCCGCCAGCAGCAGGAGCAGGGTCATCATTGGTACGCACTTCCAAAGGCGCACCGGAAAACCTCCTCTATTTTAAATCTTCCTGAAGCTCCAAAAACACCCTGGGCAGGGCGGCGATCACGTCCTCCGGCGTCAGGCCGTACTCCGTCAGCGTCTCCGCCCCGATGTCCGCCGCCCGGCCGTGCATCCACACGGCCCCCGCCGCCGCCATCACCGGGCCGGCTCCCTGGGCCAGCAGGGAGGCGATAAGCCCCGTCAGTGCGTCGCCGCTGCCGCCCTTGGCCAGGCCCGAATTGCCGGTGGTGTTCACCAGCACGTTTCCCTTCGGTCCGGCGGTGACGGTGCGGTGGCCCTTCAGCACGAGGATACAGCCGTGCTCCTGGGCGAAGGCCCGGGCCGCGCCCACCGGGTCCCCGGCGGGATCTCCGCCCAGCCGGGCGAACTCCCCGCCGTGGGGGGTCAGGATGGTCACCCGCCCCCGGCGGCTGTCCAGAATATCTATATGTCCCGCCAGCGCGTTTATGCCGTCGGCGTCCAGGACCACGGGCTTTTCCGCCTGGGTCAGAAGATCCCGTACCAGATTGGCCGTTTCCTCATGCCGCCCCAGGCCGGGGCCCAGGGCCAGCACGCCGCAGGCGCTCAGCTTTTTCAGGAGGACGGGCAGGGCCTTCCGGCGGAGGATTCCGCCGCGCCAGCTTTCCAGGGGGAAGGGCATGGCGGAGACGCACTTGGCCGCCTCCACCTGCCAGATGGCGTCCGGTACTCCCAGGTACACCAGCCCGCAGCCGGACCGCACCGCCGCCGAGGCCGTGAGACAGGGCGCGCCGGTACAGCCCACGGACCCGCCCACGATCAGCACCTTGCCGAAGTCCCCCTTGTGGCCGTCCCTCTTCCGGGGCGGCAGGGCCTCCCGGGCGAAATCCGCCTCCACCGTCTGGGCGGAGCACACCGTCTCCCGGACCAGGGCGGGGGGAATGCCGATGTCGTGGACGGTGACGTTTCCGGAGAGGACGGCCCCGTCACCGGCGAACTGGCCGGTTTTAGGCAGGGAGAAGGTAACGGTCCGGTCCGCCCGCACCGCCCGGCCCAGGACCCGGCCCGTGTCCGCCTCCACGCCGCTGGCGATGTCGGCGGCGATTACCGTGGCCTTGCAGGAGTTGATCAAATCCACCGCGGCGGCGTATGTGGAATCCGGGGCGATGTCCCGGGAGAGGCCCACGCCGAACAGCGCGTCGATAATCACCTGACAGCCCCGGGTCCAGGCGGCCTGGGTCTTGTCCGCCGGGTCGAAGGACTCCAGCTCCACGCCGCACTCGCTGAGGCGTCCCGTCTCCTCCATGGCGTCGGGGGTGAGGCGGTCGTAGTCCCCCGCCAGGAAGACGCGGACCTTGAGGCCCATTAGGAAAAGGAGCCTGGCCGCGCCGATGCCGTCCCCGCCGTTGTTCCCCGCGCCGCAGAACACCGCCGCCCGGCATTTCCCGGGTTTGTCCGGCAGAGCGTCCAGCGCCGCCTGGGCCACCGCCGCCGCCGCCCGCTCCATCAGGTCGATGGAGGGGATTTTCCGTTCCTCAATGGCCTTCCGGTCCAGTTCCCGCATCTGCGCCGCCGCCGCCAGTTTCATATGTATCTACCTCCCGCGTGTCGGTTTTTGTGGCTTCATTATAGCGCGTTTCCGGCGGGGACGCAATCGGGAGTCTTCCTTTTATCCGGGAAACCTGCTAAAATGGGGGGGCGCAACCCAAAGTTTACATGGATTTCTTCAAACGCAACACCAAATCGCTGGCGCTGCGCCGCCCGTTCCGGCAGAATAAGGGCACCAAATTCAAGGAGGATTACCCAAATGTCATTTTCCGAAAACCTGCAGTTCATCCGGGCCCAGGCCGGAATCACCCAGGAGCAGCTGGCGGAGCAGCTGGACGTCAGCCGCCAGTCCGTCAGCAAGTGGGAGGGCAGTCAGAGCTTTCCCGAAATGGACACCCTGCTGCACATCTGTGACCTTTATAACGTAAACCTGGACACGCTCCTCCGGGGCAGCGTGGAGGAAAGCCGGGTGGCCGACACGGCCAAGTACGACGGCTTCATGACCCGCTTCGCCTGGAGAATCTCCCTGGCAGTTTCCGCCATCATCGCCGCCGTGGGCGTGTGCGGCCTGCTGGAGACCCTGGGCGCGCCGGAGGCCCTGGCGGGCGCGGCGCTGCTGCTGGTGATCACAGTGTGCGTGGTGGTCCTGGTGGTCTCCGGCATCGAGCTTGAAAACTTCCACAGGAAAAACCCCGTGATCTCCGACTTCTACACCGAGGAGCAGAAGGAGGCCTTTCAGCGGAGATTCGTCTGGCACATCGCCGGAGGCGTGGGGGCAATCCTGTTCGCCGTGGTCCTGCTGCTGCTGTTTTTCTCCGCCTTCCCGGAGCGGGAGCCCTATGAGTCCTACAGCATGGCCTTTTTCCTGCTGATCGTCGCCGGAGCGGTGTGGTCCTTCATCTACGGGAGCATCCAGCACGACAAATACGATGTGGAAAAGTACAACCGGGAGAACAATCCCTCGCCGGAGGCCAAGCGGCGAAACAATCTGGTGGGGACCGTCTGCGCCGTTATCATGCTGCTGGCCACGGCCATTTACGTAGGGCTGGGCCTGGCCCTGTACATGTGGACGGCCTGGTGGGTCTTCGCCGTGGGGGGCATCCTCTGCGCCGTGGCCGCAGTGGTCCTGGGCCCGAAGGAGGACGAATGACCTGAAACGAACGTAAGAGGAGGGCTTCGCCCTCCTCTTTTTCCGTCAATCCCCGTTTTCCCGCTGGGTCTCCAGCAGCCAGGCCGGGTCCAGCTCCCAGGCCGCCAGCCGGATGTCCGGCTTGACCCGCTCGCCATGGAAATCGCTGCCGCCGGTGATCCGGAGGCGGTATTTTTCCGCCAGACTCCGGTAGAAGGCGGTTTGGGCCTCTGTGTGCCGGGGGTAGAGGCACTCAAGGGCCTCCAGACCGTACCCGGCCAGCCGGCGGACCAGGGCGTCCAGGTCCCCGTCCTCCAATCCCACCTGGTAAGGGTGGGCCAGGGCGGCCCGGCCGCCGGCGGACCGGATGGCCTCCACACAGGTCCGGGCGTCGGGCTTGGCCCGCTCGATGCGGGCGTAATCCTCCGTGTCCAGATAGCGGTCGAACGCCTCCCGGTTGGTTTGGACATAGCCCCGGCGGACCATGGCCTGGGCGAAGTGGGGACGGGCGATGATGTCTCCACCGGCGATCTCCTCCACCTCCTCCAGGGACACGGGGACCCCCTTCTCCCGGAGGTAGTCGACGATGCGGAATTTCCGCTCGTCCCGGCCCCGCTTCATCCAGGCGCAGAGCTCCCCCAGAACGGGGGCGGCGGCGGAAAAGCCGTAGCCCAGAATGTGCAGGTTCCGGTACTCCCTGGCCCCCAGCTCCACCCCCCGAAGGACGGAGAGGCCCAGGGCCTTTCCGGCGTCCAGGGCTTCCTCCAGGCCCTCCAGGCTGTCGTGATCGGTGAGGGCCAGGACTTGGACGCCCCGTTCCCCGGCCAGCCGGACCAGCTCCGCCGGGGCATACTGCCCGTCAGAGGCGGTGCTGTGGGTGTGAAGATCCGCGATCATAGCGACGCCTCCCCGGGGGCGCAGGGCACGCCGGCGGCGATGAGTTCCCGTCGGAGGCGGGGGATGTCTCCGAAGAACACCGCGCCGTCCAGCCCCGCCCGCCGGGCGCCCTCAACGTTGACGCTCAGATCGTCGATGAAGAAGCATTCCTCCGGTTTCAGGCGGAACTCCCGAAGCAGCGTCTCGTAAATCTCCGGCTGGGGTTTTAGAAGCTTCCAGTCGGCGGAGACGATCCGCCCGTCGAAGCACTCGCTCCCAGGAATCCGGTCAAAGTACAGGGGCAGGTCGATCTTGGCGTTGGACAGCAGATAGATGCCATAGCCCAGCCCTTTCAGCTCCCGGATCAGGTCCGCCATGCCCTCCACCGGCAGAAGGCAGCGCTTCCACCAGCCCAGGGTCAGCTCCCGGGCGGGACCGTGGAGGCGCGGGGGCAGGCGGCGGCACATGGAGGCGATTCCCTCCTCGGGTGGAATGGCTCCCCGGTCCAGCTGAGCCCACTCCACGGAGCCGAAGACCTCCCTCAGAAGGGGGAGCCGGTCCTCCTCCGGGATTCCCTCCCGCTCCAGGAAGAACTCGGGCCGCCAGTGGATGAGCACGTTGCCCATGTCGAAAACGATGCTGCGAATCATAGCCTCTCCTCCCAAACACAAGTTTGCGGCGTCCATTATACCGGAAAAGCCCCTTCCGCGCAAGAGCCCGGAGGAGTGTCCCGCCGCAGGTTTTATGGAAGGGAGGAGGCGGGGGGACGTGCCCGCTCCGCCGCTCCCAAAGCCGGGGAAACGGCGGATATACCGGTCCGTCTCCGTGCCGGGAGACCTCCGAATGGGACCATTTCGGAGCCGCAGAGCGCTCGGAAGCCGAAAATAGGAAAAATTTTCAAGTTGGCTGGAAATATGTGACAAAAACGACTTGCGCTTTTCGAGAGAATTTGGTATCATGGTAAAATTATACAGAAGGGAGGCGTCTCGTCTTGGTCATACATGAATCGGCGGAGGATTATTTGGAATCCATCCTTATCATTCAGGAACAAGCCGGACAGGTCCGGTCCATCGACGTGGTGAACAAGCTGGGGTTCTCCAAGCCCAGCGTCAGCATCGCCATGAAGAAGCTGCGGGAAAGCGGCTACATCACCATGGCTGGGGACGGGAACATTTCCCTGACCGACAGCGGCATGGAGATTGCCAGCCGCATCTATAAGCGGCACAGGACCATCACCCGGCTCTTCGAGCTGATGGGCGTCTCCCCGGAGCAGGCGGCCATCGACGCCTGCAAGGTGGAGCACGACCTCAGCGAAGAGACCTTCGCGCGCATCTGCTCCTATGTGGGGGACCAGCCCCTATGACCCCAATGACCTCGCCCGGTGACCGGGCCGCTGATCCCGGTCGCCGGGCGGGAGGAAGTTTCCGGCGTTTTGTCTAAAAAGAGGCGGGGAAGTTCTCTGTTTGAGGGCTTGCGTTTTCGCGGGCTTTCCGGTACAATCAAATACAATAAGCAAGGATAGATGGCTGCAACGGAGTGCCGCGCGCACGGGCCTGCTGCACCTGTCTTTCCGCGCGGGCCGATAGGTGTTTCAAATCCAGGTGGGTTTGAGGCGCCTTTCTTTTTTGCTCAACAACTGGACATCCAATTCTTAAGGAGGAGTTTTCTTATGATCTTACTGGCAAACGGCAGGCTTATCACCCGGGACCCCAGCGGCACGGGCTATCTGCCCGACGGCGGCGTGGTCACCGACGGCGGGAACATCGTAGAGGTGGGCGAAACCGCCGCGCTGAAAGCCAAGTATCCCCAGGCGGAGTTTGTGGACGCCAAGGGCGGCGTGATCATGCCCGGCCTGATCAACGCCCACACCCATATTTACTCCGCCCTGGCCCGGGGCCTCTCCATCAACGGCTACGCCCCCACCAATTTCTACGAGGTGCTGGACGGCCAGTGGTGGTACATCGACCGCCACCTGGATCTGGCGGCCACCAGGGCTTCCGCGCAGGCTCTTGTCATCGACTCCATCAAGCAGGGCGTCACCACCATCTTTGACCACCACGCTTCCTTCTGCGAGATTCCCGGCTCCCTGATGGAAATCGCCAAGGTCACGGAGGCCATGGGCATGCGGGCCTGCCTCTGCTATGAGGTCAGCGACCGGGACGGGGAGGAGAAGTCCCTCCAGTCCGTCCAGGAGAACAAGGACTTCATCGACTACTGCGAAAGCCATCCCTCCGATATGCTCAAGGCCATGTTCGGCGGCCACGCTCTGTTTACCATCTCCGACAAGACCTTTGACCGGATGGTTTCCGCCAACAGCGGCCGGGTGGGCTACCACATCCATGTCTCCGAGGGCATGAACGATGTCTACGACAGCCTCCAGAACTACGGCCGCCGCCCGGTGCAGCGTCTCCAGGACCACGGCATCCTGGGTCCCAAGACCATTTTGGGTCACTGCATCCACGTGAACACGGCGGAAATGGACATCATCAAAGAAACGGACACCATGTGCGTCAACAACCCGGAAAGCAACATGGGCAACGCCGTGGGCTGCTCCCCGGTGCTCCAGCTCTACAAGAAGGGCATCCTGGTGGGCCTGGGCACCGACGCCTATACCAACGACATGCTGGAGAGCATCAAGGTGGCCCTGACCATCCAGCGGCACAACGCCTGCCTCCCCGGCGTGGGCTGGTGCGAGGTGACGGACATGCTGTTTAAGAACAACGCCAAGATGGCCCAGCGGGCGGGCTTCCCCGAGATGGGCGTGCTGAAGGCCGGGGCGGCGGCGGACGTGATCGTCATGGACTACAAGCCCTTCACGCCGTTTTCCGACGCCAACATCGACGGGCACATGCTCTTCGGCATGACGGGCCGCCAGTGCCAAACGACGATGATCAACGGCAAAATTCTGATGAAGGACCGCCAGCTGACGGGAATCGACGAAGAGGCCGTCAACGCGGAAATCCTCCAGGTTTCCAAGAAGCTGTGGGGGACCTTGAACCACTGCGAATATTAATAGCGTGTTTGATTGAAAGAAGGGCAGGCTCCGAAGAAATGGCCTGACCTGGGGGTCAGGCCCCACAGGAGCCGTTTCTTCCCCAAACGCCAGATTAGTGGCAGCGAGGAGGACCGGACAGTCCTTACATCGCCCACCAATCCCCCGCTTGCACCACGCCGCGGGCAGAAATCTTGCGTAACAAACCGTCTGCACCCTGTCGCGCCCCTCGTTTTCTCTCTTCCACCGTGCACGGCGCATTCTCTCTTTTCGCAAAAGAGAGAA
>CAJUQQ010000049.1 GCA_910588175.1 uncultured Oscillibacter sp.
AGAGTTACGAGAGGAACCCAGGAAGGGTTCCTTTCGTTTTCAATCAAACGTTTTTGAGACCTTTTTAGGGTCTCAAAAACGTGCTCAGGCTGTCGAAAATATGTTTTCGACAGCCTGAAACAGCGGACGGCAAAGCCGTCCGCTGTTGTTTTGCCTGTCAAGAGCCGCGTGGGCTCCGCCCTTACGATAGCGTCTTGTTTTAGTACCAGTTGGCAACCCGGACCGTGCAGGCCGCCATAGCGCCTGCGGGGGTGGTGGCGGTGATGATGGCGGTGCCGGGGCGGTAGGCGGTCACCGTTCCGTAGGAATCCACGGAAGCGACGCTGTAGTCGGAAGAGGTCCAGTAGACGCCCTGGTTCGTTGCGCCCACGGGATAGAGGTAGGCGGCCAGCGTCCGGCGCTCACCGGAGTAGAGGCTCAGGCTGGATTGGCTGAGGGAGACAGCGGCGGGCCGGACAACGGTCATGCTGCCGCTCTTGCGCTGGGACGGGTCCAGAAGCCGGGCGGCGATCACCGCCGCGGAATCCCGGGTGATGCGCTGGTTGGGGGCGAAGTTGCCCCAGTCGTTGTTGTTCCACAGAATGCCCGCCCGGTAAAGGGTGTAGATGCCCCAGGCGCCGGGATCGCTCATGGGCACGTCGGGGATGGCCCCGTCCAGTACGGAATTGATGCCCCGCATGGCGGAGGCGGGCAGCGCCTTGGACAAGATGGCGGCAAAGCTCCGCCGGGTGGCGGGATCGTTGTAGTTGTCATACTGGCCGTGGGTGACGATGCCCACGTTCAGGGCGTATTGCAGCTCGCTCATCCCGGAGGGGATGCTCCAGTTGTTATAGATGCTGTGAATGTGGACCGCCAGAGAGACTACTTCCGCCAGGGTCATGCCGTTCCGGGGGCGGAAGTTCGTGGTGTCGGCCAGCAGGCCCCGCTCGTAGAGGGTCCGGACCCCTTCCTCATACCAGGCTCCGGAGGGCACGTCCTTGTAGGTGCCGGCGGTGTAGGTCTTGATCCGCTGGAAGTTGCCCATGCCCTCGGACCGGCCGGTCCAAACCGGGCTGTAGACATAACCGGAGGCATTGGGGGTGGCCACGTAGGTGTAGTTCCCCTCCCAGGGGCGCACCACGTAAGAGGCGTTGGAGACCCAGGGGCCTACCGTATAGGTGTAGCCATTGGTCCAGGGACTAACGGCGTATCCCACGCCGGCTTCCGTTCCGGTTCCGGCGACCTCGGGGGTCTCGGCGGCGAGAACGGGGACCGTCAGCATCAGGCAGGCGGCCAGCGCCAGGAACATCGAGCAAAGTTTCTTCATCATAAAGCCCTCCCGTATATCTATATGCCCTAAGCATACCTCTTTGTGATTCTCCCGTCAAGAGAAAATTGGTAGGTTCTGGCGAAAAAAGAGGAAAAGAGCGGGAAAAGGGCCGGGAGTCCGGCTTGAAAACCGTAAGAAATTTGTAAGGGTTTTGTCAGGCCGTTTGTAAGAAACGCCTGGTATCATGGGACCATCACGGAAAGGAGATGATTCCATTGAAAAAACGGTTTCTGCCTGCTCTCTGCCTGCCGCTGGCTCTGCTGGCGGCCTGCGGCCCTCCCGGCGGGGAGGCGCTGGAGCCGGGGACGGTTTCCCGCCCTCCGGCGGCGGAGGTCCAATTCTGGGAGACAAGCCCCGAGGCGCTTCTGGCCTCCGGCGACCTCCGGGGAGCGGACCTCCGGGACATGGACCTGACGGAGGAAGATCTCTTCGCCGCCGGCTTCGACACGAAGACCCAATGGCCGGCGGCCCTGCCGGGGGACTTTGACCCGGAACGGCTGCTGGAGCTGGGGAAGGACCCTGGCCTGGGACTCCGGGCCCTCCATGAGCGGGGAATCACCGGAAAGGGCGTGGGCATCGCCATCATCGACCAGACCCTTCTGACGGAGCACCGGGAGTACAGGGACCGCCTCCGGCTCTACCAGGAGTACCGCTCCGCCGCCGGGGACCCCGCTTCCGCCCATGGCCCCGCCGTGGCCTCCATTGCCCTGGGGGAGACGGTGGGCGCGGCCCCGGAGGCCCTGCTGTACTTCATCGCCGACGAGCTGGGAACCGGGGACGGCGAGGACTTCGTCCGGGACCTGAACGGGTATGCCGAAGACGTGGACCGCCTGACGGCCCTGAACAAAACCCTGCCGGAGGGCGAAAAAATCCGGGTGATCTCCATGTCCGTTGGCTGGATGCCGGAGGACCGGGGCGCGGAAGCGCTGGAGGCCGCCATCGGTCGGGCCCGGGAGGCGGGGATCGCCGTGATCTGCGTCAACAGCCGGGACCCGCTGCTGGAGCCCTGGATGGGCATGGGCCGGACTCCTTACGGCGACCCCGATGCCCCGGAGGACGCCCGCCCCGGGGCCTTCTGGGAGGAGCTGCTGTACACCGGGGAGTTCCGGGGGAGGGACGGGTCCTTGCTCCTGGTGCCCATGGACCGGCGGACCACGGCCTCCCCGGCGGGGGAGGGGGAGTACGCCTGCTTTGCCGGGGGCGGCATGAGCTGGACGGCGCCCTACGTGGCGGGGCTCTACGCCCTGGCCTGTCAGGTGAAGCCGGAGGTGACCTACGGGGAATTTCTGGAGGCGGCCCAGTCTACCGCCCGGCCGGTCTCGGCCTGGAAGGACGGAATGGAGTATCCCTATGGCCGGGTGGTGGACCCGGCGGCTCTGCTGGCGGCGCTGGAGTAAGAATGCGCCGCCGGAGACGCCGGATGGACGGGGATGCTTCTCGTCAGGCAAGGGAAAGCGGCGCGGCATGGCGGGAAAGAACGCCTCTAAGCGGCGTACAAAGATGGGGAGGTCAAAAAAGCGGACGGCGTCAGCCGTCCGCTTCCTGATTTCATTTACGCGATTCTCGCCAGCCACTTCAGGTCGTAGGGCTCGAAGACCACCTTTTCATAGGCCGCCACATCCAGGGGAGTGCCGTCCCAGTCTCCGTGGATGTCCCCGTTCTGCTTGATGAGGATATCATAGAGGATGTCATAGGTCACCCCGTCTCTGGGGTCTGTCTCCACAATGGTGGAATAGGGCAGGGTTTTGTGGTAGGTCAGTTCCATGCCCTGGTAATCGAAGTGGAAGCCGCAGCGCATCCGGCAGCCGTCCAGGCCGGTGTACCGGGCGATCTTCTTGAGGTCCTGGAGGATTTTATCCCCCTCCTCCTCGTAGAGGTTCTCCGGCGTGGTGGCGGTGTAGTCGAACCGGAACTGGATGGAGGCCCCGGGGACCTTCTTAAAGCGGTCCAGATAGGGGGCCAGGTCCTTGGCGGGATAGTCCTTGTACAGCACGCAGTTCACCCGGAAGGGCACGGGAAGCCGGGCCAGCAGTCCGTCGTTGGACTCCACCACATATTTCTGCATGTGGCGGGAGACGTTGATGCAGGTGATTTTGTGCTTGTTCTTTTCCGCGAAAACCAGGATGTCCTCCTCCGTCTGGAACTCGGAGACGGGGAGGGTGGTGTTGATATAGACCTTGTGGGTGGCGGGGATTTCGTCCAGCATGGACTGGAGGACCGCCAGGTCGGCGAAGGGCTCGCCGCCGGTGAACACAAAGTCGCAGTAGGGCGTGATGGCGTCCATCCGGCGGATGCTGGCGCGGATTTTCTCGGCGGAAAAGCCGGTCAGGTCCGCGTACTCGCCTTTGTTGATGCAGAAGGGGCAGTGATTCTTGCAGTCATAGGGGACGAACACCGTCACCGTCGCGCCGCCTTCCCGCGTCTTGTAGGGATGCTTCATAACGTCGTCTCGCCTTTCCGTTTGTAGTGATGATGGTACGGACGGGGCCGTACACAACCTACTATTTTAAAGGATTTTTCCCGGAAGGTCAAGAGCAATTCGGAAATTTGCCGTGGAAAAAATATGTGTGTCCAGCCGCCCTCATTTCTACCAATCGTGTCGGCGTGTATAGATGCCGTTCTCGTTGAACGCGTCCACAATCTCGTCGATGCGATGGAAACACTTGGAGTCCGATAGGTCGTCGTTGTCCAAAATCGTTTTGATTTTAGCGATCAGTTTCAGCGCTTCGGACTCGGCTATTGGAGATAGCTCATAGGGCCGAAACTTGTTGATATACTCAATCACAATTGCGCCGATTGCTTTTTCGTACATATCTTTTGAGATTTCAAGGCCCATTTCGTCAATCATTATTATCACCTCATTTCCATTATAGGTCAAAATCACCCTAATTTCAATAGGTCAAATTGACATAATATTACTGGGTGATTGTATGTCACGATTAAAGGACCTGCGAAAAGAGCGTGGCTTTTCACAAGTTAAGATGCAAATGCTGACTGGTATAGACCAGAGCGATTACTCCAAGATCGAGACTGGAAGACGGGGTATGTCCTATGAACAATGCAAGCGCATTGCCTTGGCGTTGGACACCAGCATGGACTATTTGGCGGGCCTGACCGACGAACCGGTGCCCTATCCCAGAGTTTCTAAATAGAAAATACCCTGTGCAAAAAGTAGCACAGGGTATTTTTTGGTTCAAAAGCGTTATTTCTTCCCGTGCAGGGCCTTCATCCGCTTCTCGTGGTCCAGGATGCTCTTGCGCATCCGCAGGCTCTTCGGCGTTACCTCCAGCAGCTCGTCGTCCGCCAGGAACTCCAGGCATTGCTCCAGGCTCATCTGCTTGGGGGGCACCAGCCGCAGGGCGTCGTCGGACCCGCTGGCCCGGGTGTTGGTCAGCTGCTTTTTCTTGCACACGTTCACCGTCATGTCCTCGCTCCGGGGGCTGACGCCGATGACCATGCCGCCGTAGACCGGGATGCCCGCGCCGATGAACAGGGTGCCCCGCTCCTGGGCGTTGAAGAGCCCGTAGGTGATGGATTCGCCGGTCTCGAAGGAGATCAGGGACCCGTTGCCCCGGCGGGAGATGTCGCCCTTATAGGGGGCGTAGCTGTCAAAGACGGAGGCCATGATGCCCTCGCCCTTGGTGTCGGTGAGAAAGTCGTTCCGGTAGCCGAAGAGGCCCCGGGCGGGGATGAGGAACTCCACCTTCATCCGGCTGCCCACGGGGGTCATTTCCACCATGTCCGCCTTCCGCTGGCCCAGCTTCTCGATCACCGCGCCCACGCAGTCCCCGGGCACGTCCACCACCAGCCGCTCGATGGGTTCGCAGGTCTTTCCGTCGATCTCCTTATAGAGCACCCGGGCGGGGGAGACCTGGAACTCGTAGCCCTCCCGGCGCATGGTCTCAATCAGGATGGAGAGAGACATCTCGCCCCGGCCCGCCACGTTGAAGGCGGTCTCCGTGTCCGTCTCCGTCACCCGCAGGGACACGTCCCGCAGGGTCTCCCGGAAGAGCCGCTCCCGAATCTGCCGGGAGGTGACGAATTTGCCCTCCCGCCCGGCGAAGGGGGAGTCGTTGACGGAGAAGGTCATCTCCAGGGTGGGGGCGGAAATCTTTACAAAGGGCAGGGCCTCCACCGTGGTGGGGACGCAGATGGTGTCTCCGATGGTCACGTCGGGAATGCCGCTCATGGCGATGATGTTTCCGGCGAAGGCCTCGGCGGTGGGCTTGCGGCCCAGGCCCTCGAACTCGTAGATGGCGGTGGCCTTGGCCTTGCGGAGGACCGCCTCGGGGTCGTGGTAGTTGCACACCACGATCTCCTGGTTCTGCCGCAGGGTGCCCCGCTCAATGCGGCCGATGGCGATGCGGCCCACGAACTCGTTGTAGTCGATGGAGGAGACGAGCATCTGGAAGGGCTCGTCCACATTGGCCTCGGGGGCGGGGATATACTCCAGGATGGTGTCGAAAAGGGGCTTCAGGTCCGTGCCCTGGACGGTGGGGGAGCAGGAGGCGGTGCCCTGCCGCCCGGAGCAGAACAGCATGGGGGAGTCCAGCTGCTCCGGCGTGGCGTCCAGGTCCATCAGCAGCTCCAGCACCTCGTCGATGACCTCGTAGACCCGCTGGTCGGGCCGGTCGATCTTGTTGACGACGACGATGACCCGGTGTCCCAGCTCCAGGGCCCGGCTTAGCACAAAGCGGGTCTGGGGCATGGGACCCTCGGCGGCGTCCACCAGAAGGATGACGCCGTTGACCATCTTGAGGACCCGCTCCACCTCGCCGCCGAAGTCGGCGTGGCCCGGGGTGTCCACAATGTTGATTTTGGTTTCACCGTATTGAATGGCGGTGTTTTTGGCGAGAATGGTAATGCCGCGCTCCCGCTCCAGGTCGCCGGAGTCCATGACCCGGTCGACGACCTCCTGGTTTTCCCGGTAGGCGCCGCCCTGCTTGAGCATTTCGTCCACCAGCGTGGTCTTGCCGTGGTCGACGTGGGCGATGATGGCGATATTTCTCAGGTGTTCGTTTTGCATAAATTCACAAGCTCCTTCGGAAGACGGATGTTCCGCCGCAGAATCAGGGATAAAATTTCACGGTTTCTTATTATATGCCGCTCCGCGCCGCTTTTCAACGGAAGAATCCACATGTTTTGGGAGTTTTTCATAAGAAATCCAAGTCACCTTGGACAAGTCCGGCAAAAACGGAGACGGCTTTCGCCGTCTCCGTGGATTCACGCCCGGTTTGCCGACAGGGTTTCCTGCCGCAGCAGTAAGTATTCCTCAAAGCAGAGGCCGCTCTCCCGCACGTCCAGGGCCACCTCCCGGCCCACGTAGCGGTAGTGCCAGGGCTCGTAGCCGATGCCGGTGATCTCGCTTTTGTCGCTGGGATAGCGGAGGATGAAGCCGTATTCCCAGCAGTGCTCCATCAGCCACTTCTGCTCGGCGGTCTTCTCCTGCTTTTTCGTGAGGGCCTGGTAAGACGAGGACACGATGTCCAGGGCCAGGCCCAGCTGGTGCTCGCTGGTGCCGGGACGGGCCACCCAGCGGCCCGCCTCCTCCAGGGCGGCGGCTTTGCTGTAGCCCGCGTTCCGCAGGCGGGTGATCTTGTTGTTGTAGAGATAGGTCTGCTTGGCCTGGGTCCGGTAGGAGGAGCAGATCTTGGGCCGCAGGCCCGCGTCCCGGCAGGCCTCCAGCATGGCGTTGAGGTCGTCATAGGCCCGCTCGTCCACTTTCTGCCCGTCGGGCAGGGCTTTGAGGGTCACCTCGTAGTCCTCCGGCATCTCGTTCCAGGGGTTTACCAAAAGGAGCTGCCAGTCCTCCGCTTCCGGGAAGACCGGGCCCTCCGGACTCCGGCTTTCCGGAAGCGCCGCGGGCCGGGACGGCTCCTCCTCCCGGGGGGAGGGGGCCGAAGGAAGCGCCGTCCGCTCCGGCGGGTCCTCCGGGGCGGGGGTCACAACGGTCAGCTCCGGCAGCTTGGCGATTTTCTCCGTCTCCCAGGGGGAGATCAGCCGCGCGTCCAGCTCCGCCAGCCCCTCCTGAGCGGGCTGCTTGTATCCCGCCAGGGCGTGGGCGGCCGTCAACAACAGAAGCAGCGAGGCCAGAAGCGCCGCCGCCCGTACCATCCATTTCATGATGCTGCCGTTCCTTTCCAATTCCACAAAATTCGATGTTTATCTGTTCCCCATCATACGCCTTTTGCCCGGCAAAAACAAGGGGTAATTTATGAACGAAGGGCAACTTTTTTTCCGCCGCCGGAGGGGGGAGATTTTCTCTTTTCATTTTGTCCGCCCCGTGGTATAATTCTTACAATCAGCCATTTCAGGAAAACCGTGCCCGCTCCGGCGGGCCCGTTGGAAAGGACGCGGAGCTTATGAGCGAACAGATGGACCTGACCGAGCGGAAGCTGAGCCGGGTGGACAAATTCGCCGGACGGATTGTCACCGTCCACGTGGACACGGTGGCCCTGCCCGGCGGCGGGACCTCCACCCGGGAGGTGGTGGACCACCCCGGCGGCGTGGCCGTGCTGGCCCTGGACGGGGAGAACAACGTGCTGGCGGTGACCCAGTACCGCTATCCCTTCGGCCGGACCCTGCTGGAGATTCCCGCCGGAAAGCTGGACCACCCCGGCGAGGACCCCTATGAGGCGGGCCTCCGGGAGCTGAAGGAGGAGACCGGCGCCGTGCCGGGGCGGTACGAGCCCCTGGGGCGCATCCTGCCCTCTCCGGGCTGTTACGGCGAGACGCTGCACCTCTACCTGGCCCGGGATCTCAAAATGGGGGAGCAGCACTTGGACGAGGATGAGTTTTTGAATGTGGAGCGCGTCCCCTTCGGCGAGATGGTCCGCCGGTGCCTGGACGGGGAGATTGAGGACGCCAAGACCGTGGCGGCGGTGCTGAAGGCGAAGCTTCTGCTGAACCTGTGACGCCGTGAGGGGCCGCCGCCTGCCGAAGGCGGCGGGGAGTTGGGAGGTCAAGTATGACGGAAGAAAAGACCGTTCTGATCGTAGAGGACGAGAAGAACATCGTGGACATCCTGCGCTTCAATCTGGAGCGGAAGGGATACCGGGTGCTGGAGGCCTATGACGGGGAGGAGGGCCTGCGGAAGGCCCGGACGGAGAAGCCGGATTTGATCCTGCTGGACATCATGCTGCCCAAGATGATCGGCTTTGACGTGTGCGAGGCCCTGCGGAAGGACGGGGACAACGTGCCCATCCTCCTCCTCACCGCCCGGGAGGAGGAGGACGACAAGGTCCGCGGGCTTGAGACCGGGGCGGACGACTATATCACCAAGCCCTTCTCCATGCGGGAGGTCATCGCCCGGGTGGAGGCCAACATCCGCCGCACCTCCATGGCGGCCCCCGCCGGAGCCGCGGCGGACAGCGCCATGCCCGTGGCGGGGGACCTGTCCATCAATACGGACAGCCACCAGGTTTTCCGGGCGGGGAAGGCCATCGACCTGACCCAGCGGGAGTATGAGCTGCTGACCTTCCTGGCCAGCCACCCCAACAAGGTCTACTCCCGGGTGGACCTGATGGAGCAGGTGTGGAACTACGGCTATGTGGGGGACGACGTGCGGACGGTGGACGTGACGGTCCGGCGGCTGCGGGAGAAGATTGAGGAAAATCCCGCCAGCCCCCAGTATATTTTGACCCGGCGGGGCGCGGGTTACTATTTCGCGGTGAACTGACCGCCGGAAAAGAAGGTGCTTGTGATGTTTCGGAGCCTCCATATGAAGCTGACCCTGATTCTGCTGCTGCTGATCACCTCCCTGATGGCGGTGGTGGGGGCCTTCCTGACCATCAATGTCTCCAACTTCTTTACCAACACCTTCTACCAGCAGATCGACAGCGTCTTCGGCGCGGACCAGCGGGAGTTCGTCGCCTCCCTCCGGGGGGAGGCCGCTCAGGAGGACGGGGCGGACCGGGTCCACGACATGATGGAGCTTACCGCCGGGAAGCTTGGCATCGACTACCGGACGCGGAATTACTTTGTGCTGGATGGGGAGACCGGGGCCTATCTCAACGGCTCCGCCGCCGAGGGCTCCATGCCCCGGGAGCAGAGCGCCAATCTCCTCACCGCCCGGAACGCCGTGCTCCGCCATGACGAGGCGGGCATCGGGGATGTCAGCGACATCACCGCCGACTTCATGGACGCCGCCATCCCCATCTTCGGGGGGGACAACGCCTTTATCATCTATATTCTGGACACCCGGGACACGGTCTCCGGGCTGAACAGCCAGCTGTTTCAGATCATCATGCAGGCCTTGGTCATCGGCCTTCTGATCTCCGTCCTCCTGAGCTTCCTCCTCTCCAAAACCATGGTGGACCCCATTGAAAAGCTCACCGCCGGGGCGGAGAAGATGGCCTCCGGAGATTTTGGCAGCGCCCTGCCCGTGGAGTCCACCGACGAGATCGGCATCCTCACCGGCACCTTTAACGAGATGGCCGGGGTGCTTCAGGCCACCCTGGCCGCCGTGGAGAACGAGCGGAACAAGCTGGACACCCTCTTCCTCCACATGACCGACGGGGTGGTGGCCTTTTCCCACGACGGGAAGCTCATCCACTGCAACCCCGCCGCCAACACCATGCTCCAGCGCCCCGTGGGGCCGGAGTGTACCTATGACGAGCTCTTCGGCACGCTCTACCCCTTCCCGGAGATGCTGGCCCTTCAGCGGCCCAGCTTCGCCGAGGGGGAGCTGGAGGCCGGGGAGAAGACCCTGAAGGTGTATCTGGCTCCCTTCTCCGACCAGGAGCGGGGAGGCGTGCTGATCGTGCTCCACGACGTGACGGAGCAGCACCGGAACGAGGAGCGGCGCAAAGAGTTCGTGGCCAACGTGTCCCACGAGCTCCGCACCCCTCTGACCAACGTCCGCACCTACGCCGAGACCCTCCGGGACGCGGAGGGGGACATTCCCCAGCCCACCGCCAACGGCTTTTTGGACATCATCATCACGGAGACGGACCGGATGACCCACATTGTGCAGGACTTGCTGACGCTCTCCCGCCTGGACCGGGGGGACGCGGAGCTGGTGCTCTCCCGCTTCCCCTTCGCCGAGTCCATCCGCAGCGTGGTCCGCTCCAGCGCGCTGAACGCCCAGCAGCGGGGCCACAAGCTCAGCTGCGGGGACCTGGACCACCTGCCCCTCATCGTGGGGGACCGGAGCCGGCTGGAGCAGGTGATGATGAACATCCTGGGCAACGCCATCAAATACACCCCCGACGGCGGACACATCCGGGTCTGCGCCGGCTGCGGGGAGGAGGATACTGTCTGGATGGAGGTCTGGGACGACGGCATCGGTATCCCGGAGAAGGACCGGGAACGGATCTTCGACCGCTTCTACCGGGTGGACAAGGCCCGGTCCCGGGAGTCCGGCGGCACGGGCCTGGGCCTCTCCATCGCCCGGGAGATCGTCCAGCGGCACCGGGGCGTCATTTCCCTGGTCCCTCACCAGGGGCCGGGCACCACCATCCGCATGACCCTGCCCATCGCCCAGGGGCGGGGGAGCCGAACGGAGGACTGAGTCATGGAGGAAAAGCGGCGGAACCGCCGGAATCTGGTTCAGAACGTCCTCATCACCCTGCTGGCCCTGTCGGCGGTGGTGCTGTTTACCCGGACCCAGCTCTACAGCCTGGACCTCTCCGGCGGCGAGACGGCGGCGCCGGGGCCCAGCCAGTCCTCCTCTCCGGCGGCGGAGCTGTCCGCCCCGGTGCGGGTGGCCGTCACCGGGGACTATGGCCGGTATGGCAGTGTGACGCTTACCACCGGGGACAGCGGCTTCGCCGACCCCCTGGGCCGCCGCCTGCTGGAGGCCCTGGGTTCCGCCCGGGACTACGCCCCCTGCGTCCCGGCGGACTTTCTCCGGGCGCTGGAGGGCCCCTCCCTCTATTACGATTTTCTGGAGCCCCTGCCCCTGTCCGTGCTGGCGGGGGTGCTGGGCGGCGGGGAGGAGGTCTCCCCCCGGGAGGACCTCTCCGCCCGCCGCCTGCTCATCGCCCCCCAGGAAAGCGGCGCGGCCCTCTACCTCTGGGACGGGGGGGACACCTGCTTCCGGGCGGCCACGGCCGTTTCCGCCGACAGCCTGGAGCAGGTCATCGGCCGCTATGAGCTGGGGGACGCCTCCTTCGCCATGGAAGCCGCCGCGGACAGCCCGGCCCTGGCGCTGGATCCCTGCTCCCTCCTGCCGGGGGAGCTGCCCCAGCTGCCCGCCTTTACCCTGGGGACGCCGCTGGCCGGAGGAACGGAGTGGCTGCTGTCCGCCCTGGGCTTCAACCCCCGCAGCGGGACCCGGCACACCGAGTCCAACGGCACGGAGCTGATTATGGACGGGGACCGGAGCCTCCGCATCCGGCCCGACAACAGCGTCCGCTATCAGAGCGGGGACGACCCCAGCCTCAGCGTCAAGGCCGCCGGGGAGCTGCCCACGGCCAGAGAGGCCGCCCTGGGGGCCGGGGCGCTGCTGGAGGGGCTGGTCTCCCCCGTTTTGGGCGAGGCCCGGCTCTGGCTGCAAAGTGTCCGCCGCAGCGGGGAGGTTACCCAGCTCCGCTTCGGCTATCAGGCGGGAGGCGTGCCCATTTTCTTTCAGGACGGCGGAAGCGCCGCGGAGATCACCCTCACCGGGACCGCCGTCACCGCCCTGACCCTGCGCCTCCGGCAGTACGGATTGTCGGAGGAGCCCTCTCTGCTGCTGCCGCTGTCCCAGGCCTTGGCCGTGGCCTCCCCCGGAAAGGAGCTGTCCGTGGGCTATGTGGAGCGGAACGGCGAGTGCCGGGCTTTCTGGCTGTCGGAGTGAAGAAATCCCCCCGGAACCGCCGCGCTTCCGTTCCGGCGGGGCCCCTGCCGTCTTTGTTTGGAGGGTTGTTATGGACCGGTTCCGCTTGAAAAATATCATCATCCTGATCCTGCTGCTGCTGAACGGCTTTTTGCTGTTCTCCCTGTCCCAGCGCCGGACCATGCAGCGGGACGCCTTCCGCCGGACGGCGGAGCAGCTGGTGGCCCTCTTTGAGGAGGACGGCATGGCCCTGGATGGCGGCGCCATCTCTCAGGCGGCCCCTTTGGGCGGCGCGGCCCTGGTCCGGGACGCCGCCCAGGAGGAGCGGGCCGCCGCCTTTCTCCTGGGGGAGGCGCTCTCCTCCTCCGACCAGGGCGGCGGCATTTTTCACTACGCCGGGGCGGCGGGAGAGGCCCTGTTCCGCTCCAGCGGCGGGTTCGAAGCCGCCGGGACCCTGGCGGAGAGGGGGGTGGAGGATTTCTGTTTGGACTTCTGCAAGGAGTTCTCCTATACCCCCCCCGCCATTTCGCTGGACAGCGAGGGCAGCGGCGTCTTCACCGCCGTCACGGTGTTCGGCAAGCACCCGGTTTTTAATTCTACGGTGACGTTTACCGTGGAACGGGGCGTTCTCACCGCTGTCAGCGGCACGCTGCTGCCCAAGACCGGAACCTCCGTTTCGGAGGAAGCGGAGCCCCTCTCCGCCGCCGGGGCCCTGCTGGCCTTTCAGAGGATGCGGCGGGAGAGCGCGGCGGTGGTTTCCACAGTGACGGATATCCAGCCCTGTTACGAGCTCCAGACCTCGGGGACCACCATGTCCCTGGCTCCGGCGTGGCGGGTCGTCACCGACACGGAGGACTACTATGTGAACGCCTATACCGGCGCCGTCACCGCCGGGGGCGCCCGGACGGGGGAGGGAGCCCCGTAAGAACCTGGGTTCACAGCCGTTGAACACCGGCGGTTTTTCCCGCCAAACCGCGCCGCGTTTCCCTTGCGGTCCGCCGGGCCTGCCGCGGAGCATCTCCTTGTCCGGGGGGAAAAATCCTGTCCATCCGGTATGCCCGGTTCGGAACACAGGTTCGAAATCCCGGCGGGGATTTTCTCAGCCGCCGTGGAAGGAAAAACCCGGTTCCGGCAAAACATTATGAAAACCGACAAAAGGAAAGGTTTGCATTTTGCCTCCGCTTGTGCTATGATATCAAAGTCTGTAAAGAAGAAATTACCTCCCCGCCCCTGCGGCGGGTATGAAGCGCCGCCAGCCGGGCAAACTGTTTTCAGAAGCTCCCGCAACGCCCCGGACCGGCAAACTGTTGCTTGAAAAGAGGGTCAATATTTTGACAAAATATATCATACAGGGCGGAACGCCCCTGTTCGGCGAAGTGGAAATCAGCGGCGCGAAAAACGCCGCCGTCGCCATCATCCCCGCCGCGCTGCTGGTGGACGGAGTCTGCCGCATTGAGAACATCCCCCAGATTTCCGATGTGACGCTGTGCCTCAGCATTCTGGAGCAGCTGGGCGCGGGGGTCCGCAGCATCGACCGCCACACCGTGGAGGTGGACTGCCGCCACATTCACTCCACCCGCACGCCCTATGACCTGGCCCGGCGCATCCGGGCCTCCACCTACTTCATCGGGGCCCTGCTTGGCCGCTTCGGCCAGGCGGAGGTGGCTTTGCCGGGGGGATGCAACTTCGGCGGCGTCCGGCCCATCGACCAGCACATGAAGGGCTTCAACGCCCTGGGGGCCACCGTGGTGGTGGAGGGCGGCTTTATCCGCGCCACCGCCGGGGAGGGGCGGCTGAAGGGCACCAGCGTTTATCTGGACGTGGTCTCCGTGGGAGCCACCATGAACATTATGATGGCCGCCGTCATGGCGGAGGGCCGCACGGTGATTGAAAACGCCGCCAAGGAGCCCCACATCGTGGATCTGGCCAACTTCCTGAACTCCATGGGGGCCAATATCCGGGGCGCGGGCACGGACACCATCAAGATTCGCGGCGTGGACCGCCTCCGGGGCGGCAGCTACGCCATCATCCCCGACCAGATTGAGG
>CAJUQQ010000050.1 GCA_910588175.1 uncultured Oscillibacter sp.
TCTATTTTACCACTTTCTGCATCTTTTTTCTAGATTGTTTTTCAGAAGTAATACTTCCAACATGAGGAACTACGTCATCAAGCCAATGGGCGATATGTATATGGAGGAAGTAACGGCTGATGACATCCGGCTGGCGTTGGTGCCACTGTCCAAGAAGTCCGAGGGCCTGTATAACAAAGTGAATATGCTCATCAAGTGTGTTTTCTATTCTGCCGAGCGCAGCCAGCTTCTTGCAGATAACCCCTGTGTGGGAATATCGGGAAAAGGCGGGAGACCGGCACAGAAAAAGGAGGCGCTGAGCGATCAACAGGTTGCGGTGCTTCTGGAGGCCATCAAAGGACTGCCGCCATATCTCTTTGTGATGATCGGTCTATACGCTGGCTTGCGTCGGGAAGAAGCCCTTGCCCTCCAATGGGACTGTGTGTTCCTGGATGTTCCCACCCCATACATTTCGGTACGGCGGGCATGGCGGGCGGAACACAACCGGCCGGTGATCTCTACGGTTCTAAAAACCAAAGCGGCCCGGAGAGACATTCCCATCCCCAAGTGTCTGGCTGACTGCCTGCGAGAAGCGAAAGTGACCTCTACGTCTGACTATGTGATTGCCGACAGCGAGGGCCAGCCCCTGTCTTACTCACAGTTCAAGCGAGTGTGGCAGTACATTGTTGTCCGTTCCACCAAGGAGCGCACCTATTATAAATATGTGAACGGACAGAGCATTAAGTACACGGTAAAGCCGACGCTGGGAACCAGCCAGAAAAACAATCCCAGGATTGTCTATACCCTGGATTTTGAAGTGACGCCCCATCAGCTCCGGCACACCTATATTACAAATTTGCTTTATGCGGGTGTTGATCCCAAGACGGTTCAGTATCTTGCCGGACATGAAAATAGCAAAACAACTATGGACATTTATGCAAAGGTCAAGTATAATAAGCCCGAAGAACTTTTCGATGTGGTGAACCAGGCACTTCGCCCATCTGACCTTGCGGAGAACGTTTGTGATTGATTGGGTTAAGGGGTAGGACAACCGAGGCCCGCTACCTCAAAAAAGCCCGTAAAATCAAGGAAAAACGGCGCTAAAACGATAGCAGTACGGCCTCAAGGCGGCTCGCCGCGCTCCGCAGTTCAGCAAGCGCTGATTTCGCGGAGTATACAGACTATCTTGCACACAGCAGCGGGACCTCGAAAGAGGTCCCGCTGTTTTCGAGTTCAGCAGAAGCCCTGGCTTCCGTTCTCCTGGAGCAGGTGCTCGCACAGCTCCCGCTGCTTGGTGTCGTAAAACTCCATGTATTTCAGAGCGTAGATGTCGCAGAGAATGTACCGCTGGCGTCCCGTCTGGTAGATGATGAAGTAGTCATTGCCCACCTCGTGCAGGATGCCCTCCCAGACCATGGTGCCCTGGGTGCCGATGAGCAGGGTGGCCGCCACGAAGTTCCCCCGGTTCCGCAGGAGCATGGCTTTCAGAGAACCCAGGAAGGCCTCGCCGGTGCTGGTGGGAGACTCGATGACCTCGGCGGGCTGGTGGTTCTGGAGGTCCAGATCGCCGGTACTGCCCGCGAATTCATTGTGGGCGGGATGACGCGCCGCCGGACGGACCGCCGGGACGGAGGAGGAAGCCGCCGGGCCGGTAGAACCCGTCGGGCCTGTGGAGCCGGTGGGGAGCACAGTGGGAGCCGCGGTAGGGCGTGGCAAAGCGGGCGCGCCGGACACGCCGGAAGGAGCGCCCGCCGTTTCAGAGGGGAATTGGAAAGCGGGCGGCGTGTCGGCCGGCATGGCCGCGGCTGGATAGCGGAAGGCCGCCGGGTTTTCGGACACCGCCGGGACGGCGGGCTGGGGGGCGCTGATTTCGGTGGACCAGTCCCGGATGGGCGGGGACATACGCTGTGTGTTGGGCATGATGGACACCTCTCAAGTTTTGTAGTAAGCGTCTGTAGGATTATAAAAACAGTGGTCGCCGATGCGGGTCTGCCAGTATCCCACGCCGGTGGGGAAGAAGGGCCGGCAGTTGGGGCCAAAGGGGTTGTAGAACCAGAGGGATTCCGCCACATCCGGCAGGCGGTTTCCGGCAATGGCCCAGTCGGCGATTTCGTAGTGTATGGCTTCGGGCCGCATGTTGTATATGTTCTGGGGGTTGTAAGCGCCCCCCTCCGTCTCGCTGGCGCAGACGAATTGGTAGGGTTGGAAGATGATGTTGCGGATGCTGCCCTGGCCCACCCGGGCATACTCGCCGCCCCGGGCGTGGACCCGGTTCATGACCACGCCCGCCACGGCCTTCATGCCGTTCTCCCCCTCGCCGCCCGCCTCGCACTCAATCAGGCGCGCCAGCAGCTCCCGGTCGGAATATGCCATGGTGCATTCCTCCTTTGCCGCTGGTTCAGCATACGCGAAAAGGGGACCGCTGGTGACAGCGGCCCGGGCATGCCTTTGGAAACCGGCGGATAAAAATTGTGCGGGAAGCCCTTCCCGGGCCTCCCGCTGAAACGCCATTTTTGGAGGAGGTAAAACCCCGCCTTCCGGCGGGGTTTTGTCCATCATTTGCCCTGCTCCCGAATGGCGGTGCGGAACATCTCCTCCGTCTGCTCAATGGAGCGGTCCAGGGCGTACTGCTTGGCGTGTTCGCCGTAACGCCGGCCCATTTCCTCCCGCTCCCGGGGATGATCAAACCACCAGTCGATCTTCTCCGCCAGGGCGGCGGGGTCCCCGGCGGGGAACAGGCTCCGCCCGTCCAGAGCGAACTGGGGAGTGGCGGACCGGGGGGAATCCGCGATAATGGGCACAAGGCCGCAGGCAAAGGCCTCCATGCAGCTCATGGCCTCAATCTCCGCATCGGAGGTGTGGACGTACAGGTCCGCCATGTGGAGAATTTCCAGCAGGCGGCTGGGCTCGTAGAACTCCATGACGATGGGGTTCGGCAGCTTTTCCGCCAGACGGCGGTATCTCTTTTCCAGAGGGCCCTTTCCCGCCAGAATAACCTGAATTTCGTCCTTGTGGCGGCACTGGGCGCAGGCGTCGATGAGCACGTCCTGCCGCTTCTCCCCGGCGTAGCGGCCCACCATCAGCACGTTGAACTTTCCACGCATCCAGTCCTCCTGGGGGCTTCGCCCGTAGGCGTACTGGGGACTGATGCCGTTAGAGATGACATGCAGCCGGGCGGTGTAGCCGTGCTCCCGGAGCTGGCCCGCGATCATGCTGCTGGGGCAGTGGATGTGGGTAAAGCGGTTGAAGAAGGTGTCCCGGAACTTGGTGTAGATGAAGTCATTCACCCGCTTGCTGTTGCCCAGGTGGAGGGTGAAGCTGATGTTCTCCGGCTGGCAGTGGAAGGCCGCCGTATGGGGGATGCCCAGGCGCTCCACATGCCGGAGGCCCATAATGGCCAGGGGGGAGGGCATCATGAAATGCACCACGTCCGCCCAGGCCGCCGCCTTCTCAAAAACGTGCCGGTTGGGAATCGCCAGGCGCATCCCCTGGCTGGTGATGAGGTGCTCCACAATGGGGAGAAACTTCATCTGCCGGACGGCGTATTTATAGTCGGTGGGTTTGCCGGTGGCGATGACCCGGACCTCGTTGCCATGCTCTTTTAAGGCGGTGGCAAAGCGGCGGGCGCTGATGGTGGTCCCATTGTTGGCGTCGTCGAACTGGTCGATGACCAAGACGATTTTCATACCCCTTGGCCCTTTCAGTCCCGGCCCAGGAATTGCTCCAGCCCCAGGGCCAGCTGGTCCGGGCAGGAGGTATTCTTAGGGCCGCATTGGATGCCCTTCAGGCGCCGGATGGCCTCCTGCGCGGACATGCCCTTCACCAGGGCGGCGATGCCCTGGAGGTTTCCGCTGCATCCGCCCATGACCCGGAGAGCCTGAATGACGCCCTGGTCGTCCAGGTCCACCTGCATTTCCCGGGAACAGACGCCCCGGGGCTGGAAGGTATAAGTTTTCATAGCGCGCACTCCTTTTTAAGCCGCCGTGAAGAGGCGGACCTTTGTCTAACTTACAAAGCATATCACAGAAACGAAAAAAAGGCAAGCCCCGGAAGGGGCTTGCCTTTCGTCAGCCGTTTAAAAACTCGCTGGGGTCCACCGCTTCCCCATTTCGAGTGACGGAGAAGTGGAGGTGGGGGCTCTGCGCGGCCTCGGCGGGGGCGGTGGTCCCCACCGCGCCGATGATCTGCCCGGCGGTGACCAGGTCCCCGGACTGGACCGTGGGCTTGGCCTGGAGGTTCGAATAGGTGGTGGTGTAGCCGCCCTCGTGGTCAATGACCACGGTGGTGCCCATCAGCGGGTGGTCCTCCACCGAGGCCACGGTGCCCGCGGTGGCCGCCAGCACCGTGGTGCCAGGCTTCGCGGAGATGTCCACGCCGTCATGGGTCCGCCAGTCCGCCAGGGTGGGGCTGTAGACCAGCTGGTCTACGGAGAAGGCCATCAGCACCTCTCCCTTCAGCGGTTCCACCACCAGCTTGGGGGGCTCCGCCATTACCGGCGTGTCGTCCACCTCCACCTCCGGCATCGTGGGGACGATTTCCACCTCCACCGGGGCGGGGGCGGAGGCCTCCACCGGGGGCTCGTCCTCCTCCGGCTCCGGCTGGGGGACGTAAACGTCCCGGGCCGGGGCGCTGACCGCCTTCTGGGGTTCCTCCGGCAGAGGTTCCTCGTTCCCGGCGAAGAGCAGGAAGTAGCCGCTCACCGCCGCGATAAGCAGCGAGACCGCCAGAAGAACGTAAAAACCCGTGCCGCTGAAAACGGATCTCAATTTGTGTTCCATGCGAGAGTTCCTCCCTCTTTTAAAAGTTCTGAGGGAAGTATGGACAGAGGCAGGGAAAATTATACTGCCCCGCTCCCGCATAGGAAGGTTTTATTTTCGCCGCTCCAAGGCGGCGGCGTAAAGCTCATTCCGGCTGAGGCCCGTGTGGTCTGCCACCTCCCGGGCGGCGTCCTTTAAACGCTGCCCGGCCTCTACCAGGGCCAACACCTGGGCGGCACCCTCCTCCAGGGTGACGGCGGCGCCGGTTTTGGGCTCCGCTCCCGCCACCACCAGGACGTATTCGCCCCGGGGGTCGTGGGCTTGGTAATACTCCGCCGCCTCCCCCAGGGTACAGCGGCGGGTCTCCTCGTGGAGCTTGGTCAGCTCCCGGCAGAGGGCGATCCGCCGCTCCGGGCCGAAGACCTGGCAGAAGTCCGCCAGGGTGGGCCGGAGCTTATGAGGGGCCTCGTGGAAAATCATGGTCCGGGTCTCGTTCCGCAGACTCTCCAGGTGCTCCCGGCGGCTCCGCTTGTTGACGGACAAAAAGCCCTCGAAGGTAAAGCGCCCCGTGGGCAGGCCGCTGACCGCCAGGGCGTTTACCGCCGCGCAGCAGCCGGGGATGGACAAAACCTCCACGCCGTGTTCCCCGCAGAGGCGGACCAGCATCTCCCCGGGGTCCGAGATGGCGGGGGTTCCGGCGTCGGTAACCAGGGCGCAGCTTTCCCCCGCCAGCAGGCGGCCGAGGACCTCCTGCCCGGCGGAGACGGCATTGTGCTCGTGATAGCTTACCAGGGATTTTTTGATCTGAAAGTGGTTCAGCAGCTTTAGGGACACCCGGGTGTCCTCCGCCGCGATGAAATCCACGGCCGACAGGGTCTCCACCGCCCTGGGGGACAGGTCTCCCAGGTTGCCGATGGGCGTGGCCACCAGGTATAGGGTACCGCTCATAGCGGGGCCTCCTCTCGAAAGTATATGCGGTTCAGCTCCGCCGTGGGGGCCATCTCCGGTGTGTACAGCACCAGCGGCGGCTCTACGGAGAGGCCCGGCTTCCCGCCCCGGTTTCCCTCCAGCAGTACCAGAGAAGGAGCGGCCTCCGCCGTCGCGCAGACCATCCGCAGCCGCTTGGGCTCCAGCCCCGCCTCCCGGAGGGCGCAGAGCAGGTCCGTCAGCCGGTGGGGCTTGTGAACCAGGCAGAAGCGGCCTCCCCAGCGCAGGGCCCGCCGCGCCGCCCGGCAGACATCCGCCAGGGTACAGTCCACCTCCGCCCGGGCGGTCCGCCGGGCGGTCTCCCCGGTCAGAGCGCCGCTGCTTACGGGATAATAGGGCGGGTTGCAGACGGCCAGATCAAAGGGCTCCGCCGGAAGTGCGGCCCGGTCCCGCAGGTCTCCCTGCCGGAAAAAAAGCCGGTCCGTCAGGCCGTTTTCCGCCGCCGTCCGCTCCGCCAGGGCCACGGCCTCGGGCAGAAGCTCCAGCCCTGTCACCGACAGTTCCCGCTGCCGCTGGAGCAGAAGCAGGCTCAGAAGCCCCGTGCCGCTGCCCAGATCCAGCACCCGAAGCCCCGGCCGCAGCCGGGGAAAGGCGGACAGGAGAAAGCTGTCTGTTCCCGGCGGAAACAGTCCGTCGGCCCAGACAAAGCGAAGCCCCCCGGGCTTTACCAGCTCCCAGTGCTCCAATGCTCAATCCTTTCGGGGCGGGAAGCCCGCCAGCTTGGCGTTGAGTTTGCTGTAAACATGCTCCCGAAACCAGGGTTCCGCCGAGGCGGCGACGGCTTCCTCCAGGCCGAACCAGCCCACCCGGCTGTTTTCGTCGGGCTTGCAGCGGATGGGGGCGGCGGGGTCCGCCTCCAGGAGAAAGGTGACGTTCAGGTGAAGGTGGGAGGAGACATACCGGCCCCGCTTCTCGTGGCCGTCCACCGTCAGAATTTCCAGAGAGTAAAGGTCCCGGGAGACGGGACGGACCTCCTCCAGGCCGCTTTCCTCCCGGACTTCCCGGAGGGCCGCGGAGAGCAAATCCTGATCCCCGTCGGCGTGGCCCCCCAGCCAGGCCCAGGAGTTGTAAAGGTTGTGGTAGGCCAGCAACACCTGCTTCCGGTCCGGGCTGACCACCCAGGCGGAAGCCGTCAGATGGGCCGGGTCCTCCCGGCCGAGGGGGGCTTCGCCCCGCTCCAGGAGGCGGAGCAGCGCGTCCCGGTCCCGCTCCTCCTGCTCGTTCCAGGGGCGGAAGGCCAGCAGTTGTCGTTTTAAATCCATGGCGGGTTCCTCCTTGTGTCTTTAGGGCTATGATACCACAATTTGAGCCGGAGGGGAAGCGGGAAAATCCACTGGGGCTTTCCGAGCGGGAAAAACGGGGCGTTAAAACGGACATGATTTTGGTAGAATTTCCCAATAAAAAGCAAAAAATACACAATATATGGGGTTTGCCTTAGAAAACAAGAATTATGTCGAAGAAAAATTCAGTTTTTTTGTAATCCTATCTTGAAAAACATGGGAATTTATGGTATTTTATAGAAAACGTGCTGAGAGTGTCAGGACACTCTGAAAGCCGAACAAGAAGGAAAGGTTTGGAATCATCATGGATCATCAAAGGACTGTGCTTTTGGCAGACGCCAACGAGGAATTCCGCGCAATGCTGCAGGAGGCCATCGAACAGGCTGGTGAGTTTACCGTGGCGGCTTCCACCGGGGACGGACGGGAGGCGCTGAGGGTCATCGAGGAGCGAAAGCCGGATCTCCTGCTGACGGATGTGGCCCTGCCGGGTCTGGATGGGCTGGGGCTGCTCCAGGCGTTGAAGGAGCGGGAGGGCTATGTGCCCAAAATCATCATCGTCTCCGCCTTCTGCGGAGAAAAGACCATGTCCGACGCGGAGAAGCTGGGCGTGAGCTACTATCTGCCCAAGCCCTGTGAGCCCGGCTCCCTGCTGGAGCGGATGCGGGGCATCTTTGAGAGTCCCTCCGCCCCGGAACGGAAATCTTACACGCTGAAAAACACCGTCACCTCCGTCATCCACGAAATCGGCGTCCCCGCGCACATCAAGGGCTACCAATATCTGCGGGAGGCCATTATCATCGCGGTCAACGATATGGAGGTGATCAACGCCGTGACCAAGGTGCTGTACCCGGAGGTGGCCAAGCGCTTCGGCACCACGCCCTCCCGGGTGGAGCGGGCCATCCGCCACGCCATTGAGGTGGCCTGGGATCGGGGGGACCTGGAGACGCTGCAAAAGTATTTCGGCTATACCGTGTCCAATACCAAGGGCAAGCCCACCAACTCGGAATTCATCGCCATGATCGCCGACCGTCTGATGCTCAACGGAGACAACTGGGTATTCAGAACCTAAACGCCGGGAAAACGGAGAGGAGAGGCAGAACGCCTCTCCTCGTTTTTATGCTTCCGGTCCCAGCCGGGCGGAAACGAGGGCCTTTTGCTCCTCCGTGGGGGGCCAGTCCAGGTCAAGGCTCACCACCCGGCCCGGGAAGCATAAGAGCCAGTTGTCCGTGGCCTTGCCGTCCTGCCGGTAGTACTGCCAGTAGGCGGCCTCCGCCCCCCAGGGGGCCGGATCCTCCGGGCGGTAGGTCTTGGAAAACTCGGGGATGCCGGGGGAGTCGCCGTCAGCCAGGAGGTCTTCCATCAGCGCCTCCAGGAGCCATTGGGTCCGGGGCTCGTAGATGGTATAGCTGAGACGGAGGGAGCCGGGCCATGTGGTTTCGTCCTCATCCCCGGTGTTCTGAAAGGCATACTCCCGGTAGGACTGTTCCGGCAGGAGGAAGGAACCCTGGGTCATCCGCTCCCGCCTGTCGTGGCAGTAGGTCTCTCCGGTCAGATCCGTGAGGGTCAGGGGCAGGTCCTCCCGGGGGTGCACGTCGAATTTGATGTGCTGGTAGGTGTAGGTTTCCCCGCTGCCGCCGGAGAGCCAGCCGAAGCGGATGCTGGCCCAGACCAGTCCGCCGATCATAGCGAAGACCAGCAGCACGTCCACTGCCAGGGTGCCCGCGATGTTCCACCGCTTAGAGACCCGCCGGCTCCGCAGAAAGGCCGTGGTTCCCCGGATTAGGGCCCCTACCAAGGAGAACAGGGCCAAATACGCCGTGAAGAACACCACGTAGCCCCTGCCGCCGCTGATGAGCTCCGTCACCAGCCAGACCGCCACAAAGAGCCCCACCAGGACCAGTCCTGCGCGGTTGATCCGCTGATAGGCCTTGGTGCTGATGGGGGCGCAGGGCCCGCCCTCCTCGATGGAGCGGCGGGAGCGCCTCCGCCAGCCGTAGTAATGACAGAGGGTGTAGATTTCCAGCAGGGCCATCAGGACGAACAGCGGCCCGGAGATGAGGCTGCCGCTGCGCTCCAGAACGCGGAGGGGCTTGACGAACAGCGTACCCAGGAAGGAGAAGGACATGAACAGCCCCAGGGCCAGCAGGATGAGGTTCGTAAGCAGAAAGCTTTTTCCCAGGGAGCGGTGGATGTTCTCAAGCCGCAGGGCCTCGTCCGTCTCCAGGGGAACCGCATCCGTGTCCTCTGTGGAGAAGATCTGCATCTGGAACCAATCGCAAACCTTGGTCCACCCGGCGGCATTGCACAGCTCCTCCAGGGATTCCTGCCCCTCCGTGGGGCCGGGGTTGAATTGGGAGGCCCCGGCGTTGTAGGTGACGGCGTAGCGCAGGCTCGCGGGCTCGGCCCGGCGGTATTTCCAGAGGGCGTTCCCCGCCTTTTCCAGCCGCCAGCCCTGAGCGGCCATGGCGGAGAGGTGTGCCTCCACGCCCCGGTAGTCGTAGAGGCAGAGGGTGTTCCAGCGGTATTTGAGATCCTTCATGGTGTTTCCTCCTTCCAGTCCTCCGGGGCCAGCCGGGCAGAAATCAGGGCCTTTTGGGTGTCCGCCGGCTCCGCGTCCGGGCTGACCGACGCTGCCCGGCCCGGCCAGACCAGCAGCCAGCTGTCTCCGGGGTCCTCGTCATAGTAGCGCCGGTAGGCCGCTTCCGCCCCCCAGGGGACCGGGTCTTCCGGGACATAGCGCAGGGTGGTGAGGAGCATGCCCCGGAATTTAATGGGGTCGTCCTCCAGAAGGTCCTCCAGCAGGGAGTCCTGAAGGGCGGGGGAGGAGAGGTCCCAGAGGGTGTAGCCCAGCCCGCAGACCTTGGGCCCGTCTCCCAGGAGGGCCGTTTCCCGGTAGGCCCGCTGAGGGATGAAGACGGAGCCCAGGTCCTCTGCCTCCCGGCGGACGTGGCCGTACTCTTCTCCGGTGAGCTCCGCCAGGGTCAGAGGGAAGTCCTGCCGGGGAGAGATGTCCCAGTTCTGGTCCCGGTACTCGTAAGTCTCCCCCGTGGGGCGTTCGTCGGAGAACCAGTCGGTTTCAAAGCGGGTCCAGACCAGCCCGCCGATTAGGATGAAGCACAGGCCAAAGTCTGCCACCAGCGTCCAGGCGATGTTGGAGGTCTTGGAAGCCCCCTTCTTTCGAAGCAGGGCCGTGGTCCCCCGCATCAGGATGTTAATCAGGGTGAAGAATGCCATGTACACCGCGAAGTACAGCACCGCGCCCCGGTGCCCCCGGTCCAGCTCCGACAGCAGGAACGCCGCCACCAGCAGGACCAGCAGGACCCACATGCCCAGGTTGGCCCACCGGCTCCACCGGCCCGCCGGGAGGCAGGTTCCGCCCTCCTCCACGGAGCGGCGGGACCGCCGCCGCCAGAGGAAGTAACCGGCGAGAAGACAGAGCTGGAGGGCCGCCTCCGCCAGGCACAGGACCCCGGCGGTGAGCAAGGCGTTGTTTTTCAGCATGCCGTAGAGGTCCCAGGTGACCAGAGCCAGGAAGAAGTCCCGGCCGATGAAGAGCATCAGAAGCAGGACGGCAATGTTGCCGGGGAGGAAGCTCTTCCGCATGCAGCGGTGGATGTTTTCCAGACGCAGAGCCTCGTCGGTTTCCAGAGGGACGGCGGCGGGGTCCTCCGTGGAATAAATCTGCATCTTGGAGCAGTCGGAGACCTTTTCCCACCCGGCGGCGGCGCAGAGCTCCTCCAGGGACTGCTCCCCCTCCGTGGGGCCCGGCTCGAACCGGGAGGCTCCGGCGTTGTAGGTGACGGCATAGCGGAGGCTCGCGGGCTCGGCCCGGCGGTACTTCCAGAGGGAGCCGCTCGCCTTCTCCAGCCGCCAGCCCTGGGCGGCCATGGCGGAGAGGTGTTCCTCCACGCCCCGGTAGTCATAGAGCTGAAACGTGTTCCAGCGATAGGTCACATTTTTCATTTCAGGTCCTCCTCTCCCACGCAGGATTTGTAGTCCTCTGTCAGGGCCAGCAGGCGGCGGTACTCCGCTGCCAGAGTCTCCCGGCCTTTTTTCGTAATCAGGTAGCTCCGCTTCCGGCCCGACACGCCGGTCTCCCGGATCATCTCCGCCTTCAGGAAGCTGTCCAGAAGGTTGTACAGAGTCCCGGGTCCCAGATCCACCCGCCCATGGGTCAAAGCGGACACCCGGGTCATGATGTCCGTGCCGCAGCACTCCTCCCGGAGGGTGAGGAGGATGTAGAACATCGGCTCCGTCAGGGTTTGAAACTTCTCTCTCGCCACGGCGCACCTCCTAATATCGAATATCGTTATTTCTGCTTTCAGTATAATATCGAATATCGACATTGTCAAGAGGGAGGAGGAAAAGAGCGGCAAAAAGCCGCCCTATCGGGCGGCGGAAATTGACAGGTTCGGGCCGGTATGGTAGGATGATGGCAGAAGGACGCTGTTGCATAACAGGCGGTTGGCCACTCCCTTGTGAAGGGGGGTGAAGCTGGTGGGAAGAAAACGGCTGTACACGGTACTCCGGTTTCTGGTGTGTCTGGCCTTTTGGGCTTACATACTGACCATAAAGGCGTGTTGACCGTCCGGATGGCCCCCGAACGGTCAACATAGTTTGGCTATGTTACCTGGTAAGGGCCAACCGTCTTGCAACAGCGCCCTTCTATGTTCATTATACGGATTCGCCCTGGTTTTGTCAATGACAAAACCAGGGCGCTTTTTGGAGAAAGCCCTACGCCAGCTCCGCCAGTCCCGTATAGAGCTGGTAGTACCGCCCCTTCTGGGCCAGGAGATCGTCGTGGTCGCCCCGCTCGATAATCTCCCCCTGCTCCAGGACCATGATGGCCTTGGCGTTGCGGACGGTGGAGAGCCGGTGGGCGATGACAAAGACCGTCCGCCCCGCCATGAGGCGGTCCATGCCCTTTTCAATGAGGGTTTCCGTCCGGGTGTCGATGGAGCTGGTGGCCTCGTCCAGAATCAGTACCGGGGGATTGGCGCAGGCCGCCCGGGCAATGTTCAAAAGCTGGCGCTCCCCCTGGCTGAGGCTGGCCCCGCCGCCGGAGAGGACGGTCTGGTAACCCTGGGGCAGGTGGCGGATGAATCCGTCGGCCCCCGCCAGCCGGGCGGCGGCTTCCACCTCCGCGTCCGTGGCGTCCAGGCGGCCGTAACGGATGTTGTCCGCCACGGTGCCGGTGAACAGGTGGGTGTCCTGGAGAACCACGCCCAGGGACCGGCGGAGGGACTCCTTGGCGATGTCCTTTACGTCGATGCCATCGTAGGTGATGGTTCCCCCCTGAATTTCGTAGAAGCGGTTGATGAGGCTGGTGATGGTGGTTTTCCCCGCGCCGGTGGAGCCCACGAAGGCGATCTTCTGCCCGGGCTTCGCGAAGAGGGAAACATCGTGGAGAATGGTCCGGTCCTCGTCATAGCCGAAGACCACATGGTCAAACCGCACGTCTCCCCGGAGGGGGACCAGGGTTCCGTCGGGCTTCAGCCAGGCCCAGGTGTTGTTGTCATAGTGGACCCGGGTGAGGGTACCGGCCTCGTCCTCCGCCGCCCGGACCAGGCGGACCTTGCCCTCGTCGGTCTCCGGCGGGGTCTCCATGATTTCGAAGATGCGCTCCGCGCCGGCCACGGCGGAGAGGAGGGTGTTTACCTGCTGGGAAATCTGGGTGATGGGCTGGCCCACCTGGCGGGAGTACTGGAGGAAGGCCGCCAGGCCTCCCAGGTCTCCGGTTTGAATGGCCAGGAGACCGCCCACGCAGCAGGTGACGGCGTAGTTGACATAGTTCAGGTTCCCCATGGCGGGCATCATCATCCCGGCGAAAATCTGCGCCCGGGCGGCGGCGGAGCGGTAGGCCTCGTTCCGCCGCTGGAAGTCCGCTCGGGCCTCCCCTTCGTGGTTGAAGACCTTGATGACCTTCTGCCCCTCAATCATCTCCTCAATAAAGCCGTTGACCTCGCCCAAAGCCTTCTGCTGTCCGGCGAAATACCGCCGGGAGCGGGAGCCGATGGTCTTTACCACCAGCAGCATGACCGCCAGGGTGGCGAAGGTGACCAGGGTCAGCGTAGGGCTGAGGACCAGCATCATGACGATGGTGCCGGTGAAGTTCAGCGTGCAGGAGATGAGGCTTCCGAAGCTGTTGTTTAAAGCCTCGGAGACGGTTTCGATGTCGTTGGTGTAGCGGCTCATCAGCTCGCCGTGGGTGTGGGTGTCGAAAAATTTCAGGGGTAGGCCCTGCATCCGGCTGAACAGGTCCGCCCGGATGTTGGCCATGGTGGTCTGGGAGATATGCACCATAATCCGGCTGTAGCCAAAGGTGGCGGCGGCTCCCAGAAGATAGACCAGGGCCATAACCGCCAGCATCCTGGCCAGGCCGGGAAAGTCGCCGGGGAGGATATAGTCGTTGATGAGGGGACGAATCAGGTAGGACCCGCCCACGGTGCAGGCGGAGCTGACCACCAGCAGCACCGCCACCAGGGCCAGGTGGGGTTTATAACGGCCAAGGTACCCCATGAGCTTTCCCAGGGTGCCCCGGATGTTCTTAGGCTTGCGGAAGCCTCCGGCGGGCCCGTGAGGGCCGGGACCGTGATTAGCCATCGATGCTCCCTCCTTCCTGCTGAGACTGGTAGACCTCCCGGTAGATGCCGCAGGTCTCCATCAGTTCTTCGTGGGTTCCCTGGGCGATGATGCGCCCGCCGTCCATCACCAGAATCAGGTCCGCCTCCCGGACGGAGGC
>CAJUQQ010000051.1 GCA_910588175.1 uncultured Oscillibacter sp.
ACGGGCCGTGCACGGTCCAAAAGAGAAAAAGAAGTATCGCCCCTGCGGGGGGACGTGGGACGGGGGACGCGCAAGGAGTGCTTCCTCCGGGTACGCATGTCTTCTGCCCGCGGCGTAGTGCGGGCGGGAGTTTGTCACTCGACGAATGGACAAGCTGCTCTTTCCGCTGGCGCTACCTGGGTTTTTACAGGCGGCCTAGGGTTAGCCCTATGGAGAGGCCGGAGCGGAATACCGCCTGTTCCTCCGTGAGCTTCACGGTGAACTGGCGGGACAGAAGGTCCTCCAGCCGCCGGTCCTGTTCCGCCGTCAGAGAGGCACGGAACCCGCTCCAGTCCTGTTCCAGACTGCGGACGGTCCGGCAATACTCCGGGGTTTCCAGACTTTGTGGTACACAGTGATCCTCGGAGTAAAAGTATAGATGATTGATAAGGTCCGTCATATAAATCATCTCCTAAAAATAGTACTAAAAATTATGTTCCGAACGGTATGATATAAGTATAGCTGGCAAGACGTCGTTTGTCAAGGGGTGCAGGGGTTTATGAGCGCGTTTTCTGAGAATTTAAAAATTTGTCGAAAGCGGCTTCAAAGGAGCCAGGAAGTCGTGGCGGTTCAGTGCGGCATGTCCTCTATGTCATACCGCCGCTATGAAAGCGGAGAGCGGGAACCGAGCCTGAGTAAACTGTGCGTCCTCGCCGACTATTTTGGTATCACCCTGGACCAGCTGGCGGGCCGGGAGCCGCTTCCGTTTGGGGAAGGCTAGCGGCAGCGAAAAGAGGAGCGTGCCCATTCGACAACCACCAAAACCCCCGCTAAGGCTACGCCGCGGGCTGGAGGCATTCGTAAAAAACGGAAGCACGCCTTGCGCGTCCCCGTCTCCCGTCCCCCGCAGGGCATTACTTCTTTTTCTCTTTTGGACCGTGCACGGCCCGTTTTCTCTTTTTCTTCTGGCAAGAAAAAGAGAAAATGGGGGGTGCATTGCACCAGCCATCGCTGGTATCCAATCCGCCCCGCCCGAAGGGCCGGAAAAATCCCCCCTTTTCAGGGGGAAAACGCAAGGAGGCCCCCATGGCATCAGGATTTATTGATAAAGCAAAAATCACGGTAAAAGCCGGCAACGGCGGCAACGGCGCCATCGCCTTCCACCGGGAGAAGTACGTGGCCGCGGGCGGCCCCGACGGCGGCGACGGCGGCCGGGGCGGGTCCATCATCCTCCAGGTAGACGACCATATGTCCACCCTGATGGACTTCCGCTACAAGCGCAAATACGCCGCCGGAAACGGCGCCGACGGCCAGGGCAAGCGGAAGTTCGGCAAAAACGGCGAGGACCTGGTTATCCGGGTTCCCCGGGGCACCCTGGTCCGGGAGGCGGAGAGCGGCGAGATTATGGCCGACATGAGCGGAAGCGAGCCCTTCGTCCTCTGCCGGGGGGGCCGGGGCGGCTGGGGCAACAGCCACTTCGCCACCCCCACCCGTCAGGTTCCCCGCTTTGCCAAGGCGGGCCTCCCCGGGGAGAGCCACGACGTGATTCTGGAGCTGAAGCTCCTGGCGGACGTGGGCCTGATCGGCTTTCCCAACGTGGGCAAGTCCACCCTTTTGTCTGTGGTCAGCAAGGCTCAGCCCAAAATCGCCAACTACCACTTCACCACCCTCTTCCCCAACCTGGGTGTCGTCTGGGTGGAAGACGGGGTCAGCTTCGTCATGGCGGACATCCCCGGCATCATCGAGGGGGCCAGTGAGGGGGCGGGCCTGGGCCACGACTTCCTCCGGCACATCGACCGCTGCCGCCTGCTGGTCCACGTGGTGGACGTGTCCGGCAGCGAGGGCCGGGACCCCGCTGCCGACTTTGACGCCATCTCTCAGGAGCTCCAGCGCTACAGCCCGGAGCTGGCGGAGCGGCCCCAGATCGTGGCCGCCAACAAGACGGACATCCTGGAGGACCCAGCCCTTTTGGAGGCCCTCCGGGCCCATGTGGAGGCCCTGGGCTATCCCCTGGTGGAGATTTCCGCCGCCGCCCACAAGGGCACCCGGGAGCTGGTGAAGCTGGTGGCGGAGCGGCTGTCCGTGCTGCCTCCCATCGCCGTGTATGAGCCGGACTATGTGCCCCGGGCCCCCAAGGCGGACGCCTCCGCCCCCCTGGACATCCAGCACGAGGAGGGCGTTTGGATGGTGGAGGGCCCCTGGCTTCAGCGGATCATGGCCAACGTCAACTTCGCCGATTACGAGAGCCGCATGTGGTTCGACCGGACTCTCCGGGAGGCGGGGGTGTTCCAGCGGTTGGAGGAAATGGGCATCCAGGATGGAGACACCGTGTCCATGGACGGCTTTGAGTTCGAATACCAGAAATGAACAAGCGAGGGACCCTCCGGTCCCTCGCTTTTCGCTTGACCTCACGCCCCGGCGAAGCCGAAGACGACGCCCACCGCCGCCGACAGGCCAATGAACACAATGGGGTGGAGGCTGGTCACCTTCTTGGGCGCCCAGTTGGTCAGCACAATCAGCAGCGCCGCCAGCAGCAGCCCCGGCAGGTTGAACAGGCTTCCCTCCCCCAGGGAGGGGCTCTTGACAATGCCGCCGTTCTGCACCACCAGCTGGACGCTGGTCAGCACCTCCAGCGCCACCGCCGCGCAGGCCGCGCCGATGAGGCCGGTGGAGGCGGGGCGGAGGCCGTAAAACGCCCGGTCCACATAGGGGTTGTTCCGGAAGCTGTGGAGCACCGCCGCAACAATCAAAATGACGATGATGGAGGGCGTCACCTCGCCCAGGGTGGCGATGACCGCCCCGGGGATGCCCGCCGCCGTGAAGCCCACGTAGGTGGCCATGTTGATGCCGATGGGGCCGGGGGTGGACTCCGACACAGCCAGCATATTCATTAAGTCTGTGTAGGTGTACCAGCCGGTGGACTCGCCGATGGCCTGGAGAAAGGGCAGGGTGGCCATGCCGCCGCCCACGGCGAAAAGGCCGGTCTTGAAAAACTCCCAGAAGAGCTGCAAATACGTGGTAATCATGCCTTCTTCACCTCCAGGTTCTTGAGAAGAATGCCCGCCAGGGCCGAGCCCACGACAAACCACACCGGGGAAAGCTTCAAAAACACGCCCCCCAGGAGGACCACCACAAAGATGGCCGCCGTCCGCTTATCCACCACCGACTTTTTCAAAAGCTTCAGCACGGCGTTGAAAATCAGCACGCAGACGCAGACCTGAATCCCGGCGAAGGCGTTCTTCACCCAAGCCAGGTCCGCGAAGTTGGAAATCAGCCCCGCCAGAATGGAGATGATCACCACGGAGGGGAACACCAGCCCCAAGGTGGCGGCGATGCCCCCGGAGACGCCGCCGCACTTCTGCCCGATGAAGGTGGCCGTGTTGACGGCGATGATGCCCGGGGTACACTGGCCGATGGCGTAGTAATCCGTCAGCTCCTCCTCCGTGGCCCAGCCCTTATTGTCCACCACCTCCCGCTGGAGAATGGGCAGCATCGCCATGCCGCCGCCGAAGGTCATGACCCCCATTTTCGCGAAGGTCCAGAAGAGCTCCCAGAGCCCTTTGAGTGTACTTTTTTCTTCCATAAAATCACCTTAACATGAATTGGTCATGGGACCTGGGGTCAGTCCGCGTAGCCCCACAGACCCCGGACGGAGACCTCGCCGGAGCGGACGGTCCGCTCCCCGCCGCCGCTCCCCCGGATCACCAGGCTGAACTCCCCGTCCACGTCCACCGCCTGGGCGGTCTCCCGCTCCCCGCCGCCGAAGGGAATCAGCTGGACGGTCTTCCCCAGGTTCACGCAGTCCCGGCGGTAGGCCGCCAGATACGCTGACAGATCCCCCGCCAGCAGGGCGGCATAGGCCCGGTCCAGCTCCTCCAGCAGCGCCGCCGTCAGGCGGGGGCGGGACACGGGCTGCCCCAGCGCTTGAAGCAGGGAGGTGGCCATCTCCCGGACCTCCGGCGAGAAGTCCTCCGGCCCCTGGCCCACGTTGACGCCGATGCCCAGCACCAAGGACTGGACCCGCCCCGTCTCCGCCTCCAGGGACATCTCCGTCAGGATGCCGCAGAGCTTCTTCCCGTTTAAAACCGGGTCGTTGGGCCATTTCAGCCCCGGGCGGACGCCGCAGACCCGCTCCACGGCGGCGCACACCGCCACCCCCGCCAGGGCCGTCACCGGCAGCAGGCGCTCCGGCGGCAGCGGGGGCCGGAGCAGCACCGACAAATAGATCCCCCGGCCCTTGGGGGACTGGAAGGAGCGGTCCATCCGCCCCCGGCCCGCCGTCTGGCTGTCGGCGACGGCCGCCGTGCCGTCGGGGGCGGCGGTCTGGGTTTTCAGATAGTTGTTGGTGGAGTCCAGCTCCGCGAAGCAGCGGAGCTCCCGGCCCACCACGGCGGTCTCCCCTAAAAAACTGCGAATCTCCGCCTCTGTCAGGGCGTCCGGCACGGCGGTCAGGCGGTAGCCCAGGCCGGTCCGGGCCTCGATCTCATAGCCCTCCCGCCGCAGGACATCCACCGCCTTCCACACGGCGGTCCGGCTCAGCCCCAGGCGGCGGCTGATCTCCTCGCCGGAGAGGAACGCGCCCTCGTTCCGCAGCAGCGACAAAACGGCTTCCCGGCTGCTCATGGCATCCCTCCTTTTCAAGCAGTTTTCAAGCGGGAATAGTGTAGCACATTTTCCCGGCGCTGTAAATACGGAAACGTGGCCATGATGTAGGGGCCGCCGCCCTGGAAAAAAAGGGCCTCCTTTGAAAATTACAGTTGCTTTCCCGCCGCCCCTCTGGTATAATGGCGGTATTATCTTGGCGTGAATTTTTGATAACATAAAGAGAGGAAGCATGTTATGAAGAAAAAGCATCTCCTGGCCCTGGTTCTGGCATTGTCCCTGATCCTGGGCCTGACCGGTCCCGCCCTGGCGGCGGAGACCGCGGCGGTCATCCGGCTGACGAAAACCACCGGAACCGTGGCCATTTCCAAGAGCGGCGGAAAATCCGTCTCCCTGCTGAAAAACATGCGCCTCTACAACGACTACCGGGTGTCCACCGGGGAGGACAGCTACGCCTGGATTAACCTGGACGACAGCCGCCTCCTCAAGGAGGACGCCGAGAGCGCCGTGGAGGTCCGGAAGCACGGCAAGAACCTCTCGGTCCAGCTGGTGGAGGGCGGCGTCTTCTTCGACGTGGCCACGCCCCTGGAGGACGACGAGAGCCTCAACATCCGCACCTCCACCACCGCCGTGGGCATCCGGGGCACCAGCGGCTATATCCAGGCGGTGGACGAGCGGACCACCCGGGTCTTCATTCTGGAGGGCACCGTGCGGTGCACCGTGAAGGACCCCGACTCCGGCGAGACCAGGTCCGAGAAGGTCACCGGCGGCGAAACCGTCCTCTGCGTGGCCTATCCCAAGGACAAGGACGGGGCCAAAACCGACATCATCCGGGAGAAATTCACCGTGAAGGACATCCCCTACTTCATCCTCTCCCACCTGGTCCAGAATCCCGCCCTCCGGGACAAGATTCAGTCCGAGAGCGGCCTGGCCTTCCCCCGGGAGCTGAGCGTCCTCAGCCGGGAGGAAACGGAGAGCACGGGCGAGGCGGCCCCGGAGAAGCGGCCCGCCGCCTCCGACGAAAAGACCCCGGAGAAGCAGCCCGCCGAAAAGCCCGCTGAAAAACCCGCTGGGAAGCCCGACCCGAAACCAGAGCCCAAGCCAGACCCCAAGCCGGAAGCCCCCAGCCAGAAGCCCACTCCGGCCCCCGAGCCCGAACCCGCTCCGGCCCCCGAACCCGAACCCGCTCCGGCCCCCGAGCCCGAACCCGCTCCGGAGCCGGAGCCTGAAACCGAGCCGGGTCACGGCGGCAGCGACAAAGGCGATTGGACCATAGGCGGCGGCGTCTGGATACCGACCCGGCCGGACCCCGAGCCCGAACCCGCTCCGGAACCGGAGCCTGAAACCGAGCCGGGTTACACCGGCAGCGGCAAAGGCGATTGGATGGTCGGCGGCGGCGCCGGCGGCGTGAGGCCGGGAACGGTGCCGAAGCCGGACACTGAGACCGGCTCCTAAGACGGAATTCCTCTCATAAAGCGACGTGGACCCTTCCTCTCATACAAGAAGCGAACGCCCGGAACCGAATTGGTTCCGGGCGCTTTTTTCTCTCCGTTTCTCACAGCGCCTTGTCCAGGGCTTCCACATAAACCTCGGCGGGAAAGGCCCCCACCTTCCGGTCGAACTCCCGGCCCTCCTTCAAAAAGACCACCGTGGGGATGTTCATCACGCCGAAGCGCCGGGCCAGCTCCGGCTCCCCGTCCACATCCACCTTGGCGATGAGGGCCCTGCCCTCGTACCGGAGGGCCAGGTCCTCGACCACGGGGCCCAGAACCCGGCAGGGCCCGCACCACGGGGCCCAGAAGTCCACCATCGCCAGGGGCGCGGAGCCCACGGCTCCGTCAAAATCCTCGGTTTTCAAATGCCGCAATGCCATGTTGTGTTCCTCCTTCGTTTTGTCGTTCCCCTTCCCCGGGCTTCGGAACGGCGGGACGCCGTCACAGACTCGCGAGAAACGCGGCGGCCTTTTGTCCCGCCGTCAGACCCTCGCCCACGGCCTTGGACACCTGGAGGGGCCCGCCGGTGCAGTCCCCGGCGGCGAAAACGCCGGGGAGGTTCGTGGCCGTCTCCCGGTCCGCCGCCACAAAGCCGCCCTCCACCGCCAGGCCGGGGAACAGGTCCCCCGGGGCCATGGCGGGCCGGAGGAGGAATACCCCCTCCACCGCCTCCGTCACGCCGCCGCAGGTCACCGCCTCCACCCGTTCCGTCCCCTGGATGGCGGCGTCCCGGGGCCGGTGGAAATACACCACCTCACAGCCGATTCCCTCCAGGAAATCCGCCTCCTTCCCCGCCGAGGGGGTCCAGCCCAGAACGGCCACCCGCTTTCCCCGGTAGAGCATCCCGTCACAGGTGGCGCAGTAGCTCACGCCCCGGCCCAGCAGCTCCGCCTCTCCGGGGAGCTTCTTTCCCCGGACGGCCCCCGCCGCCAGCACCACCGCCCCGGCCTGGAGCAGGTCGCTGCCCACGCCGACGTACCAGCTCCCCCCGGAGCGCAGGGCGCTGAGCGCCTTTCCCTCCCGGAACTCCGCCCCGGCGGCCTCCGCGTGGCGGCGAAAGGCCGTCAGCAGCTCCGCCCCGGACACGCCGGGCAGACCCAGATAGTTTTCCACCCGCTCCGCCCGCCAGAGGGGATTTTCCTCCAGGGGGTTGGACACCACCGTCACGGTTTTTCCCCGGGCCCGGGCGTTCAGCGCCGCCGACAGGCCCGCCGGGCCGCCGCCGATTACAATCACATCCGAAGACATCGCAAACCGCCTCCTCGCCACGTTATTTATATTCCCATAGTATACCAAACTATCCCGCTTTTAAAGTGGCAAATGTGACAATTCTTCTTTCCGGCCCCGGGAGCGGAAAAAATATCCCGGGTCTCGGTTGCTTTTGTCCCGGGAATTTGGTACACTATACGGAGAAACCGGCCCGGCAGAGGCGTGCTCCAGCGGACCGGTTCCCTATATTCAAAAAAGCGGCGGCGCCGGACGCACGGGGCGGGCACTGCGCGGAGTTGGGAGGCGCCTCAGCCGCTCAAGCCATTCTATGCGGCTCCGCCCCGGCCCGTCACCGGGCCCGTCCCGCGGCTCCGCCGGACCGACAGAAAAGAGGGGCTTGTCATGATTAAAATCGCGCCTTCCATACTCTCCGCCGATTTCGCGAATCTGGAGCGGGACATCCAGCGCATCGCCGCCGCCGACTACGTCCACGTGGACGTGATGGACGGCGTCTTTGTCCCCAACATCTCCATCGGCATCCCGGTGGTGCGGTCCATCCGGCCCGTCACGGCCCTCCCCCTGGACGTACATCTGATGATCACCCAGCCGGTGCGCTATGTGGAGCGGTTCTGCGATGCCGGGGCGGACCTGGTGACGGTCCACGTGGAGGCGGACAGCGCGGAAAACATCCACGCCGCCATTGAGAACATCCACGCCAAGGGGAAAAAGGCGGGCGTGGTGCTGAAACCGGGGACCCCGGCGGAGGCGGCCCTGCCCTTCCTGGAGAAGGTGGAGCTGATTCTGGTGATGACGGTGGAGCCGGGCTTCGGCGGGCAGGCGTTCATGGCGGACATGATGCCGAAGGTCGCCGCCCTGCGGAAGCTGATTGACGAAAAGAACCCCAGCTGTGAGCTGGAGGTGGACGGCGGCGTGGCCCCGGACACCTGCCGGGCCTGCATCGACGCGGGGGCCAACGTGCTGGTGGCGGGGAGCGCGGTTTATAAGGCCGCGGATATCCCGGCAAGGATTGAGGAGCTCCGGAGGGGGTAGTTGGTTGCCCTTTGGGCGGGGGTTTTGGAGGTTACTGAAAGGCCCGCCCGGCTCTTTCCGCTGCCGCTGATGCTCCGGTAACAACTGTAGGGGCGGACCTGTGCGTCCGCCATTTCCCGGGCCTTCCGGTCTGTCAACAGACCGGCTTCCCGGGACTTTTAAAGGCGTCCCAACCCTACGCCTATGGAGAGGCCGCTGTAAAAGAAGGCCTGCTCCGCCAGATATCCGGCCTTTTGCTCCTGAACCCGCAGCGTGTTCAGCTGTTTGCTCTGCTCCGCCGTCAGCCCGCCGCAGAAGGCGGTCCAGCCTTCTTCCAGACGGTCGACCATGCGGCGGTATTCCCTGGTTTCCAAATAAGGCGTGACACCCTCGTCCTGCGCGTATTCGTAGAGAGCAGAGAGGAATCCTTCCATAAAAAACGCTCCTTTCAAATCAAGGGAATAACCCTTATCTTCTGTGTGGCCGTCCTTCATTTGCGGCGAGAAACAGCGTTTTGTTTATAGACCTTTCGGTCTATCTTGATTATATAATAGACCGAAAGGTCTGTCAAGGTTTTTGAGGTATCATTATGGAACAATTGGCAAAAAATTTATTGGCTTTGCGCATGGCCAGGAAATTACCACGTGAAAAGGTATCCAAAGCTCTTGAGCTTTCCGCAAAAACCTACGAACGATATGAGAAAAATGTACGGGACCCTTCCGCCCCGGTTCTGGTGAAGCTGGCGGATTACTACGGCGTAACCCTGGACCAGCTAGTGGGCCGGGAGCCGTTGCCGTTCGAGATGAATTAGCGGCAGCGAAAAGAGGAGCTTGTCCATTCAATAACTTCCACCCCCCGCGCAAACTACGCCGCGGGCAAAAGACGTGCGTACCCGGAGGAAGCACGCCATGCGCGTCCCCCGTCCCACGTCCCCCCGCAGGGGCGTACTTCTTTTTCTCTTTTGGACCGTGCACGGCCCGTTTTCTCTTTTTCTTCTGGCAAGAAAAAGAGAAAATGGGGGGTGCAATGCACCAGCCATCGCTGGTATCCAATCCCCCCCCCCCCGCCCGCAAGGGCGAGTACAATCCCCCCCATTTTGGGGGAAAAGGAGCCCCCCTATGGAATACTTCCCTCCCCCCCTGGAAAAGCTGGTGGAGCAGTTCGCCCGCCTCCCCGGCGTCGGCGGCAAATCCGCCCAGCGCTTGGCCTTCTTCATCCTGGGCCTCCCCGAGGCCGAGGCCCAGGCCTTCGCCGACGCCATCACGGACGCCAAACGCAGCATCACCTGCTGTCCCGTCTGCCAGAACTTCACCAGCGGGGGCCTCTGCCCCATCTGCTCCTCTCCCAAGCGGGACGGCACCACTGTCTGCGTGGTGGCGGACCCCCGGGACGTGGCCGCCATTGAGCGCAGCCGGGAGTACGGCGGACACTACCACGTCCTCCACGGCGTCATCTCCCCCATGAACCGGGTGGGGCCGGACGATCTGGCCATCAAGCCCCTGCTGGAGCGGGTGGCAAAGGGGGAGATTCAGGAGGTCATCATGGCCACCAACCCCGACACGGAGGGGGAGGCCACCGCCATGTACATCGCCCGGCTCTTGAAGCCCTTCGGCGTCCGGGTGACCCGCCTGGCCTACGGCATCCCCGTGGGGGGGCATCTGGAGTTCGCCGACGAGGCGACGCTGACCCGGGCCCTGGAGGGACGGCGGGAGATCTGACGGCTCCTCCGTGAGCACGCAAAGACGCGAATACCGCAGCGTTTGACAAAAAGCACGGCCCGGCAATCTGCCGGGCCGTGCTTTTCCATTTACTCACAGCATCGTATACAGAATCTTCGCCATCTGACCCCGGGTGATGTTGGCCTGGGGCCGGAAGGTGCCGTCGGCGTAGCCGCTGATAATCCCCTGCGCCGCCATGGTCCGGATATAGAAGGAGGCATAGCTGGGAATCTGGGCCGCGTCGCTGAAGGTCAGGTCCGCCAGGGCGTAGCCCTTCTGCTGGGACCGGCCGATCATGGCCGAGGCCTGGGCCCGGGTCAGATTGCCGGAGGGATTGAAGTAGAGCTTCCCGTCCTTTCCGGCGGTGCCGGTGACGATGCCCTCGGCGTACAGCGCCCGGGCGGCGGGAAGGGCCCGCTCCGGAATTTTCTCCAGGTCCGCGAAGGGAAGAGACACCTGGGCGTACTTCGTCTCGTCCAGCTTCAGCGCGTTGTAAAGCATGACGGAGAAGTCCAGCCGGGTCAGCAGCTCGTCGGGCCGGAAGGTCCCGTCCTCATAGCCCCGGGTGATGTTCTGGTCATACAGGAAGTCGCAGTAGTCCGCGCCCCAGTAGTCCACCGTGTCGGTAAACCGGCGCTCCCCGCCGCCGGCGGGAATGTCCACGGAGCCGCGCCCGATGTTGCCGGAGGCGTCCCGGGCCTTGACGGTCACCCGCGCCGCCGCCTGGCCCTCCCCGGGGGCGGGGAGGGTCACCATGAAGCGGCCTGTGGCGGGGTCATACACGCCGCCGGTGGTAATGCTGATTCGATCCGCCGGGAGGATGCCGTCCACGGCGTCGGTGACGGTGCCGGTGACGGTCCAGTCCTCCTGGTTCAGCTCCGCCGTGATGACGGGGGCCTCGCTGTCCACGATGCCGTCAAAGGTGGCGACCAGCTGGTCCAGGTAGATGGTGCCCGCGCCTGTGCCGCTGCCGCTGATCTCCAGGCCCCGGATGGTCATGCCCGCGGGCAGATCGTTGACGGACACCTGCTTCCAGCCGGACACGTCCAGCGTGGTCAGGGGTAGGACCTGGATTTCCTCCTCGCCAATGCTGTAGAGGAGGGACAGGGTGTTGTTGGAGCCGTTGCTGTCCACCCAGAGGTTCAGACCGGTGTAGGGGGCGTTCAGAACAGCGGGCTGAACGGTGGCGTTCCAGCGGGCCGGACCCTCGCTGAGGTCATAGTCCAGCTTGCCGGAGGCCTTGCCGAAGCGGACGTAGTTTCCGTCCCGGTTCAGGCTGAAGACGGCCCGCTCGCCGGAGCCCCGGAAGATGGTAGTCTCGCCCTCGAAGTCCTCAAGGGTTTCCAAATGCTGGGTGGAAACGGTCACGTCAATCGTGGCGCTCTGGGTTCCGGCGGTGACGGTGATCTTCCCCGTCCCCAGGGCGGAGGCGGTAAAGAGGCCGGTCTCGTCGATGGTCCCGATGTCCCCCTCCAGCGACCAGGAGAAGACCTCCTGGTCCGCCTTCAAGGGCAGGTGCTTATAGGCGGCGGAGCCGCGAAGCTGGACGGAGGTCCCGGGGGCGGCGTTCAGGGAGGTGATGATGGTGTCCTGACTGTCCCGCACCGCCACGCCGTCCGGCGCGATGATGGCGTGGACCACCGTGGAGCCCTGGCCGCCGCCGCCCTCGGCGGTGACGGTGACGTCCCCGCCCTCCGGAGGGGTGATGAGGATGTTGTCCCGGAGCGTCCCGGCGGAGGCGGAGAGGTCATAGCGCTGGTTCATGGGAATGTAGTTGGTGTCGATGGCGGCGGCGGAAATTTCCGTGCTGCTGCCCGCCAGGACATAGGCGTCCCCGGCTCTGACGTAGAAGTGGCTCAGCTGCCCGGTGGGCTGGTTGGAGGCCACCAGGAACACCTGGTTGGACACGGACCGCTCCACCCGGTCGGAGGGGATGTTGACCCGCTCCGCGGCGGTGTCCGTGGGCTGGGTGACGGCCAGGGTGGTGGACCCGCCGCCGTCCAGGCACAGGGCGGTGGTGCAGCCCAGCTCCACCAGCCGCCGGGCCACCTGGTCCATGGTGGCGCCGATGGAGTGGCCGGATTTCCGGCCGTCGATGGTATAGAAGATCAGGCTTCCGTCATAGCGCTGGCCCACGGCGGTCCGGGGGGCCGTGCCGGAGGGGAGGCCGGAGACGGCGGAGCCGTTTTCCACCAGGGAGTACAAACTGCCCACGGCGTACTGCACGTCGTTCCAGGCGGGGTCCGCCGGGGTAAGGGTCACCCGGAGCACCGTCCCGGCGGGAATGGAGCGCAGGCTGTTCAGGGTCTCCTCCCCGGCGTTGGCGTTGGCGGTGAGAACCACCTGGTTCTGGGCCAGCACAGGGGAGGCCTCTCCCTCCGCCACCCGCTCCACCAGCAGGGAGGTGGTTCCGCCCAGGGCGAAATTTCCCTCCTGGAGGGAGCAGATCACATCCACGCCGGGCTGGGTGCTGCCGGTGGTATGGGCGGCATTGAAGTCATAGGTATAGAGAAAGATGCCCGTGTCGGTCCGGGCCTTGTTGAAGGCGGTAATCCGCAGGGACCGGTCCGCCGTCTGGGCAAGGGGATTGCCCAGCTCGTCCAGCAGCGGCTCGCCCGCCTCGTTATAAAGGGGCTCTCCGGCGGCGCCGTAGGACGCGGTCATGGAGACGGAGGGCTTGCCCAGGATGGCGGTGCCGTCGGCGCGGAAGCCGATGGCGTGATAACCCCCGTCGCTGGAGCGCAGCTGCCCCTGGGTAGCCACAATGCCGATGGGCAGGCCGTTGTTGACGTTGTAAAAGTCGCCGTTGATTCCGGCCACCACCCGCCAGCCCTGCTCCTCCAGGGCCTTGGCGGTGTTGGAGACGGAGCTCCGGTCCGTCAGTGCGCCGCCGTAGGTGACGATGGGGGTGACGGAGCTATTGGGGGTATATGTAATCAGGTTCTCCGTCCGGTAATCGGTGCTGACGCTGCTCCAGAAAACGTTCGTGGACAGCTGGGTCTCCCGGTTCAGCAGGGTGTCCGTGGCGGTGAGGTCGTCCCCCATGGCCTCCGAGGCCAGGGCGGGAACCGCCAGCGCCGCCAGCAGGCTGAGCGTCAGGAGCAGGGACAGCGCTCTGGGAAAGATTCGTTTCATAGAGGTCCTCCATACTTGTACAGGGTCAGTCAAATCTTTTTCAGATTACCACAAACCGGAGGGAAAGTAAATGATAATTCGTGAACAAAATCCGACGGATTCCCCAGGATTTCCCAGGCTGGACAAACCGGCGCTTTCGCGTTATCATGGGAACAGAACGCGAAAGGAGGGACCGCCTATGACCGTCACCATAGACGCCGAGCGCTGCATCGCCTGCGGCATGTGCGCCTACGCCGCGCCGGAGGTCTTCCGCATCGCCGGAAGCGCCTCCACCGTCATCGCCCAGCCGGAGGGGAGGGACCCCAAGGTCCGGGACGCCGCCAACGGCTGCCCGGTGAACGCCATCCGGGTGGAGGGCTGAAAAGAGCGTGAAGACAGTTTGTCTTCACGCTCAGCCTGTCGAAAACGTGTTTTCGCCAGCCTGAGCAAGTTTTCAGACCTTTAAA
>CAJUQQ010000052.1 GCA_910588175.1 uncultured Oscillibacter sp.
AACACCTGCAAGGCCCGGAATATCAATACTTTCAAGAGGTTTCAGGATATGACAAAAATCTTATTCGTCTGCCACGGGAACATTTGCAGGAGCCCGATGGCCGAGTTCATAATGAAGGACCTAGTGAAACAAGCGGGGCTGGAGGACCAATTTCAAATCGCCTCCGCCGCCACCAGCACCGAGGAGATCGGCTGTTCGGTCTATCCTCCCGCCCGCCGGAAGCTGGCGGAGCATGGGATCAGCTGCGCCGGGAAAACCGCCCGTCAGCTCACAAAGGGCGACTATGCCCAATACGACCTCCTAATCGGCATGGACCGGGCCAATATCCAGAACATGAACCGCATCTGCGGCGGCGACCCGGATGGGAAGATCAAGCTGCTGCTGAGCTACACGGACCGCCCTGGTGATGTCGCAGATCCGTGGTACACGGGCGACTTCGACGCTACCTGGCGGGATGTGCTGGACGGCTGTCAGGGACTGCTCAAGTCCTGCGTCTCCAGTTGACCGAGGCTGCTTTAACAAGGGAGAGATTTTCATGTTTGGGAAACGTAAGCAGCCGCCCGTGATTCCCTTTGACCGGGGTGGACGGGTGCCAGTCATCCGCTCCAGCATCTGCACCGGGGAGCAGACGGCAGGCTTCAAGGACCCGGTCAGCGGCAGATTTCAGGAGTATATGCTGATTCGGAACGATGGGGACCTCCAGGAATTCCTGCGCCGGTATCAGGTAACGGAGGCGGAACTCAAGCGGGAGTGGTGAGGCTGATGGGGCAAGGGATTCTATGCTATGGAGATTCCAACACCTACGGCTATGATCCCCGGTCTTACCTGGGCGGGCGGTATCCCAAGGATGTCCGCTGGACCGGAAAACTGGAGGCGGCCGGCTGGGAAATCATCAACCAGGGGGAAAACGGAAGGTCCATCCCCCGGCTGGATTCGGAGATCGAGGCAGTGGCCAAAGCCGTGCAAAAGGCCGAACCAGAAGTGCTGACCGTTATGCTGGGGAGCAACGACCTGCTCCAACGGCCCGGCCTTACCGCGGAGGTCTGCGGCCAGATGATGGAGCGTTTTCTCTCGGCACTATTGGCAGAAGTTCCGGCGGAACTCAAGGTCCTGCTGATCGCGCCTCCGCCTATGGAGCCGGGTGCCTGGGAGCCGGACCCTGCACTGATCCGGGAATCCCACCGACTGGCGGACTGCTATGAGACGCTGGCGAAGCGTCTAGGCGTCTTCTTCGCTGATGCCGGAAAGTGGGATGTGGAACTGACCTTCGATGGCGTGCATTTTTCCGAAGCTGGCCACCGGGCATTTACTGTGGGGCTACTTGAAATATTGAGGCCCCTGCGTTAAGAATACTGCGGCGTAGGGAAATTTTGAAAAATATCCGAATTGTCCGAGGATTCCATAAAACAGCCTGTTTTTATTCAAAACCAGCTGTTTTCCAAACTTTTGCAGCCGTTTTCTCCTGGCGCGTCTATCAAACGTCTATCAACGCCATTTTCAGCCCGCCAGCAGCTTTTCCAGGTCCTTGCCGTACCGCTCCGCCATGGCGGCGTGTGCGCCCTGTTCAGTGTGGACGTAGGTATCAGCGGTAAATTTATAGTTGCTGTGACCAAGCCAGGTCTGAATGTCCTTCAAGGAATACCCCAGGCCATAGAGGATGGACGCGCAGCTATACCTTAAATCGTGATAGCGGATGTGCCGCAAGCCATTCTTTTTCAACTACTTTGCAAAGGTTTGGGACACATAGTCGGGATTGATATTAAGGCCATCCAGAATGAGCTGAAAGCCCACATGGACGCCCGCAGCATGGACACCCTTCTCGGCTTCGACTGGAAAGTCATCTGGAAAGCCGTGACCGCCTTCCGCCGGTTTTATGTCGCGTGAGTCAAAACCTTCGGCTAAGCCGGAGGCTTGAGTAAGCTCTAGAAGGTCTTGATACGGACAAAGCCCCTTAGGGGGCCTTGAAAGGTTTGCCAACTGCATTTCTTACACGGGCTACCCCTTAAAGGGTAGCCCGTTACGCTTTCCTGTTCTCGCAACCCGTAAACGGGTCCACAAACTCCTTCCGTCCCAGCTGATCTGCCAGTTGGAACGACTCAAGTTGATTCCAGATATATTCTGCTATCTGCTTTTTAGTTCTTCCTACCGTATCCACATAGTAAGCTACTCCCTCCTGGCCTAGCCGGGGGTATCTCTGGCACTACTAAAGCGGATAGGGGCATTGCGGCGCAATGGCCCTCTTTCGTTTGTCTCAGTCTTCTGTATTCCATGCGGCCCTGCTCAGGCCAGCAAAAACCAGACGTTGTCGTTGGCGGAGCGGGTGGCCTCCAGAATTCCGCCCACCGCCGCGCATTCCCCCACGGAAACCACGCGGTCAAAGGCCGCCGCCATCTCCTCGTAGAGCCTGGGGTCCGGCCTGCGCCCGGCGGCGAGCACAACGTCGTCCGACGCCAGAACAGCCTCTCCCCCGCCGGTGCGGGCCATCACGATTTCTCCCTCCCTGACCCCGGTCAGGGTGTGGTTCAGCAAAAGCCTCACGCCGCTTTCCCTCAGGATGGAGAGCATCGTCTTGTGGGGCGGCAGAGCCGCCAGCCGGGCCAGACCGCCCAACGCCTCCGCTTTCTCCAGCAGCACCACCCGAAAGCCCCGCTTAGCCAGGACAAGGGCGGCCTACATTCCCGCCGGACCGCCGCCCAGCACCGCGGCGGTGCGCCCATTGCCGTTTCGAATCAGGAATTCCTCGCCGTACATCGTGCCCCGGCCTGTCACGGGGTTCGCCGCGCAGGAGAGACAGCCGTCCAGCACCACGGACTTGTTGCACTCCATGCAGCCCATGCACTTGCGAATCAGATCCTCCCTGCCGGCCTTGGCCTTGTTCACCCACTCCGGGTCCGCCATCTGCCCCCGGGCCACGCCCGCGAAGTCACAGCACCCTTCCTCCAGCAGACGCTCCGCCGTTTGGGGGTACTTAATGGTGTTCACGGAGATCACCGGAATGGAGACGTTCGCTCGTATCCGACGGCCCAGCTCCTTCCTCCAGCCCTCCTCGTAGTAGTTGGGCTCAATCATATCCGGCGCGGATTCATAGACCCCGCAGCTGACATTCAGCGCGTCCGCCCCGGCGGCCTCCAGTATTTTGGCGGTCTCCACGGCGCTCTCCGGTGTGATGCCGCCCTCCACGAAGTCGTCGGCGTTCATCCGGACGCAGATCGGATAGGCCCCGCATGCCCCGCGGATTCCCGCGATGATCTCCGTCACAATCCGGCGCCGGTTCTCCGGAGTTCCGCCGTAGCGGTCCGTCCGGTGGTTGGTGTAGGGGCTGAGGAAGGCGCTCAGCAGGTAGCTGTGGGCGGCGTGAAGCTCCACGCCGTCGATCCTTTGTTCGCACCCTCCCCGTCACGCCGCGCTTAACCGCATCTATCGGCATCTATCTAGCACAATTTATCAGAAGTTCCGCCTCTCATCAACGTGCATCGTGAATAATCCGGCACCGCTTCTTGTGCGCCAAGGACAAATCCGCGCCATCCCCCGTCATCCGGCCGGTCTTCCGCGTCGAGACCGCGCCCCCTTGAGGGGCAAAGCCTTCTCCCCGGCCTTCCTGATATGGCGGGGAGGCGGGATCACACCGCGTGGCGGGGCTCTCCCCCGGCGCTTTCTCTTGCGCGGCCGGACCCGTTCCGTACCGCTGGAACCTGACGCCCGGCGGGCGCATAAAATGCCGTGGGCGCTTCGCCGGGGAAAGCTCTCCGTCCCACGCGGCACGGGGCATGCCCTGGCCGGCGCCAAGGCTTGAAAGGAGACACATTCTTTATGTCTATGCCAAGTTTTCCCAACATCGACCCGCCCATCCAGCGGGAGGACGCGGTTAACCAGATTCTCTCCTCCATCGCCATGGAGGAGCTGGGCCTGAGCCACATTCTCAACGCGGAAGGCGAGAAGCTGCAATATATTCTGGGCACCCTTCCGGGGCTCAGCGGTCCCGCCGCTACGGTCAGCGACGTGCTGGCCGTCAACGAGAGCGTCCGCGGCATGCTGGAGACCGCCGCGCAGAACCAAATCTTCCTGAAATCGAAGATGCAGGGCGCGCTGGCGGCCTCTCCCATGCAGGGTCCCACCGGTCCCACTGGTCCCACCGGCCCCACCGGCCCTGCGGGCGGTCCCACCGGCGCCACGGGGGCCACCGGAGCCACCGGGGCCACCGGGGCCACGGGCGCCACAGGCGAAGCCGGCCCCACCGGTCCGGAAGGTCTGCAAGGCATTGCTGGCGCTACGGGCGCAGTCGGTCCCACCGGTCCTGCCGGCCCCACGGGTCCCACCGGGCCCACCGGCGCGGCGGGCGCTGCCGGCCCTGCCGGAGCGGCGGGAGCCACCGGCGCTGCGGGCGCTACCGGCCCCACCGGAGCCACCGGCCCCGCCGGAGCCACCGGTCCCAGCGTCACCGCTGCTTCCGCCTTTGCCGCCAACACCAGCGGCTCCCTTCTGCCGGTCGTCGTATTGGGCGTTCCGGTCCCCCTGCCGGACAGTCAGGTGCTTCCTGCGGGCATTACGGTAAACGGCACCAACACCGTGTTTACCGTAAGCACCCCCGGCCTTTACCGGCTCGCCTATACGGTCAACACCTCCACCGCTCTGGCCAGCGGCACCCGGCTGCTGATCAACAACGCGCCGAATCTGGCTTCCACCGTGGCGCCTTCGCTGGCTTTGAGCCACTTCTCCAACGAGATCATCGAGAACCTGAGCGCGGGGACCACCATTTCCCTGCAAATGTACGGCATTATCGGCTCGCCCACGCTGCTGCCCGGCGCCGCCGGAGCGACCCTGTCCATCACCCGCCTGAGCTGAGGAGGGATGTCTCATGTCAATGCCTACGTTTCCCCAAATGGATCCCCCGCTGACCCGGGAGGGGAGCCTCAATGAGATCATCTCCTCCATCGCGGCGGAGGAGCTCAGTCTGAGCCATATCCTCAACGCCGAGGGTGAAAAGCTGCAATATGTCCTGGGCACCCTGCCGGGGCTGGAAGACGCCGCCTCCTTTGAGGAGGTCATGAAGGTCAACCGGAGCGTGCAGGACACTCTGGCCGATGTGATGGAGCAGCAAACGCTGCTGGCCGCCAAGCTGAGCGCGGCCATGAAGGCCCCCGTTCTCCCCGGTCCCGCCGGGGCCGCCGGTCCTGCCGGTCCCACCGGGCCCGCCGAGGGCCCTGCCGGTCCCACCGGTCCCACCGGCCCCACCGGGGCGGAAGGTCCCGCCGGTGCGGCGGGCCCCACGGGTCCCACGGGGCCGGACGGCCCGCAAGGAGCGGCGGGCGTTATGGGTAATCCCGGCCCGGCGGGCGAAACGGGTCCCGCCGGGCCCGCCGGTCCCACCGGGCCGGACGGCGCGGCCGGTCCCGCCGGGGCGGAAGGTCCTGCGGGGCTCCCGGGCGCAGCCGGCGCCACCGGTCCCGCCGGACCCACCGGAGCCACCAGCCCCGGCCTTACCGCCGCCTTCGCCGCCAACACCCAGGGCAGCACCATCGCGGTGGCGGTAGGCGGTACCCCCATCGCCCTGCCCAACGCCCAGGTTTTGCCCTCCGGCATCACCGCCAACTCCGGGAACACGGTATTTACCGTGGCCGAGGCGGGCACCTATCAGATCTCTTACCATGTGAATACCACGCTGGCCCTGCAGATGGGGACCCGGCTGGTGATCAACGGCGTCAACAACGCCGCTTCCACCCTCTCCCCCGCGCTTCCCCCCGCGCTCCCCCGTTCCAGCTTTGAGAATCAGATCACGGTTAAACTGCCCGCGAATTCCACCATCTCCCTCCAGATGTACCCGCCCGCGCTTGCCGGGGCCGCCATCCTGGTGGGCGGCGGAGCCGGGGCCTCCCTGTCCATCATCCGGCTGGACGGGTCGAACCCGGCAAGCGACTCGGAGCACGATGTGGAGGGCGGATGGGATTTCGAAGAAGAATAAACGCAAGCCCGCAAAGTCAAAACCATCTGCTCCCGCCGGCTTCTGCCGGCGGGAGCGGGTCTTGTCTGTCCCTTTCATGACGAGTTCAAAGGAGGCTTCCCTATGGTAAGCGTCAGTCTTTGTATGATTGTAAAAAACGAGGAGGATGTGCTGGCACGGTGCCTGGACAGCGTATCCCATCTGGTGGATGAGATCGTCATTGTGGATACCGGCTCCACCGACCGCACAAAGGAGATTGCCGCCCGGTACACCGATTTGATTTTTGACTTCCCCTGGCGGGACGATTTCGCCGCCGCGCGGAACGAGTCATTCTCCCGCGCGTCTATGGACTATTGCATGTGGCTGGACGCCGACGACGTGCTCTTGGAGGAAGATCAGAAGGCGTTCCTGACCTTGAAGGAGACCCTGGACCCCTCCGTTTCCGTGGTCATGGCTCCCTATCACACGGGGTTTGACGGGGAGGGCCGGGTGACCTTCTCCTATTACCGGGAGCGCCTGATCAAAAACCGGTCCGGGATGCGCTGGGCGGGGGCCGTCCACGAGGCCGTTACGCCGGTTGGGGAAATCCTATACGCGGATTTTGCCGTCACCCACCGCAAAACCCGTCCCTCCGACCCGGACCGGAACCTGCGGATCTTTCAGGCGCAGCTGAACGCCGGAAAGAAGCTGGACCCCCGCCAGCAGTTCTACTATGGCCGGGAGCTCTATTACCACCGCCGCTGGAAGGAGGCCCTGGAAGTCCTTGAGCGCTTTTTGGAGGAGGGTCAAGGCTGGGTGGAGAACAACATCGACGCCTGCTGCCACTGCGCCTATTGCCATAAGGAGCTGGGCCATGACCAGGCGGCGCTGGCGGCGCTGCTGCGCAGCTTCGTCTACGACCGGCCCCGGGCCGAGGTCTGCTGTGACATCGGCCTCTGGTTTTTCCAGAAACAGTCCTACCGGCAGGCGGCCTATTGGTACGCCCTGGCCCTGACCTGCGCCCGGGACGACCGCCGGGGCGGCTTTGTCTCCCCGGACTGCTACGGCTATCTCCCCTGCATCCAGCTGTGCGTCTGCTCCAGCCGCCTGGGCGAGCAGAAACGGGCGGAAACCTACAACGAGCTCGCCGCCTTCTACAAGCCGGATTCCCCGGCGGTCCTCCATAACCGGGCGTTCTTCCAAGCTCTGCCGGAGCGGAGCGCGTAAAGCGGAAGCCCCCGCTGCGCTCCCGTCCTCCCCGGCGCAGAGCGCCAGGTCAACCGTCAAGGAAAAAACGCCTGACCGCTCCGGCGCTGCCGGTTCGAAAAAGTTTTCGTGGAGTACGTGGATTCAGATGGAAATCGGGCCCCGGCTATGGTATACTGCCGGTGATACCGCGCCGGGGCTCTTTCACGGGAAAACGCGCCGGAGCATGGAAACAACGGCAAAACGGGACAAGCCCCTTTGCCCTCCGCTTCCGGGGCCGTGCCGCCTCCTGCCAGGACCGGAGGACGCGGAAAACGCCGCGGCGACCCCGGCGGAGAAGCGGGATGACGAAACCGGGCGGATGGAGAATTTATATAAGGAGGTTCCTCTATGAAAACGCCTCTCATTGAGGGCTGTGTGGATTCCCACGCCTCCGCCCTGGCCGCCTTCCAGGGCGGGGCGGACCGGCTGGAGCTGTGCGCGAATCTCGCCATCGGCGGGACAACGCCGTCCCGCGCCCTCTTCCGGCAGGTCCGGCGGGACTGCGCCGTCAAAATCAACGTTCTGATCCGTCCCCGTTTCGGCGACTTTCTCTACTCGGACGCGGAACTGGATGAGATGCGGGAAGAGATCGAGGCCTTCCGGGACCTGGGGGCCAACGGGGTCGTCACCGGCGTGCTGACCCCGGAGGGGGAGGTGGACGAACGGCGGATGCGCCGGCTGGCGGACTCCGCCGGAGGGATGGACATCACGCTCCACCGGGCCTTCGACATGACCCGGGATCCCTTCGCGGCGCTGGAGGCGGCGGTCCGGCTGGGCTGCCGGACCATACTGACCTCCGGCCAGGCGCGAAACGCCCTGGAGGGGGCGGAGCTCCTGGGGGAGCTGGTTCGCCGGGCGGCGGGCCGGATTGAGATCATGGCCGGCTGCGGCGTGCGGAAGGAGAACATCCGGGCCATCCACCAGCGGGCCGGAATCCGGGCCTTCCACACCACCGGAGGGGGCGCTCCCCTCGACAGCGGCATGCTCTACCGGAAGCCCGGGGTTTCCATGGGTCTGCCCTCCCTGCCGGAATACGAGCTGCGGCAGACCGGCAGACAGGAATTCGAGGCGTGCGCCCGCGTGGTCCACGCCCTCGGCGGCGCGGACTGACGCCCCTTGGATTCCAGGGGCGGCCCCCGTACATTTCCGCCGTGCCCGGCTCCTTTTTTATAGTCACCGCAGTTGAAAAGAAGCCGAATCTTCTTTTCAACTTGTGGGGCAATCATTCGCCCCACGGGCCGCAAAGCGGCCATGCGGTGGACTTCATAATCAGCACAGGGGGTACCCCTCAGCGGCCGTGCCGCTGTTTGAAAATCGGTATGGACCGATTTTCAACTGTGCTGACTATATCGGAAATACGGGCTTGATTTTCCCGCGAGTATACTTTAGAATAAATTCTGCCGGGCCTTTGGCCCCGGCAGCAAAACAGGGAGGCGACGACATGAAAAAGCATATCTTGGTAGTCGATGACGACAACATGAATCTGGCGAGAACACGCATCATCCTGGGGAAGGACTACGACGTGCTTCTGGCGGACTCCGGAATCGAGGCGCTGGTGAAGCTGCGGAACGAAAAGGTTGACATGGTCCTTCTGGATATTGATATGCCGGGAATGAACGGCATTGAGACCTTCGGGCGCATGAAGGAGTTTGCCGCGGATATCCCCGTGATTTTCCTGACCGCCTCGGGGCTGGAGGAGGACGTCCACAGCGCCATCAAGCTGGGCGCGGTGAACTATTTGAAAAAGCCCTACCAGCCGCAGGAGCTTCTCAAGCGCGTCGCGCAGGAGTTTGAAAAAGCATGAGGGCAGAGGAGCAAGCAAGCCAACACCTGCTGCTGGCTGTCATCGTCACCGTATTCAGCGGAATCCTGGGCCTGGTGTCCATGTTTATGGCCTGGGAATTCTGGGTGCTTCCGCTGATGACGGCGGGCTGCTTCAGCGTATGGCTGATGCACATCGCGAAGCTTGGGTCAAACGCGCTCTACGAAAACTTATGCGCCGGACTGACGCTGATCGAATTTTTCTTTTTCGGCGTGCATGAATCCAGCCTTTTTGATCTTCCCGCCGTGGCCTGCGTTTTAATCCTGGCGCTGTTTATGCTGAACAAAAAGCGGATTTTGTATCTGCTGGCGGCGCTGTATTTCCTGGCGCTGCTGCATCACGCTCTGGTCCTCCGCACCATATCCTACCGGATGGGGCTCCAGAACGCGTTTCACCTGGGTCTCGGCATTGTCGTGACCTTTGGCGGCGTGGCGCTGGCGGCGTACTGGATCAACCGGCGAAACGCCCAGCGGAAATGGTATGAGCGCGTATTCGCGGAGCTGGAATCCGCGGGAAAGCAGAACGCCGTCTTTTTGTCAAACGTATCCCATGAGCTCCGCACGCCCATCAACATGGTGATTGGCATCAGCGAGGTGGCCCTGGGAAGGAATCTTCCGGCGGAGGTCCGGGGAGAGATGACCTCCATCAAAATGGCGGGAAAGCGTCTGTCCAGCCAGATCAACAATATGCTGGACTACACAGAGATTGTGGAGGGCACGCTGACCCCCGCCAAAAAGGAGTATATGATCACGTCGGTGCTGAACGATGTGATCACCATGACCGCCCTGCAAAGCAACCGCCAACACCTGGAGCTGGTGTTTGACATCGACCCGAAAATGCCGGCGGTCCTCATCGGAGACGCGGAGAAAATTTCCCACGTGCTCAAGATCCTGGTGGAAAACTCCATCAAGTTCACCGAGGAGGGCGGCGTAAACGTCCGCATCCGAGCCCGGCGGGAGAACTACGGCGTCAATCTGCTTGTGGATATCCGGGACACCGGCATCGGCATGACAAACTCCCAGCTGACGCAAATGTACGACGTCTTTTACCAGGCAGACTCCGGAAGCAGCCGCTTCGCCGGCGGGCTTGGGCTTGGGCTTCCCATCGCTCGGGGCCTTCTGACCGCCATGGGCGGTTTTATTCATTTCGCCAGCGAAGAACAGCAGGGGCTCAACGCCCACATCGCAATTCCCCAGGGCGTCGCGGACGAGCAGCCCTGCATCGTGCTCAATCACCCGGACCAGCTCTGCATCGCGTGCTACTTCAAGCCGGAAAAGTACAGCTGCGACGAGGTCCGGGAATACTATGACGGCCTGATCATGAGCCTGGTGCAGGGACTTGGCGTAAAGGGACACCAGGTGCACAATTTTGAGGGCCTGCTGAAGGTGCGGCGCAGCCATCCGCTGACCCATGTGTTCATCGCCCAGGCGGAATACGAGGAAAACCCGGCCTACTACGAGGAGCTGTCGGAAACCCTCCGGGTCGTTGTCATCGCGGAGCGGGAGTTCAACCTGGGCCGGGAGAGCCGCCTGCTGATCATACATAAGCCCTTCTCGGCCCTTTCCGTGGCAAACCTGCTGAACGGGGAGACGGAGGAGCGGGGATTTGCCGAGGACCAGGCCGCGGCCCGGAAGCCCTTTACCTGCGTGGGCGTGCGGGCCCTGGCGGTGGACGACGAGGAGATGAACCTCGTGGTGGCCAAGGGCGTTTTGGGCAGCTATGGAATCGAGGTGGACACCTGCCTGAGCGGCCGGGAGGCGGTGGCGCAGTGCGGCAACGTTGCCTACGACATTGTTTTCCTGGACCATATGATGCCCGGGTTTGACGGGGTGGAGACTTTGAAAAAAATACGGGAGCTGCGGGGCGGCATCTATCAGGACCTCCCGGTGATCGCCCTGACCGCCAACACCGTCAGCGGCGCCCGGGAGATGTTCCGCAGCGAGGGCTTCACCGAATTTGTCCCGAAGCCCATTGAGCGCACCGTTCTGGAACGGGTGCTGCGGAAGGTCCTGTCCCCAAGCCGCATCCAGTACAGCGCGAGACCCGAGGGCAAGGATGCGCCGCCGTCCGCCGCCGTCCCGGAGAAGGAAGCTCCGCAGGCGAACGCCGCCCTGGAAGCGGAGGCTCCGCAGGCGAACGCCGCCGTTCCGGAGGAGGCGGAGGAGCCCGGGCGGACCGCCGGAGACGGCCTCTCCTATGACCGGCTGGAGCGGGCCGGCGTCAACACGGGGCTGGGGCTGGACTACTGCGCCGGGGACGAGAGCTTTTACCTGGAAATGCTGCGGATGTACTGCGCCCAGGGGCCGGAAAAGCGGGCGGAGCTTGTCTCCCTGTATGAAAGCGCCAACTGGACGGACTACGCGGTAAAGGTCCACGCGCTGAAAAGCACATCCCTGACCATCGGGGCGGAGGCGCTTTCCGCCCAGGCGAAGGAGCTGGAGCTGGCCGGGAAACGGGGAGACGCGGACTTTATCCGGGAACGTCATTCCGCGCTGCTGCGGGCCCACGAGGAGCTCTGCGGGCATATCGCCGGGGAAATCTAGCCGCCCTTCCTGAAATGTCGTGTTCTGAGGAGTGGAAAACTTCGTGATAAAAAAATGGTTTGAGATTATCACCGATCACCGGATCAGCCTCCGCGAGCGGATGTTCCGCATTGTGACAGGCGTCTGCATGATCGCCATCACGTTCACCCTGCCCATGGGCAGAAGCATCTGGAATATCCTGATCCTGCTGCTCAGCCTGACCGCCATGACGGTGATCGTCAAGTACAGCATCCGGCAAAAGCGCATCCACCTGGGCGCTACGCTGATCGCCATGCTGCTGCTGATCCTGTTCCCCATTACCTTCTTTTCCGCCGGAGGCTTTTACAGCGGCGTGCCGGAGTGGTTCGTGCTCTGCTTCATCTACGTCTGCATCACCCTCCAGGGCCGGCGCAGAGTCGTGTTTTTCGGGCTCTGCACGGCGGAAACCATGCTTTGCTACGGCACCGCCTTTTACTTCCCGGCCCTGGCCGCGCCAAGCTCCCAGCATGACGCGCTCTTCGACTCCGCGTTTTCCATGATCATGGTGGGACTGCTCACCAGCATCCTGCTCATGTTCCTGAACAAGATGTACGAGGAGGAAAACGCCCTCTCCCAGCGGCAGAAAAAGGAGATTGAGGAGCTGAACCGGGCGGAGAACCACTTCTTCTCCAGCATGAGCCACGAGATCCGCACGCCCATCAACACGATCATCGGGCTGAACGAAATCATTCTGCGGGAGCATATTTCCGAAGAGGTGGCGGAAAACGCCCGGAACATCCAGGGAGCCAGCAAGCTGCTGCTCTCGCTGATCAACGACATTCTGGACATCTCCAAGATCAAGTCGGGAAAGATGGAAATCGTCAACGTCTCCTATGAGACCGGCGCGCTCTTTTCCGAAATTGTCAACATGATCTGGATCAAGGCCAAGGAGAAGGACCTGGAATTCAAGCTCCATGTGGACCCCTCCATCCCCAGCATGCTCTGTGGAGACGAGGTGCGCATCAAGCAGGTTCTCATCAACCTGCTGAACAACGCGGTAAAGTACACCAGCGCGGGCTCCGTCTCCCTCTCCGTCCGGTGCGAGCGCCTGGGCGTCAACCGGGTGCGGGTCTGGTATTCCGTGGAGGATACGGGCCAGGGCGTGAAGAAGGAGAACATCCCCTATATTTTCAACGCCTTCCGCCGGGTGGATGAGGGGCGGAACCGTTACATCGAGGGCACCGGCCTGGGCCTGAGCATCGTCCACCAGCTGGTGGAGCTGATGGGCGGCGAAATCAGCGTGAACAGCGTCTATACCAAGGGATCCACGTTTATCGTCTCGCTGGAGCAGGACATCGTGGACGAGAAGGAGCTGGGGACGTTTACGCTGGCCTCCCGGTCCAGGGTACACGAAGGGGAGACCTACCGGCAGAGCTTCGAGGCGCCGGACGCCCACATCCTGGTGGTGGACGACAACGACATGAACCTGATGGTGGTCAAAAAGCTGCTGGCGGAGACCAAGATCCAGATTGACACGGCCTCCAGCGGAGCCGAGTGCCTGCGGCTGACGCAGAACCACCATTACGACTGCATCCTCATGGACCATTTGATGCCGGAGATGGACGGAATCGAGTGTCTCCACGCCCTGCGGGTCCAGCCCGCCGGCCTGTGCCAGGTGGTGCCCGTGGTGGCGCTGACGGCCAACGCGGGCAGCGACAACCAGCTTCTCTACCGGAGAGAGGGGTTCAGCGGATATCTGGCCAAGCCGGTCAGCGGCGCGCTGCTGGAGGCGGCGGTGC
>CAJUQQ010000053.1 GCA_910588175.1 uncultured Oscillibacter sp.
CCACGGCGTCCGCGATGGCGGGCAGGACCTCCGCCGTGGCGGGGCACTGGTCCAGGACCCGCCCGCCGTGGTTGGAGACCACGATGCCGCTGGCCCCGGCCTCCAGGGCCTTCTCGGCCCCCCGGACGGTCATGATGCCCTTGAGAATGAAGGGCGTGCCCTCCATCATCTTCACGATTTCCTTCAGCTCCGCCACGGTCTTGCTGCCCGCCGGGGGCTGAAGGTTTTTCAGAAAGGGGAGTCCCGCCGCGTCGATGTCCATGGCGATGGCGAAAGGCTCCGCCGCCTTCACCAGGGCCAGCTTTTCCCGGATGGTTTCCAGGTTCCAGGGCTTGATGGTGGGCACGCCCCGGCCCTTCTGGTTTTTCAGGGCCTCCGCCGCGGCCTCCATGACGGCGGGATTGGTGCCGTCGCCGGTGAAGGCGGCGATGCCCGCCTGGGCGCAGGCGGCCACCAGGATGTCGTTGTAAGCCAGATCGTCGTACTTGTCGCCGTAGTGGAGCTGCATGGCTCCCACCGGGGCGGCGAAGACGGGGAGGTCCACCGTCTGGCCAAAGAGCGTAAGGGAGGTGTCTGCGGGCTTGTTCTCACAGATGGTGTCCATGTTGACGCAGAGCTCCTGCCACTTCTGATAATTGCGAATGAAGCCGGTGCCGATGCCCTTGGCCCCGGGGCCGGGGATAGCGTTCCGGCAACCCAGGCCGTTGCAGGTGGGGCAGGATTTGCAGTGAGGGCCCATGCACGTGCGGGCGTTTTCTAAGACTTCCTGATAAGTCATGTTGAGTTCCCTCCAGATATATGTTTTTGAGCGCGCGCTTTTTCTGATTGTACAAGAAGCGCCGGGAAAAGACAAGCTCAGAACTGGAAAAAAGCGTCCATCTCCGCGTAATAGTTCAGCGCGTAAATCAGCTCCTCCTCCGACGCGTCCCGCTTCTGCTCCAGGGCGCTGAGGAGGACGTCGTCCAGCGTCTCCGGCATCAGCTCGCTGTACATCCGGTGCTTGTCGCAAAAGGCGGGGAAAAGCTCCAGTTCCCTCTCGTCGTCATAGTCCGGCGGGTCCGCGATGATGCAGGGGGTGTCCATGCGGTAATCGTCCTCCGTGCCCTCTGTGTAGAGAAACCAGTCCAAATCCCGCGCCAGGGCATCGCTCCCTCCCCCCAGCCAGAGGTCCCGGCGGGCGCGAATCACATCTCCAATGGTGCATACGGTGTTTAGATTCATAAAAATACTCCTTCCAGGGGAACCGCCCAGCCCGGTCCCGCATAGACTGTTAGCGGTGATAGCATGAGAAATCCAAACTGCGACCCCCTGGCCCTGACCACCATGGTGAATTCTCTGGCGGTGGCCATCGCGGGGAAACTGAGCGACGAGGAGCTGGACCTGACGGCGGCCATCCTGGTTCAGCTGGGGGACACCCTGGCCACCATCAGCACCCAGCGGGCCTTCTGCTCCTCCTGATTTACTCCTCCAGCAGGCGGCGGGCGATGTCCACGTTTCCCCGCTCCAGCTCCCGGAGCTTCCGCACCGCCTCCGCCTGGGCCGCTTTGTCCCCGGCCTGGGCGGCGGCCCGGTCCACCATGGCCTGGAGGTTTTCCAGGGTCAGGTCCTCCAGGTCCGTGAAGTTCTCCTGCCCGATATACCGGAGGAAGGAGGAGACCTTGGGGTCGTACACCACCCCCGCCAGGGGGATGCCCTGTCCGGCGGCGAAAATCAGGGCGTGGAGCCGCATGGACACCACCGCCTCCATCCGGGACAGAGCCCCGATGATGGTCCCGGCGGCCCCCGCGTCGTCCAGGAAATAATGGGGCGTGCCGCCTAGATTCTGGGCCGCCAGCCGGGCGGCGGCGGGGTCCTGGCCCTTTTCCACCGCCGTGAACACCGGGGTCAGGCCATAGCGCTCCCAGGCGTACCGGGCCGCCGCCCCGAAGACGGGGGCCTTCTCCGGAAAACCCGCCCAGGGCCGGAGGGCAAAGCAGAGATACCGGCCCCGGGGAGGGATGCCCGCCCGGAGGAGGACGCTGTCCGTCTTCTCCTCCACCGCTGGGGACAGCGTCAGGGCCGGGTCCGCCGTCAGGCGGATTTCCGGCTTGTCCACCCCCATGGACCGCAGTTCCGCCAGGGAATCCGGCTCCCGAAGGGTGATCACGTCCACGTTCCGGTTCAGGGTCTTGGCCGCCAGCTTCCGGTGGTTCTCCCGGGTGACGGGACCGATGCCGCAGCCGTACATCTGAACCTTGCAGCCCGCCCATTTGGCGGCCCGAATGTTCATGAGATAGAACCAGAGGGACCGGCGGGAGGTCACGTCCTGAATGAGGCTTCCGCCGCCGTTGATATAGAGCTTTGCCCGGCGCATGGCCCCCAGCCAGCCGGGAAGGTCCACCCGGCTGACGGCCCGGACCCGGTAGGAAAGGCGGGTGGCCCTGGGATTTTTGGAGATAACCGTCACGGGCATGTCCGGGTCGATGGACCGCATCTCTTCCAGAATGGCCTCCAGAATCGCGTCGTCCCCTGCGTTGCCCCGGCCGTAGGCCCCGCAGATCACCGCGCCGTCCCGGGCCGCCGGGGGACGGGCGTGGCGGCGGAGGATTTCCCCGTAGATATGGAGCTGGGTGTCCACGGTCTTCTCAATGGAGAACTGGGTGGAGGCCTTTTCAAAGAGCCTCTCCCCCATCTCCCGCCGCAAAGCCCCGTCGGTTCCCAGGGCTGCCAGGCGCTTGCCCAGGGTCTCCCAGTCCCGGGGGGTGAACAGATAGCCGTTGACCCCGTCGTCAATGAGGTAGGGGAGCCCCCCCACGGCGGTGGAGATGGTGGCGAGATGGAACCGGGCCCCTTCCGTCAGGGCGTAGGAAAAGGTCTCCGACAGGCTGGTGAGGACGTTGATGTCCAGGGCGCTGTAGAAACGGTCCATGCCTCCGCTGATCCACCCGGCGAAGGTGACCTGCTGCTCCACCCCCAGCTCCCGGGCCAGGTTTCCCAGCTTTTCCCGTTCCTCGCCATCTCCGGCAATTACTAATCGTAATTTATTACAAAATTTATACGCATCGGCGAATCCGCGAATTAAGGTGGACATGTCCTTCACAGGGTTCAGCCGGGCGGCGATGCCCACCACTACGGAATCCGCCTCCACCTGGGCCCCCAGGGAGCGGAGGTAGGGCAGCCGGTCCCCCTGATCCGGGGCGGGGGTGAAGTCGATGCCGTTATAAATGGCGTAGAAGCGGTCCGCCGGGAAGCCCCGGGAGATGAGCAGGTCCACCATGGCGTCGGACACGCCCACGCGGTAGTCCAGCCGCCGCAGGGCCCAGGTGTTGATAACCCCGAAGGTGCACCGGGCCAGGGGGCGGCCCATGTAGTCGATTTTATAATCGCTGTGGATGGTGGTGACCACCGGAAGGCCCGTGACCCCCCGGAGGAGGGCCCCTATCATATTGGCCCGGGAGCCGTGGCAGTGGATGAGCTGGAAGCCTTCTTGGCGGATATACTCCGCCAGCTGGCGGCGGATTTTGAAAATGTGGTTGCCCCCCATGATTTTAGTGGGAATGCCCAGGGACCGGGCCTCCTCGGCGAAGGGGCCGTCCCGGAAGCAGACCAGCTGGGCGGTAATGGTCTCGTTTAGGTGCTGGAGGAGGCTCAGGACGTGGGTCTTTGCCCCGCCGGAGTCGCCGCCGCTGATGAGATGAATGACATTCATGTGAAAAATCCCCTTGTGATTTTGTGGAAGGTATTATATAATATTTTCCGAGCCTTGTCTACCAAAGGCTCCATCAATCGAAAGAAGGCGGGCCCTGGGCCCGTTACGGAGGTCTGGCATGGAACAGAAGAAAGCGTTTCGCATTGGAAAATTCAACATCGTGGATATCATCGCCGTGGTCCTGATTCTGGCCGTGGCAGTTTACGCCGCCGCGAGGCTTTTGAACCGGGGCGGGACCATTGAGGTGCCCACCATGGAGATTACCTACGTGGTCCGGGTGCAGAACGTGGCCGCGGAGCTGTACGAGAATTCCAAGGAGAATCTGCCCTCCCCCCTCATGGCTTCCGGGGCCCGGCTGAACGGGCGCATTGAGTCCGTGGAGGCCACCCCCTGGCTGGAGCTGGGGCCCGACGGGCAGTGGCACGAGGACCCGGACCACGTGAACCTCTATTTTACCTGCACCGCCACGGTGCCCAAGGAGGAGGTTATGACCACCAAGGTCGGGGAGCAGGAGGTTCGGATCGGGAAGACGGACTATATCATGAAAAGCGAGACGGTGGAATTCCAGAACGGAACGGTGGTCGATGTGACCTGGGGCTGACCTGCTTTTTCTTGTAAGAAAAAGCAGGCAAAAAGAACTTTGGCTCGCTCTGGTTGTCTGGTAGTGAACCGGGCCGGAGCGGCGGCGACGCAGATTTGCGGGAAGGGAACATCTTATGAAGAAAGTATTTGCGCTTTTGGTCCTGCTGGCCCTGCTGGCGGGGTGCTCCGCCGAGGCGGCCCCGGCTATGTACATTCAGCCCGCGGAGCTGAATGAGGAGGAGGAGGCCGTGGCCAAGCTCCTGGGGGCGGACATGGACCAGCACCTTTTTGACGTGGTGCTGGACGGCACGGCGAAAACCGTCAGCGTGAACACCTATTTGCTGGAGGACGGCAGGTGGGAGCTCGTCACCGGCGGCGGGGGCATGGCCCTGAAAGAGGGAGAGAAGAAGGGCCGGATGGCCTTCGGCTTTGAGGACCTCCGGGGCGAGTGCCGGGAGGCGGTGCAGTTCGGGAAGGATTTCACGGCGGTGAAGTACGGCTCTTCGGAGGAGATCGACGACCCCGAGGGCATGGGCCGGACAACATCCTTCCTTTCCAACCGGACGGAGATCGTCTATGGGCAGGAAATTCCCCTGGCCATCCAGATCAATACCACGAAAAACGAGGTCATCTCCTATTTCACGGATTACTTCTTTCAGCCGGAGGAGTATGAGAAGCTGGGCTATGAGCATGTGTATGCTTTGACGGTGATGTTCAGCCAGGAGCCTCTTTCCTGAGAAATTGAAACCCCGGCGGGCCTTGAGGATGGTCCGCCGGGGTTTTACGTGTTTTAACGGTGCGGAGGGTCCGGTGAGAAGGGCGGACCTGTGTGTCCGCCCTTCCCCCGCGCGGCCCGTCCCCCGATAGAACGGATTTACAGCATGCACTTCCCCCGGGCCATGTACCGCCCCTCCGGCTGGGAGAACAGCACGTTTCCGTTCTCCACGGCAAGCCTTCCCCGGAGCCACACCTGCCGGATGCCGCCGTCGGTGGCGAAGCCCTCGTAGGGGCTGTACCCGGCGGCGGACTCGCAGTCCTCCGCCCGGATGACATGCCCGCCGCTGGGGTCGTAGACCACGATGTCCGCGTCCGCGCCGGACTGGAGGGTCCCCTTCCGGGGGAAGAGGCCGTACAGCTTCGCCGGGTTCTCGCTGAGCAGGCGGCACATCTGGGCTACGCTGAGCTTCCGCCGCGCCACGCCGCAGCTCCACATCAGCTCTCCCCGGGTCTCCACCCCCGGGAGGCCGCCGGGGATTTTCGTGAAATCCTCCCGTCCCAGCTCCTTCTGTTTCAGGGTAAAGGAGCAGTGGTCCGTGGACACCGTCTGGATTTCCCCCCGGCGCAGGGCCTTCCAGAGCACATCCTGCTCCTTCCGCTCCCGCAGGGGCGGGGCGCAGACGTACCGGGCCGCGTCGGAGAAATTTTCCTGGTCGTACAGGCTCTCGTCCAGAATCAGGTAGTGGGGGCAGGTCTCCACGTAGACCGTCTGGCCCCGCTTCCGGGCCCGGAGGACCTCGTCCAGGGCCTCGCCGTTGGTGAGGTGGACGATGATCACCGGGGCCTGGGCCGCCTGGGCGGCGCGGAGGAGCCGCCCCACGGCCTCCGCCTCCAGATAGGGCGGGCGGGTCCGGGGATGGCTTGCGGGAGAGAGCTCCCCCTGGGCCTTTTTCTCGGCGATCATGCCGTCGATCACCCCGGCGTTCTCGCAGTGGACGCCGCAGATTCCCCCCAGGGTTTTCAGTTCCTTCAGCGCCCAATAGAGGTCCCGGTCCCCCAGCAGCATGGCGGGGTAGGTCATGTACATTTTAAAAGAGGAGATGCCCTGGGCGAACATCTCCGGCAGTTCCCGCCGGATGCTCTCGTTCCAGTCGTCGATGGTCATGTGGAAGCCGTAGTCGCAGAAGGTCTTCCCCACGGCCTTTTTCCGCCAGCGCTCCAGGCCGGAGGCCAGGGACTCCCCCTTGTCGGGGCAGGCGAAGTCGATGACGGTGGTGGTGCCCCCCCGGAGAGCCGCCCGGCTGCCGGTGGCGAAGCCGTCGGCGGTGACGGTGCCCGCCACCTCCAGGTCGAAGTGGGTGTGGGCGTCAATGAAGCCGGGAAAGAGGACGCAGCCGGTTACGTCGATGACCCGGTCCGCCTCCGCCTTGAGCCCCCGGCCCAGGGAGACCACCTTCTCCCCCTCCACCAGCAAATCCGCCCGCCGGACGCCTTTGCCGGAGACCACGCTGCCGCCCTTGAACAATGTGCGCATACGCTGTTCCTCCGTTCCGAAGTAGTAAATATAGACAGTATACCATAGGTTTGGAGGGCGTGGCAAAAAATTTTTCCCTCTAAAGCGACTTTGCGCTTTCTATTTGGAAAAAATGTGCTATAATGACAGCAAGAACCGGGCCCGTGCCCGAAAACAAAGAGGAGGTAAAAGAATGCAGACCAAGAAATTCCTGTCCCTGCTGCTGGTTCTGGCGATGATGTTCTCTCTGAGCGTCTCCGCCAGCGCCGCGGAGGAGGAGGGCAAGCCCCTGGAGGGCCAGATCGTCATTCTCCATACCAACGATGTCCACGGAGCCATCGGCAGCTACGCCAAGGTGGCCGCGCTGAAGCAGTCCTTCCAGGACGCGGGCGCCTACACCCTGCTGCTGGACGCGGGCGACTACATCCAGGGCGACCCCACCGTCAGCGTCAGCCAGGGCAAGACCGCCGTGGAGCTGATGAACCTGGCGGGCTATGACGCCGCCACCATCGGAAACCATGAGTTCGACTACGGCTATCCCAACTTCAAGGAAATCACCAAGGACGCCGAATTCTCCGTGGTCTCCGCCAACGTGCTGGTAAACGGCAAGGCGGAAAATCCCCACACCGTTTTCACCGCTCCCGGCGGTGAAAAGATCGGCGTGTTCGGCCTGACCACCCCCGAGAGCGGCACCAAGGCCCATCCCGCCAAGATCCAGGGCGTGACCTTCCCCGCGGGCAAGGACATGTTCGCCATCGCCGAGGCCGAGATCAAGGCGCTGAAGGACGAGGGCTGTGATTACATCGTCTGCCTGGCCCACCTGGGCATTGACGACGAGTCCAAGGGCAACCGCTCCATCGACCTCCTGGAGGCCGTGGAGGGCATCGACGTGCTGATCGACGGCCACTCCCACTCCACCATCGACAAGGTGGCCGAGGCCGCCGGCGAGACCCTGAAGACCCTGCCGGAGCAGGGCTCCGCCATCACCGGTGAGACCACCTACATCCTCAACGACCGGGGCGACACCCTGGTGACCTCCACCGGCACCAAGCTGGCCAATGTGGGCGCCGTGATGCTGACGGAGGACAGCTGCTCCGCCCGGAACATCCCGGTGGAGGCGGTTACCCTGGACGGCGTGGAGGAGATCGCCGCCCGGGCCGCCGCCATCCAGAAGCAGATTGACGACGACTACGGCGCGGCCTTTGCCAAAACCGAAGTTCTGCTCAACGGCGACAAGGACCCCGGCAACCGCACCGAGGAAACCAACCTGGGCGACCTGATCACCGACGCCCTGGTCTGGGGCGCGGCTAAAAACGGCGAGGAAGTGGACGCGGCCGTCACCAACGGCGGCGGCATCCGGGCCCCCATCGCCGCCGGAGACATCACGAAAAAGGACGTGAATACCGTCCTGCCCTTCGGCAACACCCTGAGCATCGTCCAGGTCACGGGCAGCGAGCTGCTGGAGGCCCTGGAAGCCTCCACCCACTGCACCCCCACCGCTATCGGCGGCTTCCCCCAGGTCAGCGGCATAGAGTTTACCGTGGATACCTCCGCCGAATTCGCCGAGGGGGACCTGTATCCCGGCTCCACCTATCACAAGCCCGCCTCCATCAACCGGGTTTCCATCACCTCCGTGGGCGGCGAGGAATTTGATGAGAAGGCCACCTACTCCATCGCCACCAACGACTTCATGGCTGCCGGCGGAGATACCTACTACGCCTTCGCCTCCGCCAAGACCAACTACGATCTCGGCCTGCCCATGGATGAGGTCCTGATGGACTATATCAAGGAAGAGTTGAACGGCGTAGTTAGCGCCGAGGCCTACGGCGAGCCTGCGGGCCGCATTACCATCGCCGAGGGCGCGGAAGCCGCCCCCGCTGAGGAGGCCGCTCCTGTTGAAGAGCCCGTTCCCGTCGAGGAGCCCACCCCTGTTGAAGAGCCCGCCCCTGTCGAGGAACCCGCGCCTGTTGAAGAGCCCGCTCCTGTTGAGGAACCCGCTCCCGCGCCGGCGCCTGAACCGGCCCCCGCTCCCGTGGTGGCGGAGGGTGATTACGTGGTCAAGTCCGGCGACTGCCTGTGGACCATCGCGCAGAAGGCCTACGGCACCGGCCGGCAGTGGAACGTGATCTACCAGGCCAACAAGGATGCCATCAAGAACCCCAACGACCTGCGGGTGGGCCAGGTTTTGGTAATCCCCGCGGCGTAAGCGGAACGTTTCCCACGTCTCTTTGCCCGAGGTTTTGAACCCCTGCTCCGTCTGTAAAAACGGTTAGAAGTTCGAAAGGCTGAAAGGCGCTCAGAGCAATGCTCTGAGCGCCTTTTTTGCCTGACCATATATTACGCCTGGCCGGGGGCATTTGCCGGACGGGCCGTCCCCAAAAGCAAAGCGGTCACCGGGGAAGCAGCAGCCCCAGCAGAGGCTCAAAATCCACGCCCTCCCGGAGGGGGAGCCCCTGCTCCACCGTCCGCACGGCGCAGGCGTGGATAAACTCCACGGCCTGGGCGGCGGCGTCCCGGAGGGAATCCCCCCGGATCAGCGCTCCGGTGAGGACGCTGGCGAACACGTCCCCCGTCCCGTGGAGGGGATGGGCCACAAACTCCGCCTGAACGGCCTCCGCGGTTCCCGTCCGGGCGTCAAAGCACATGGCCCCGGTCTGCCCGGGGGCCAGGGCGGCCCCGGTGAGGGCCACGGAGCGCTTCCCACCCAGGCTGAGGCTCTCCGCCAGGCGGCGGAGGGACGCCTCGTCGTGGAGGGCCCGGCCCCCGTCCAGAAGCTCCCCGTAATCCCGGTTCAGGAGGAAGGCGGCCTCCGTCAGATTGGGGGTGATCACGTCCGCCAGCTCCGCCAGGCGGGCCATGCCGGCGCACATGGCGGGGGTGTAGGTCTGATAGGGCTTTCCGTCGTCCCCCATGACAGGGTCGACCACCACCAGAGTGTCCGGTCCCCGGAAGGCGCGGATGAAGTCGGCCACGATGCCGATCTGCCGCTCGCTGCCCAGAAAGCCGCTGTAGATGGCCTGGAATTGGAGGCCCAGGGACCGCCAGTGGGCGGCTGCCCGGGGCAGCTCCTCGGTCATGTCCAGGAAGGTGAAGCCGGTAAAGCCACCGGTGTGGGTGGAGAGAAAGGCGGTGGGCAGGGGGCAGCACTGAACGCCCATGACGGAGAGGATGGGGATGACCTCCGTCAGGGAACAGCGGCCGAAGCCGGAGAGGTCATGAATAACGGCGGCGCGGGGAGTGGACATGGCGGGCCCTCTTTTCATTGAGTATTGAATGGGGATATTTTACAACAGGCAGAGGAAAAAGGCAAGGGTGAAAAACTGGGGCTGGACGGCGGACGGAGGGTGTGGTATAATCAATTCCGGCTTTGACGCGCCCGTGGTGAAATTGGCAGACACGATGGATTTAGGTTCCATTCCGGCAACGGGTAGGGGTTCAAGTCCCCTCGGGCGTACCAGCTCAGAAATTCCCAACACCGCTCCGTTTCCCGCTTTGCGGAAAACTGCGCTCTGTTGGGAATTTCTTCGCTTTCGGGCCGGATTCGCTTCGCTGGATTCCGGCCCGAAGGGGGCGCGTGGGGCTTTGATGGGAGAGTGTGGTCCTTTTTGAAGGGAATGCCCTATCATCTTGCGGGCGGACCTATGTGTCCGCCCTTCTCCTTTTGGCGGTTCCAATTGGAGAGCGGACACGCGGGTCTGCCTTCTGCACCTCCTCCTAATAAAGCGTGCGGGAGGACCCTCCCTGCTCAAAAAGCCTCTTGCGCTTTTTGGAAAGTATGGTATACTGTAGTTGTTGGAATATCGCCATGAGGCAATTCAGATATGAGGTGATTCGATGATCGGTGGAATTTCCGGTGTGGGCGGTTTTGGAATGGGCTCTGTTGGCGCGTTCTATCCGTCTCGGTTGTCTGAACATGTTCGGAATACCCGCGGCGCCCAGCAGGCCCAGGTCTGGACGGCCCGGAAAAGCGCCTCTCCGGAGGCGCCGGTGGAGCCTGTCAGCCCCGTGCGCCCCGTCTCCCGGGACGAGGCCTCCCTGCCGGAGCTGACGGCCCGGCTGGAAAACGACCCGGCGGCCATGGCCGGGCGGATGCGGACCCGCTACGGCGAGGTGACGCCGGAGGGACTGTTCGTGGAGACCGGAAAAGACGGCCTCTCCCCCGTCCAGGGCTCCCGGAAAAACGCCCTGGAGGGGCAGCTGTTCCAGGCGGAGGAGGCCCTGGGCCGGAACGACCTGGAGGGAGCGGAGGATGTTCTGCAAAACGGCGCGCCCAAGCTCCCCGGCCTGCCGGGACAGGAAGAGCAAATCCCCGGCCTCCCCGGACAGGAGGAGGCAGGCGAGGCCGCCCTGGGGGCTGAGAGTGCCCAGGACGCCTTGAAGCAGGGCGAGTGTGAGACCTGCGAGAAGCGGAAATACCAGGACGGCTCCGACGACATGGGGGTCTCCTATCAGACGCCCACCAACATCAAGCCGGAGCAGGCGGCCTCCGCCGTCCGGGGACACGAGATGGAGCATGTCTACCGGGAGCAGGCCAAGGCCGACCGGGAGGGCCGGAAGGTGGTCAGCCAGAGCGTGACCATGCATTCGGAGATCTGCCCGGAGTGCGGCAAGTCCTTTGTCTCCGGCGGCACCACCCGCACCGTCACCAAGGCGGAGACGGACAACGCCGCCCAGCAGGAGGACCGGCAGAACGAGGAAGAGGAAAAGGCGCGGACGCCGTTCTCGGCGGTGGCGTGATAAGGCTGGAACAGGGCTCCTGGAACGGGGCCCTGTTTTTGTAAAGAAAGGGAGATCTATGGAAGGACGGACATCCCCCTGGCTGGACTGGGCGGTGGAGCTCCAGGCTTTGGCCCAGGCGGGCCTGCACTATGGAAAGGACCCCTTTGATATCGAGCGCTTCCAGCGGATTCGGGACATCGCCGCGGAGATGCTGGCCCGGGGGACGGACCTGCCTCTGGAGACGGTGACGGACCTCTTCTGCTGCGAGAGCGGCTACCAGACCCCCAAGCTGGACACCCGGGCGGCGGTTTTCCAGAACGGAAGAATTCTCCTGGTCCGGGAAAACGACGGGCGGTGGTCCCTCCCCGGGGGCTGGGTGGACGTGAACGTCTCCGTGGGGGAGAACACGGCGAAGGAGGTCCGGGAGGAGGCGGGGCTGGAGGTGATCCCCCGGAGGGTCATTGCCGTTCAGGACCGGGAGAAGCACAACCGGCCGGTTTACGCCTGGAAAATCTGCAAGGTTTTTGTCCTCTGCGCCCTGGTGGGCGGGGAGTTCCGGCCCAACAGCGAGACCACCGCCAGCGGGTATTTCTCCCTGGAGGACCTGCCGCCCCTGGCGGAGGAGAAAACCACGGCGGAGCAGGTCCGCATGTGCTTCGAGGCATACCGGGCGGAGACCTGGGAGACCCTGCTGGATTAAGAATCTACGGAAAGCGGGTTCCAAAAAAGTGGAACCCGCCCCGCAACTTTTCACCCCGGAAATGCGTCTATATGGATATAAGCCCCGCTGGGAAGACGGGGCGGAAAAAGGAGGATGCACGGATGAAGAGAGGACTTGCCCTGTTTCTGGCCGCCCTGCTGGCGGCCTTGACCCTCACCGCCTGCGGCGGCGACGGTTCCAGCGCCCCCGCCGCCAGCGAGAGCCAGACGGACAGCGGGGAGAGCTGGAAGGCCGAGGTCCGGGACTTTGGCTTCGACACCGCCCCCACGGCGGCGGCGGGAGGCGCCGGCCCGGAGGAGCCCGCCGGTGCCCCCGACTCCGGCGAGCCGGAAGCGGACAGCCGTCTGGCCAACGCCAAGATGGTCTATACCGCCGGTGTGGAGGCGGAGACACAGGATTTTGACGCCTGCGCCGCCGCCCTGGAGAAGCTGGTGGAGGAGCTGGGAGGCTATCTGGAATACGCCTCCATGGGCAGCTACGGCGACGGGCACCGGAGCGCCAGCTATACCGCCCGCGTCCCCTCCCCCCGGTTCAGTGATTTTCTGGAGAGCGTGGGAGAGCTCAGCCATGTGACCAGTCAGGACCGGAACACGGACAACATCAGCGAGCGCTACTACGATACGGAGAGCCGCCTGGCCACCCAGCGCACCAAGATGGAGCGGCTCCAGGCGTTGCTGGCCAAGGCGGAGAATATGGAGGATATCATCGACCTGGAGAACGCCATCAGCGAGACGGAGCTCCAGATTGAGCAGCTGACGGGCTCCCTCCGGCACTATGACGCCCTGGTGGACTATGCCACCGTGGATATCCGCCTCCGGGAGGTCCTGCGCCTCTCCACGGTGGAGGAGGCCCCGCCCACCTTTGGAAGCCGCCTGGGCAGCGCCTTCACGGACGGGCTCCACGGCTTTGGGGACTTCCTCCAGGATGTGGCCGTGTACCTGGCCTATAACTGGACCTGGATGGTTCTCCTGGCCCTCATCATCCTGCTGGTGGTGAAGGTCTCCAAGCGGCGCCAGGCCCAGCGGGGAGAAAC
>CAJUQQ010000054.1 GCA_910588175.1 uncultured Oscillibacter sp.
AAAACGGCATCGGCCTGCTGGACATCGTGGAGAACCGGCTGGTGGGCATGAAGGACCGGGGCGTGTACGAGACCCCCGGCGGCACGATTTTGTATAAGGCCCATGAGTGTCTGGAAATGATTACGGTGGACAAGGACACCGCCCATATGAAGAGCAAGCTGGCGGTGGACTTCGCGGATCTGGTGTACAACGGCAAGTGGTTCACTCCCCTGCGGGAGGCCCTCAGCGCCTTCGCCGACAAGACCCAGGAGCACGTGACCGGCTCCGTGAAGCTGAAGCTCTACAAGGGCAACATGATCACGGCCTCCATCACCTCTCCCGAGAGCCTGTACTCCGAGGAGCTGGTGACCTTCAACGAGAGCGCCTATGACCAGACCAACGCCACGGGCTTCATCAATCTCTGGGGCCTGCCGGATACGGTTCTCGCGCTGCGGGAGCAGGGGAAGCTTTAATTTAAAGAGGGGACTTCGTCCCCCCTTTTCCCGCAAGGGGAGGCCGCATCCGTAAGGCGGCAAAGCCGCCAACGGCTGCGCACTGGATTCCCCTCTCCAGTGACACCGGTCACTGGAGCCGCCGTCCCGGACGGCTGGAGTCAAGGTATTTTTCTGACGCGCATGCCGTCAGGAGAATGATTTCAATTTCTTTCTCCGCCAGGCGGAGAAACCAGGGGCCGCGGCCCCTGGACCCCTTCTATAAGGAGAACAAAACTCATGAAACTTTGGGGCGGACGGTTCAGCAAGGAGACGGATACCCTGGCCAACGACTTCCAGTCCTCCATTCACTTTGACCAGCGGCTCTACCGGGAGGATATCCGGGGCAGCATGGCCCACGCGGAGATGCTGGCGGCCCAGGGGGTGATCTCCCAGGCGGACAAACACGCCATCCAGCAAGGGCTGGCGGGCATCCTGACGGACATCGAGGCGGGGAAGGTGGAATTTACCCCGGCCAACGAGGACATTCACATGAATATCGAGGCCCTGCTGACCCAGCGGATCGGCGAGGCCGGGAAGCGGCTCCACACCGCCCGGTCCCGGAACGACCAGGTGGCCCTGGATTTCCGGATGTATGTGCGGAAGGAGATCGAAGCCGTCATAGGCCGGCTGCTGGAGCTGGAAAAGGCTCTCTGCGGCCAGGCCAGAAAGCACCAGGGCACGGTGATGCCCGGCTATACCCACCTGCAAAGGGCCCAGCCCATCTCCTTTGCCCAGCACTTGATGGCCTACGCCGCCCAGTTCGCCCGGGACGTGACCCGGCTGGAGGACTGCGGAAAGCGCCTCAACGAGTGCCCCTTGGGCTCCGGGGCCCTGGCGGGGACCACCTATTCCATCGACCGCTTTCAGACGGCCCGGGCCCTGGATTTTGACCGGCCCTGCGGCAACTCCCTGGACGGCGTCAGCGACCGGGACTACGCCCTGGAGCTGTTGAGCGCCCTGTCCATTTTGATGATGCACCTCAGCCGCTTCTCCGAGGAGGTGATCCTCTGGTGCAGCTGGGAGTTTAAGTTCGTGGAGCTGGACGAGGCCTACTCCACCGGCTCCAGCATCATGCCTCAGAAGAAGAACCCGGACATGGCGGAGCTGGTCCGGGGGAAGACGGGCCGGGTCTACGGGGATCTGATGGGTCTTCTGACCGTGATGAAGGGTCTGCCCCTGGCCTATAACAAGGACATGCAGGAGGACAAGGAGCCGGTCTTCGACGCCCTGGACACGGTGGAGCTGTGCCTGCCGGTGTTCACGGGGATGATCGCCACCATGCGGGTCCTGCCGGAGAATATGCGGGCGGCGGCGGGCCGGGGCTTCATCAACGCCACGGACTGCGCCGACTACCTGACCAAGAAGGGCATGCCCTTCCGGGACGCCTACACCGCCACGGGGCGGCTGGTGGCCGCCTGCTCCGCCCAGGGAAAGACCCTGGAGGAGCTGACGCTGGAGGAGCTGCGGGAGGTTTCGGACCTCTTTGGGGAGGACGTGTACGAGGCGCTGAAGCTGGAGAACTGCATGGCGCTCCGGCAGAGCTTCGGCGGCCCGGCGGAGGCGGAGACCACCCGGCAGATTCAGGAGACCGAGGCGTTTATTCAGGCCCGGAGCCAATGAGAGGGAGGCGGCCCCATGAAACCAAAGGTTTATATTGACGGCAAGGAGGGCACCACCGGCCTCCAGATTTACGACCGGCTGGCGGTCCGGGAGGACATCGAGCTCCTTCTGATTGACGAGGAAAAGCGGAAGGACCCGGCGGAGCGGAAGAAATTCCTCAACGCCGCCGACCTGGTCTTCCTCTGCCTGCCGGATGCCGCCGCCGTGGAGGCGGTGGGCCTGATTGAAAATGAGCGCACCCGGGTCATCGACTGCTCCACCGCCCACCGGACGGCGGAGGGCTGGGTGTATGGCTTCCCGGAGCTGTCCGGACAGCGGGAGGCCATTCGAACGGCGGCCCGGGTGGCAAATCCGGGGTGCTATGCCACGGGCTTCCTCGCGCTGGTCCGGCCCCTGGTGGAGAGGGGGGCGCTGTCCTCCAAAGCCCGGCTGGCCTGCCACGCCCTGTCGGGCTATACGGGGGCGGGGAAAAAGGCCATCGCCCAATATACCGATCCGGACCGGGACAAGGAGCTGGAAAGCCCCCGGCATTACGCGGTTGCCCTGGCCCACAAGCATCTGCCGGAGATGGCCGCCATAGCCGGGCTGGACCGCCCGCCCCTGTTTACGCCCATGATCTGCGATTACCCCCAGGGGATGGTGGTCACCGTCCCCCTGTGGGCGGAGGAGCTGGAGGGCCCCTGGTCCATGGAGAAGCTGCGGACGCTGTACGAGGACTACTACGCCGGCAGCCCCGTGGTGACCCTCCGCCCCGCCGGCGCGCCCTCCTGCGGCTTTATCGGCGCCAACAATCTGGCCGGGACGGACGGCTTGCAGATTTTTGTCAACGGGAACCAGGAACAGCGGATGCTGTCCGCCCGCCTGGACAACCTGGGCAAGGGCGCCAGCGGCGCGGCGGTGCAGAACATGAACCTGATGCTGGGCTTCGCGGAAACGGCGGGTCTGGCGCTTTAAGAAAGTATGAGGAACGGATATGCTGAACTTCATTGACGGCGGCGTCTGCGCCGCCCAGGGCTTCCGGGCGGCGGGGGTCCACGCGGGGGTCAAGACCCACGCGGAGTGGAAGAAGGACGTGGCGCTGATCGTCTCCGACACGGACTGCGCGGCGGCGGCGGTGTTTACCAAAAACGTGGTCAAAGCCGCCCCCATTCATGTGGACCTGCGGCACCTGGCGGACGGGAAAGCCCGGGCCGTCATCGCCAACAGCGGAAACGCCAACGCCTGCGCCCCCCAGGGGGAGGAAAACGCGGAGCGCATGTGCGCCGCCGCCGCGCGGGCCCTGGGCTGCCGGGCGGAGGACGTGCTGGTGAGCTCCACCGGCGTCATCGGCCAGCGCATCAACGTGGAGGCCATTGAGGCCGCCGTCCCGGCCCTCTGCGCCGCTCTGGAGCGGTCGGCGGAGGCCAGCGACGCGGCGGGCCACGCCATCATGACCACCGACACCACCAAAAAAGAGGTGGCGGTGGAGACCACCGTAGGGGGCAAAACCGTCCGCATGGGCGGCGTCGCCAAAGGCAGCGGCATGATACATCCCAACATGGGGACCATGCTCTGCTTCCTCACCACGGACTGCGCCATTTCCCCGGAGATGATCAAGGCCGCTCTGATGGAGACGGTAAACGTCAGCTTCAACCGCATCAGCGTAGACGGGGATACCTCCACCAACGACACCTGCCTCGTCCTGGCCAACGGCCTAGCGGGCAACGCCCCCATCACCGCCAAGGGGCCGGACTACGACGCGTTCCTGGCGGCCCTGCGGGCCCTGTGTACGGAGCTTGCCAAGAAAATGGCCTCCGACGGCGAGGGGGCCCGGCATCTCATCACCTGCGCCGTCAAGGGGGCGAAGTCCGAAAAAAGCGCCGAGACCATCGCCAAGTCCGTAGTGTCCTCCACCCTGACCAAGGCGGCGATTTTCGGCGCGGACGCCAACTGGGGCCGGGTGCTGTGCGCCATGGGCTACTCCGGGGAGGACTTTGACCCGGACAAGGTCAGCGTCCGCTTCGCCAGCGCCGCCGGGGATATCCAGGTCTGCGCCGGCGGCCGGGGCCTGGACTTCGACGAGGACCTGGCGAAAAAGATTTTGACGGAGCACGACGTGGAAATCAACATCGCCATGGGCGAGGGCTCCGGGGAGTGCGTCTGCTGGGGCTGTGACATCACCTATGATTATATCAAAATCAACGGAGACTACCGAACATAAAAAGGGGGCGGACAGAATGTCTTCCCATGAACAGCAGGCCCAGACATTAATCGAGGCCCTGCCCTATATTCAGAAATTTACCGGCAAAACCATTGTGGTCAAATACGGCGGCAACGCCATGATCTCCGACGAGCTCCGCCGGGCCGTCATGAGCGACGTGATCCTGCTGAACCTGGTGGGCATCCGGGTGGTGGCGGTCCACGGCGGCGGGCCGGAGATCTCCGCCATGCTGAAAATGATCGGCCACGAGTCCAAATTTGTGGACGGCCTGCGCTATACCGACGTGACCACCATGGACATCGTCCAGGCCGTCCTCTGCGGCAAGGTGAACAAGGACCTGGTCTCCCAGCTGAACCGCCTGGGAGGCCGGGCCGTGGGCCTGTGCGGCATGGACGGGCAGCTGTTCCAGGCCGAGCAGATGGACGAGAAATACGGCCTGGTGGGCCGGATTACCGGCGTGAACCCCGAGCCGGTGAAAAACGCCCTGGAGCATGGCTATATCCCCATCGTCTCCACCGTGGCCCAGGGAGTGGATTCCGACACGGCCTACAACATCAACGCGGACACCGCCGCCGCCAAGCTGGCGGAGGCCCTGGGGGCGGAGAAGCTGATTCTCCTCACCGACGTCCGGGGGCTCCTCCGGGATCCCAAGGACGAGAGCACCCTCATCCACGTGGTCCGCACCCGGGAGGTCCCGGCCCTGGTGGAGGAGGGCGTCATCTCCGGGGGCATGATTCCCAAGATGCAGTGCTGCGTGGACGCCATCCACGGCGGCGTGGAGCGGGTCCACATCCTGGACGGCCGCATCCCCCACTCCATTTTGATTGAGCTGCTCTCCGACGAGGGCATCGGCACCATGATGAAAAAGGAGGAGGCCCTATGACTTCCGAGGCCATTAAGAGCTTGACCCAGCAGTATATCATGAACACCTACGGCCGGTTCCCCGTGGCCCTGGACCACGGGGAGGGGGCCACCCTTTACGACCCGGAGGGCCGGGAGTACATCGACTTTACCAGCGGCATCGGCGTCACAGCCCTGGGCTATGGAAACCAGCCCTGGGCGGAGGCCGTCGCCGGCCAGGCAAAGAAGCTGGGCCATGTGTCCAACCTCTTTTACACCGAGCCCCCCGCCAGGCTGGCGGAAATCCTCTGCCGGCGCACCGGGGAGAGCGCCGTCTTCTTCGCCAACGGCGGCGGAGAGGCCAACGAGGGCATGATCAAGCTGGCCCGAAAGTACAGCTTTGACAAATACGGCCAGGGCCGCAGCACCATCATCACCCTGCAAAATTCCTTCCACGGCCGGACCATCACCACCTTAAAGGCCACGGGCCAGGACGTGTTCCACAACTACTTCTTCCCCTTCACCGAGGGCTTCCGCTACGCCCCCGCCAACGACCTGGAGGCGATCCGCGCCCAGGACCAGGGGGATGTCTGCGCCGTCATGGTGGAGCTGGTCCAGGGGGAGGGCGGCGTGCTTCCTCTGGATAAGGGCTACGTAAAGGCCCTGGAGGCCCTCTGCGGGGAGAAGGACTGGCTTCTTCTGGCGGACGAGGTCCAGACCGGCGTGGGCCGGACGGGCACCCTGTTCGCCTTCCAGCAGTACGATATCCTCCCCGACGCGGTGAGCTTTGCCAAGGGCATCGCCGGAGGACTGCCCATGAGCGGCATTCTGGCCAACGAGAAATGCAGGAACGTGCTGGGGCCCGGCATGCACGCCACCACCTTCGGCGCCAACCCCGTCTGCGCCGCCGCGGGCCTGGTGGTTCAGGAGACCCTCAGCGACGGATTTTTGAAGGAGGTCCAAGAGAAGGGCGAGTATCTCCGCAAGGGCATTGAGGCCCTGAATCTGCCCTGCTTCGGCAAAACCCGGGGCCTGGGCCTGATGATCGGCGTCGAGGTTCGGGAGGGCTGGACCAACAAGGAGATCGCGGCCAAGCTCATTGAAAACGGCCTGCTGGTTCTCACCGCCGGGCCGGGAATGCGGCTGCTGCCTCCCCTGGTCATCACAAAGGACGAGATGGACAAGGGCCTGGAGATCATGAAAGCGGTCCTGGCCTGATTGGAACAACAAACGGGGCCGCCCCTGGGCGGCCCGTTTCCCCGTTTTCAACCGGATCCAGAATGAAAGAAAGAGAGGCGTCATCTATGGAAAACCACAAGCACTTTTTGAAGCTGCTGGACTTCACTCCGGCGGAAATCCAGCGGTTCCTGGACACGGCGGCGGACCTGAAGGCCAAGAAAAAGGCGGGCATACCCCACAGGTATCTGGAGGGGAAAAACGTGGCCCTGATCTTTGAGAAAACCTCCACCCGGACCCGCTGCGCCTTTGAGGTGGCTGCCCAAGACCTGGGCATGGGCAGCACCTACCTGGGGCCCACCGGCTCCCAGATCGGCGTGAAGGAGTCCATTGCCGACACCGCCCGGGTGCTGGGCCGCATGTACGACGGCATCGAGTACCGGGGCTTCGGCCAGACCATCGTGGAAGAGCTGGCACAATACGCCGGGGTTCCGGTGTTCAACGGCCTCACCGACGAGTTCCACCCCACCCAAATTCTGGCGGACTTCCTGACCATTCAAGAGCACTTCGGAACGCTCCGGGGCGTGAAGCTGGTCTACCTGGGGGACGCCCGGTTTAATATGGGCAACTCCCTCATGGTGGGCTGCGCCAAGATGGGGATGCGCTTCGTGGCCTGCGCCCCCAAGGCCTACATGCCGGACCCGGCTCTGGTGGAGACCTGCCAGGCCGTCGCCAAGGAGACCGGCGCGGTTCTGGAGTTTCTCCCGGACCCCCTGGAGGCGGTGAAGGGCGCGGACGTGCTGTATACCGACGTGTGGGTCTCCATGGGCGAGCCCGTGGAGGTCTGGGAGGAGCGCATCGCCGCCTTGGGCCCCTATCAGGTGACGAAGACCCTGATGGACGCGGCGGGGTCTCAGTGCCGCTTCATGCACTGCCTTCCCGCCTATCACGACCACAAGACCAAGGTGGGCCGGGAGATGGGCCAGCGCTTCGGCCGGGAGGCCATGGAGGTCACGGACGAGGTGTTCGAGTCCTCCCAGTCCATCGTCTTCGACGAGGCGGAGAACCGGATGCACACCATCAAGGCCGTGATGTACGAGCTGATGAAATGACAATCATGACAAACCAAGAGGAGAGGCGCAAACGCCTCTCCTCAGGCTGTCGAAAAAGTGTTTTCGCCAGCCTGAGCAAGTTTTCAGACCTTTAAAAAAGTTCTGAAAACTTCCGATTGAAAACGAAAGGAACCCTTCCTGGGTTCCTCTCGTAACTCTCTTCCTTCCCGTTGTTGGAGTTTTTACCGTTTCTCGACACTCTGAGGAGAGGCGCAAACGCCTCTCCTCTTTTTTACGCTCCAGGTATAATTTTCCCCCGGTGTTGGAACAATGGAACCATCAATTTGCAGGAGGCATACACACAAGATGGTGAAAGGAATTTCCAGACGGGTGGTCGTGGTGGACTCCCCGGACCAGCGCTTTTTTGAGCAGGCGATCTTCATCGTGCGGAACGACGCCGCCGGGGAGGGCGTCACCTCCCGGGAGCTGGTGGAGGAGGCCCGCCGGGTGGCCCGGAACTACGCCGGGGGAGACCACGGCCGGTTCAGCCGGGCCTGGCGGGACCTGAGCCCGGCGGTTTACACCCTCATGGGCGCGGGAGCCATCGGCCTGTTGTGGCTGGTGGTGGCGCTGATGTGAACGGGACCCTGGAAGCCCCTCGGAGGACTTCCAGGGCCCTTTCCTCTTTATATGGAAAGCACCCTGGTGGCCACGGCCTCCTGAAAGGCCCGATCGTGCTCCACAAACAGCATGGTGGGGGCGAAGCGCGTCAGCAGCCCCTCGATCTGGAGGCGGGCTTCGATGTCCAAAAAGTTCAGCGGCTCGTCCCACAGATACAGGTGGGCCGGCTGGCAAAGGCTGGCGGCGATGAGGACCTTTTTCTTCTGTCCGCCGGAATAGTCCTCCAGCTCCCGTCCGAACTGCTCCCGGGAGAAGCCCAGCTTCCGGAGAATGGCTTTGAACAGGCTCTCGTCCACGCCCCGCTCCTGGATGAAGTCCCCCAGGGAGCCCCGGAGAAAGGAGGTGTCCTGGGGTACATAGGAGACGGCCAGCCCGGAGGCCAGGGACAGCGTCCCCTCAAAGCGGATGTCCTGGCCCAGCAGCAGCTTGAAAAAGCTGCTCTTTCCGCTGCCGTTCCGGCCCTCCAGGGCAACCCGCTCCCCCTGCTCCAGGGAGAGGGTCAGAGGGCCGCAGACCTGCCGCTCCCCGTACCAGAGGGTCAGATCGGAGCAGGCGGCCAGCCGCCGGGCGTGGTGGACCAGGGGGGAGAGCTTCAGCGCCTCCGTGAGCTCCCGGTTTTTCAAAAGGCCCTCCTTCTCCTCCAGGGCCTTCTCCTGCCTGGCCTCCAGGGCCTTGGCCCGCTTCATCATTTTGGCGGACTTGTGGCCCACGAAGCCCTTGTCATAGGCCCCGGTTTTGGACGCCTCCACCCGGTCGGACCAGACGGAGGTCCGCCGGGCCGCCTTCTGGAGCCGCCGCACGTCCTTCCGGAGGCGCTCGCCCTTGGCCTCCTCGAACTGCTGGAGGCGGTCGAAGTTCTCCTTCCAAGAGCTGTAATTTCCCGCCTGGACCTGGATGTCCGCCCGGTTCAGGGCCAGGATGTGGTCCACGCAGCCGTCCAGAAAGCGGCGGTCGTGGGACACCAGAATAAAGCCCCGCTGCCGCCGGAGGTAGGCGGAAACCAGTTCCCGCCCCTGGGCGTCCAGATGGTTGGTGGGCTCGTCAATGAGGGGAAAGGACCCCTCCCGCAGGAACAGGGCCGCCAGGAGGACCTTGGTCCGCTCCCCGCCCGAGAGGGTGGAGAAGGGCCGCCACAGGGCCTCCTCCTCCACGCCGAGAAGGCCGAGCTCTTTGGGGAAACGCCAGCTCTCCGCCTCGGGGCACAGATCCTCCAGCACCTCCGCCGTCAGCCTCTCCTGGTCCGGGACAGGACAGGGGAAGTAGTCGAAGGGCACGGAGGAGATTAGGGCCCCCTCGCAGGGATACTCCCCCATCAGAAGCCGCAGCAGGGTGGTCTTCCCCCGGCCGTTCCGGCCCACCAGGCCCAGCCGCCAATCGGTGTCAATTTGAAAACAGGCCTCCTGAAACACGGGATCAGGACTGCCGGGATAGGAAAAGGTCAGGCGATCCGCCTGAATCATAGACATACGCGTCATCTCCTTGCTGTGAAATAAAAAAGATAAGGACCGCAGGAAAGCCTCCCGCGGCCCGTCACAGCACGGCGCAAGCCGCCCCAACGGGCGGCAGGGCAGTTATGACGCGAGGGCTGGAGGTGAGCTGCGCTTTCCCGCTTGACGGCATAACGCCGCCCCGGCTCCGCCCGCGCGGCGCCGGAAGCCAAGTCACTTGGCGTTCAGCAGGAAGTCAGTCTCACGCTTCCACCCCTTTCGGTTTGTTCAGTGGGAGTATATCACGTCTCCGCCCCCGCGTCAAGGGCTTCCTCACCGCGCAGCAGCCAGTTTGCCGGCACTCCCAGCACCTCGGCGAACACCAGCAGCTCATAGTCCGAGACGAACCGGGTCCCGATTTCGATCCGGCTGACGCTGTCCCGCTCCAGCAGCACGCCCTCCAGCTGCATTTTTGCCGCCAGCTCCTCCTGCGTCAGCCGCCGTCTCAGCCGGACCTCCCGGATGCGGTTCCCGGAAATGTTTTTCTTCCCGTTATAATCGTAAATTTTCATAGGGACCTCCCGATCATATGCGAAAGATCAGAATTTTCTTGACTTTAGCACATCCAAGGAGTATCCTTGTGTTAATCATCAGAATTCATCCCGGCATTTTGCCGCCGGGCGCTTTTGCCGGGGCGCCGGAGGAAATATTTATACAATTTCCCTTGACATTCCCCCTGGTGGAAGGTGTATTCTGAAGGGGCAATCCATCAGAGCGTCCCGGCAGACCGCCGGACGGGAAAGGAAACGAAACATGAAACAGAGCATCCAAAGGCTCAGCGCCCTGCTGCTGGCGCTGGCCCTCACACTCAGCCTCACCCTCTCCGTCTCAGCGGCGGAGACCACCTCCGTTCTGGAGGCCACGGCGGAGAAAGCCGCCTCCGCCGTCATGAGCTACGGGCAGGCCGCCCAGGTGAGCTGGGCCGTGTGGCAGGACGGGAAGATCATCTCCTCCGGCTCCCAGAGGCCGGAGATCGACAGCACCGGCGCCCACCTGGAGGGACAGGGCGACATCTACGGTATCGGCTCCGTCAGCAAGATTTTCACCACCGTGGCGGTCATGCAGCTGGTGGAGCAGGGCAAGCTGGACCTGGACAAGCCCGTGGTCCAGTACCTCCCGGCCTTCAAGATGGCGGACTCCCGGTATAAGGACATCACCGTCCGCATGCTGCTGAACCACTCCTCGGGCCTGATGGGCTCCTCCTTCGGCAGTGCCCTGCTGCTGGGCGACGCCAGCCAGCAGGCCACGGAGGAACTGCTGGCGCGGCTGTCCACCCAGCGCCTCAAGGCCGACCCCGGCGCGTACAGCGTCTACTGCAACGACGGCTTCACCCTGGCCCAGCTGGTGGTGGAGGCGGTCAGCGAAACCGGTTTCATGGACTATCTCCGGAAGCACGTCTTTGAACCCGCCGGGCTGAAGGAGACCTGGTCTCCCGCCAGCAGCTTCGAGCTCCGCCGGGCCCCCATTTATCAGGCGGGCGTTGTGGAGGACCCCCTGCCCAAGGAGTGCCTGGGCGTCGTCGGCGCCGGCGGGCTCTACGCCACGGCGGAGGATCTGGCGGCCTTCGGCGGCGCCCTGACGGACGACACCCTTTTGAAAGCCTCCTCCCGAAAGGCCATGGCGGCCCCGGAATACGCCAACGGTCTCTGGCCCCAGGAGGATTTCCCCGACTCTCTGGGCTATGGCCTGGGCTGGGACCATGTGGAGTGGTATCCCTTCGCCCAGAACGGCATCACCGCCTTGGTGAAGGGCGGCGACACCGGTTATTACCACGCCGGGCTGGTGGTCCTGCCGGAGCGGAAGATGGCGGCGGCGGTTCTCAGCACCGGCGGCGCGTCCACCTATAACGAGATGGCCGCCTCCCAACTGCTGATCGCCGCCCTGCGGGAGCAGAACGTGGAGGTGGCGGAGATCCGCTTCAAGCTCCCCGCCGCCAAGAAAGCCGCCCTGCCTGCGGAGCTGCTGGACAGCGCGGGCTATTACGGCAGCCAGACCATGCTGAAGGTGGAGCTGGCGGAGGACGGGACCCTGACCATGAGCTACCTGGACCTGCCGGACCTGCCGGCGCGGAAGTTCTATTACCACGACGACGGCACCTTCCGGGATGAGGGAGGAAGCTCCGCCCTGCGCATGGTGAAGGAGAGCAACGGCCAGACCTATCTCTATCAGTGGACCTTCACCAGTCTCTCCGGCCTGGGCAATCTTCCCGGATCCAACTACGCCGCCGTGAAGCTGCCGGAGAATTCCGTGGACCCGTCCATCCAGGCGAAATGGGAGGAGCAGATGTCCGGAACCGCCTTCCTGCCCATGAACGAGCGCTACAGCTCGCAGAGCTATCTGCTTCTGGGCACGGCCCTGAAGGAGCTGGCGGAGGCGGAGGAGGCCACGGAAAACGCCCCCGGCTATATCGGAAACCTGCGGATTGACAGCGAAACCCACGCCAGCTATACCGCCCAGATCCCTGGCACCGCGGGCCGGGATGGCTATGACGTGGACCTGCGCCGGGACGACAAGGGTGCGCTGTGGATGGAGTGTTCCAACGGAACGCTGGGCATGGATCTTGCCGCCGTGCCGGAGCTCTCCACCGGAAAGGACAACGCCGCCGCCTGCACCATCCAGCCCAACGGCTACGCCCGCTGGTACAAGGTTGGGGACAAGGCAGCCGGGAAGACCCTGTCCGTCCAGGTCCCCAAGGACGCCGGTTTCTGGGCCTATGATGCGGCGGGCAACGTGGTGGGTTCCTCCCTCCTCTGGAAAGACGCCCCTGTGGAGCTGCCGGAGGACGGCCTGATCGTCTTCGCCGGAAATCCCGGCGCGAAGTTCCAGCTGACCTTCCAGTAATCCCCTCCCGCTTTAGACAATCCTTTTCATAAACAGAAGCGCCCCTGCCTATCCGGCGGGGGCGCTTCTGTTTGCCCAAACGTGCCGCCCGAAAGAGGACGGAACGGAAAAGAGCTACGAGAGAAACCCATCAGGGGTTTCTCTCGTTTTCAATCAGAAGGTTTTCAGACCTT
>CAJUQQ010000055.1 GCA_910588175.1 uncultured Oscillibacter sp.
AGCGCTTGATGAAGGTGGACTTGCCGGTCCGCACCGGGCCCACCACGCCGATGTAAATATCTCCCGCCGTGCGGGTGGCGATATTCTGGTAGATGGTTGTATTCATAGTATCCCGTCCTTTTTCCGCTCCATATTCATGTTTCCAATCTATGCCCGTCCCGGCCAAAGTATGACGGCCCGTCTGGTTTTAGCGGAAACGGATAAAAACCACCGCTTAATAAAGGGATGATTTGGTCGAAATAACGCTTTACAGCCGTTCTTTAATATGGTAAACTGCTAGCGTATTAAACGAGCGGGACCGCCCGCTCAATTTGGAGGATGAAAAATATGATGAAAAACAAAAAGTTTTGGGCTCTCCTGCTAGCCCTTACCATGGCTTTCAGCCTGGCCGCCTGCGGCGGGAAAGACGGAAGCGACGGTAAAAGTCAGGACAGCGGCGCTCCGGCGGCCGCCCCGGAGGAGCAGAAAACCGGCGATGCCGGAGAAGATCAAAAAGATTCTGACAGCGATCTGGCCTATGTCCAGGGCAAGGGCACCCTTGTAGTGGGCATGACGGACTTTGCCCCCATGGATTACCGGGACGCGAACGGCAATTGGATCGGCTTCGACGCCGATATGGCCACCGCCTTTGCCGAAAGCCTGGGCGTCAAGGTTGAGTTCCAGGAAATCACCTGGGATTACAAGGTCATGGAACTGAACGCCAAAAGCATCGACTGCGTCTGGAACGGCATGACCCTGAACGACGAGGTCAAAGCCGCCATGGACACCGGAAATCCCTACTGCCTCAACGCTCAAGTGCTGGTGGTCCCCGCCGGCAAGGCCGCGGACTTCGAAAACCTGAGCAGTCTGGAGGGCCTGAACGTGGCCGTGGAATCCGGCTCCGCCGGTGAGGACGCCGCCGAAGCTCTGGGCGCTTCCACCACTGCCGTGGCCAAGCAGGCCGACGCGGTAATGGAGGTCTCCGCAGGCACCGCCGACGCCGCCGTAATTGACCTTCTGATGGCCGGCGCCATGATTGGCGAGGGTACCAACTACGAGAATCTTACGTATACGATGAACCTGAACACCGTTCAGGGCCTAGAGTCCGAGGAGTACGGCGTGGGCTTCCGCAAGGGCTCCGATCTAGTGGCCGCGTGGAACGAGTTCTGGACCGCTGCCATTGCCGGCGGCTCCGTTCTGGAGACCGGCACCACTTACGGCGTGCAGGAGTCTCTGATTCTGGAGTAATTCCCTGTTGTATGCCCACAAAGGCAGAGAGTTCGCTCTCTGCCTTTGCGGCGGTTTCCTCCCCGAAATTTCCAATGAAATGAGAGGACGATCTGATGCTTTCCTTTTTTGGCTCCACGGAATTTCTTACGGTCCTATCCGCCCTGAATACTGGCTTCATCAAAACCCTCCAGCTCTTTTTTGTCACGCTGGTGGGAGCGGTCCCTCTGGGCCTGGTGATCTCCTTCGGCTCCATGAGCCGCGTCCCTCCCCTGCGGTGGCTGACCAAAACCGTGGTCTGGATTGTCCGGGGCACGCCGCTGGTCCTCCAGATTATCGCCCTGTACTACGTGCCCGGCCTGAAGGGCTTCCCCATTTGGAGCGGTGGTGAGTCCGGGAGGTTTACCGCCGTGGCGGTGGCCTTTGTTTTGAACTACGCCTGTTACTTCTCGGAAATTTACCGGGGCGGCATCCAGGGTGTGCCCGCCGGACAGCAGGAGGCCGGGCTGGTGCTGGGCATGACAAAGCGGCAGATTTTCTTCAAGATCACGCTGCTGCAAATGATCAAGCGAATTGTCCCACCCATGTCCAACGAGATCATCACCTTGGTCAAGGATACCTCCCTGGCCCGAGTGGTGGCCTTACAGGAGGTTATTTGGATGGGCGAATCCTTTATGAAGGGCAACCAGGGCTATGCGGGTTTGGTGTGGCCGCTGTTCTTTACCGCTGTGTACTATCTTGTGTTCAGCGGCGTGGCGACCATCCTGTTGGGGAAGCTGGAAAAGAAACTGGAATATTTCCGTTGAGAGGAGGCTGTCAGCGATGGCGATTTTAGCGGTCCAACACATTGAGAAGCACTTCGGGGACACCCAGGTCCTCAACGACATCAGTTTTTCCCTGGAGGAGGGCCAAGCACTGTCCATCATCGGCTCCTCCGGCTCCGGCAAAACCACGCTGCTCCGCTGTCTAAACTTTCTGGAGCGGCCGGACCACGGCGCTATTGCCGTAAAAGGCAATGTCATCTTTGACGCGTCGGACCCCTCCACCCAGGCGGAAAAGGACATCCGCCAAAAGCGGCTCCACTTCGGGTTGGTGTTCCAAAACTTCAACCTCTTCCCCCAGTACACAGCGTTGCAGAACGTTACCCTGGCCCGGGAACTGCTGGCCAAGGAGCGAGGCGGCGAGAGCAAAGAGGAGATTGGAAAGGCCGGCCGGGAGCTTCTGGCGCAGATGGGTCTGGCCGACCGGGCGGACCACTACCCCCACCAGCTCTCCGGCGGACAGCAGCAGCGGGTGGCCATTGCCCGGGCGCTGGCCCTCCATCCGGACATTCTCTGTTTTGATGAGCCCACCTCCGCCCTGGACCCGGAGCTCACCGGAGAAGTCCTGCGGGTCATTCGCTCCCTGGCGGAGCAGAAGACCACCATGATCATCGTCACCCACGAAATGGCCTTTGCCCGGGATGTGGCGGACCAGGTGATCTTTATGGACGGCGGCGTCATTGTGGAACAGGGCGCCCCCAGGGAGGTTATCGACCATCCGAAGGAGGAGCGGACAAAACAGTTTCTCTCCCGGTACGCAAACAGCTGAGGTTCCCCATCCCATAAAACGGCAAACAAAGAAGCGCGGGAAGATGCTCCCGCGCTTCTTTTCATGCCCTTTTTCTGGGAATCAGCAGCATTTGGTCCTGAGGAATTTCCTCCTCCCCCTCCAACTGGTTGGCGGAGAGGATGGCCGCGATAGTGGTGTTGTACTTCTTTGCCAAATCCCAGGCGCTTTCCTGCCGCCCGATGCACCGCAGTACCAGAGAGGGTGCGCCGCCCAGATCCTTGGCGGTCTCTGTGTCCAGCTTCGCGGCGGAAACGCAGACCTTCTTCACCCTGGCCGCCGCCTCCACCTGGAAGTCTACCGGGAAGCGGACCTCGATGCCCCGGTCTCCCAAGGTGCCTTGAACCTCTTCGGCACAGACCGCCCGGGCGGTGATGCGGCAGTCTTCCGGCAGCTCCAGCTGACAGCCGGCATCTAGGCTCCGTTCTGCCACCAGAGGCACGCCGCCTTCGTCTAAGTACATCGCCCGGACAGTTACCCCAGCCCGAAGAACGGCCATATTTCCCTCCCGGCTGACGGATACCGCGCCGCACCTGGCGGACAGGGCCAGGATAGACTCCGCTACTACGCCGATCTCCAGCACCTCCCGTAGGGTCTGGCGGCGGGTCAGGTTTTCGCAAAAGCTGGTAATCGTCAGCGGTGCGGCTTCATAGGTCATATCATAGGCGGTGGAATACAGATCGCTGAGCAGGGTCAGCTCCCGTTCCTCCCGGAGCAGGGCCGTGGCGTGGAGATAGAGGGTCACGGCAATCTGGCGGCCCTCCGGGTCGTCCCCGTCAATTTGCAGGTCCGTCCCCGTCAACTGCAATTGCAGGCTGGCGGCGGAGCCCTCCACAGCTCCCTCCACCTCCATAATCTGGGAAAAGGGCAGCTCCGCAGAGGCGGAGCCGCAGTCCCCGTTGTGATCCCGGTAGAGCAGCCCGATGGAAAAGACGCCTTTGAAAATCAGCTTGCTTCCCACGATCTTCGTCTCCGTAACGGTGCTGGAAACCTGACTGGTCAGCAGTTCCGCCGCGCCCTCCCGGCCTGGAGAAAGGTTCATCTCCTCCGTGAAGGTGAAATCTTTTTCGGCGATGTGGGTCAGGAGTATGGCATGCTGCCCCTCCTGCCGCTTTTCCACCTGGAGGGCCGGCTCCGCCTCCGTGTCCTCGCAGAACACCAACGGCTTGCGTTGGTAGCCGGTCAGATGGGTTACCAATTTGCAATGGGTGAATATTTTCCGGGGATTCAGCATCCGAGCCTCCAGAAATTCCGTCTCCGTCTCTGCCGTCAAGTGCTGGCAGCCCGGCAGAGCCCGGCCGTCGCTCTCGGCAGTGAAGGGGATGGCAAATTCCAGAGTGCGGACTCCGCCCTCCCCGTCGGGCGTATAGAGCACGGTGACCCGGACCGTTCCGGACAGCTCCGCCTTTCCATCCCGCAGCTCCCGGCTGTGAAGATAGACCTTCCCGTCCGTTTGGATGATGCGGGCAATGTCGGGGCAGTAGTCCGGCACGATGGTTTCCGCTGTTTCCTCTTGCGTCAGGGTCAGTTCCCCGCCCGTCTCATAGGCGTCCAAAGACACACTTTTCAATTCCAGTTCCATGAAGAAACTCCTTCCTTTCCCGGCAGGTATAGAATCCATGTCCTACTCTATGCGCCGCCGGGGCGGGATATGTTCAGACCTTGAAAATCTTCTTCAGAATACCCCGGAGCATTTTTGGGGACTTCCAAACCACGATATTCATATGACGCCTCCTCTCTGTTCTCAACGCCGGCAGCAGGCGCAGCCGCAGCCGATCAGCAAAAACGCAACCAGGAACATCAGCACTCCGATGGGAAAAATCGCGGCAATCAAGATTCCCGCGCCCAAGGCCACGGCAAAAAGCCCCAGCAGGCGAATCCCGCCGCCGCCGTTCCCGCAGCCCCAATTTCCAAAACTTCCGCCACCGAAGCCACCATTTCCACAGTTCATCGCGGCACGCCTCCTTTCCTTCCCTTCCAGTATATACGGAGGGGCTGTCCATGGTGTAAGAAAACCCCGCCTCAAATATAGAGGCGGGGTTTCTTACTTTTTCTCCTGCCAATCCCGAAGGGGCTTCAACTCCTCCCACAGGCGAAGGTAACTGCTGTGGCGGCTTTTTTGAAGCTCCCCCCGGCGGAGGGCTTCCAGTACGGCACAGCCCTTTTCCCGGGTATGTCTGCACCCCACAAAGCGGCAGTTGTCTATATAAGGTGCAAATTCCAGGAAGGTTTCCGGCAGGCGGCGTTTCAGCTCCAGCTCCAATTCCGACCCGTCGAAAGAGGAAAATCCGGGAGTATCTACCACCTCTGCCCCGCAGGAGAGGCGGTGCAGCTCCACATGGCGAGTGGTGTGCCGTCCCCGGCCCAGAGCTGTGCTGACCTCTCCCACCTGTAGGTGAAACTCCGGGTCCAGAGCGTTCAAAATACTGGATTTCCCTACGCCGGAGTTGCCTGTAAAGGCAGATAGCTTTCCAGAAATCAGGCCTTTCAAATCCTCCATACCCTCCCCGGTTTCCGCGCTGACCCGCAGGGTTGGGAAACCGGAGGCATGGTAAATGCCATAGAGCGCATCCGCCGGGTCCAGGTCACACTTATTCAGCAGCACCACCACAGCGCAGTCCTTCAACGCCGCGATGGCGGCTACCCGGTCGATCAGAAAAGGGTCTGTTTTGGGAATGGCGGCGGAGGCTATAACCACCAGCTGGTCGATGTTAGCCACGGCGGGACGGGAAAAAGCGTTCCGGCGGGGCAGAATTTTCTCGACGAAGCCCTCGCCGCCCCCCAGATCCCGGATCTCCACCCGGTCTCCCACCAGAGGGGAAATTCCCTCTTTCCGGAATTTCCCCCTGGCCCGGCATTGCAGGACCGTCTCGCCAGTATCCACATAATAGAAGCCGCTGAGGGCCTTTTGAATGCGTCCCGTCATATCAGCTGAATTGAACCTCGTGGCTCTGCTCCTGATCCAGTGTGTCGTCAAAGTAAACCTTGACCATCTGGGTACCGGACCCTGTCAGCTTCGGGATGTGGACCGTGCCGTCGGCCGTGCGGACCCGTTCGTCAAACTGCGGATTGGGCTCATCCCCCACGTAAACCCGCACCGAGACGGTGGTACGGTCATCCTGGGGCAGATTGAAATCAAGCTCAATGGTCTTATTCGTGATTCCGGCGCTGACTTTGAATTGAATGGTGTCCCACTCGGTAACCGTCGTATTGGGCTCTAGGCTCTGCCAGATGACGCTGTTGGGTTCGGCTTCATTCTCCACATACTCAATGTCGGCGTTGGTACAGGTCAGGTGCCACGTGTCTGTCAGGGACCGCAGCACCGCGTCGATTTGCATACCGACGAAGTTGGAAACGACTACCGGCTTCTTCTCCGGTCCCTTGCTGACAATCAGGCGGATGATATCGCCGTCTTTCAGCTCTTCGTGCTCGGCGGGCTCACTGCGGATGATATAACCTTCGGTGATCTCATCGTCAAATTCCATTTCTGCCTCGTCGGCCAGAATCTCCAGATTATATTTCTCCTTCAGGCTTTTCAGCAGTACCTTAGCCTGAGCCACAGTCTTGTTGGTCACATCCAGCATTTCGCCGGTGTCCTCTCCAACGCTGAGCCAGACCTCAATGACCAGGTTGTCGCCCTTGCGGTGTTCCCCTTCCGTGGGGCTTTGGCGGACGATGGTTCCCACAGGCTTGTCGCTGAAATCGCCCTCCTCCTTTACATCCAGGGTGAAGATATCCTTCACCTCCGGCAGCTGAGCCGCCTGCTCCGGCGTAAGGCCCAGAACCTCGGGCACCGTGTAAGTTTCCGGCACCACGCTCTGCTCTTTGATCGAATCGGAAACCATGCGGAACAATACCACCGCCAGCGCAACGGCCAGCAGGATTGCCACGCCTACCAGCACCTTCACCCCGGCGCCTCCGCCCCGCCGGGGCGGCTCATAGTTGTCCTCATAATCCCGGCGGCGCTCCCGAACCCGTTCCCGCACCTGCTTAGACGATGAGGGATGAAGCGTCTGGTCATAGGTGCGGATGGGCTGAGTGGGCTCCGTCGGCTCCTCGGGGCGGAGGTCCATCATAGTAAAGTCCAGACTGATGTTGGGGTTTTTCCGGAAATCCTCCAGGTCGGCGATCATAGCGTCGGCGGAGACATAGCGGCGGCTGAGATCCGGGGTCATAGCTTTCATGCAGATCAGCTCCAGCTGGGCCGGAATTTCCGGTTTCAGCTCCCTGGGCGCCAAAGGCACGGAGCTGAGGTGCTGTATCGCCACCGATACGGCGGAATCCCCCTCAAAGGGCAGCCGCCCGGTGAGCATTTCATACATAACCACGCCGGCGGAGTAGATGTCGCTCCGGGAGTCGGTCCGCTCCCCTCTCACCTGTTCCGGCGAGATGTAATGCACGGAACCCAAGGCCTCCTGAGTCAAGGTTTGGGCGGAGTTCTCCAGGCAGGCGATGCCGAAATCGGCCACCTTTACGCTGCCGTCCCGAAGAACCATGACATTCTGGGGCTTGATATCCCGGTGGACAATGCCCCGGCTGTGGGCGTGGCTGAGGCCCCGCATGATCTGGGTGATGAAGTGCAGAGACTCCCGCCAGTTCAGCTGGCCCCGCTTTTCCATATACTGCTTCAGCGTAATGCCGTCGATGAGCTCCATGACGATATATTCCGTGTCCCCGCCCCGGCTCACGTCGTAGACCGACACGATATTGGGATGGGACAACTGAGCCACGGCCTGGGACTCGGCGTTGAACCGGCGGCGGAAATCCTCGTCCTGGGCCAGGTCCGGTTTCAGGACTTTTACCGCCACCAGACGGTTCAAGCGCTGGTCTCTGGTCTTGTATACCACCGCCATGCCTCCGGTGCCGATGCGCTCCAGAATCTCATAGCGGTTGTCCAGTGTTTTTCCAATGTACGGATCCATGCGGCTCCTCCTTTCTTACAGCTTTTTGGCCAGAACGACGGTGATATTGTCCGACGCGCCCCGGCTTTTAGAGATGGTCAAAAGACGTTCCATACAGGTATTCGTATCACCATGAAGGACTTCCTCCATGATCTCCTCGTCCGTCACGGTGTTTACCAGCCCGTCGGTGCACAGCAAGAGAAATTCTCCCGGAAGAAGCTGGCAGGTGTAGCAGTCGCACTCCGGGTCCACGTCCGGGCCCAGGGCACGGGTGATGAGATTTCGGTTGGGATGGCGGCGGGCTTCCTCGGCGGTAATGTCCCCCCGCTCGACCATATGCTCCACCAGGGAGTGATCCCGTGTGACCTGCACAATACGGTCCTTGCTGATGTGATAGGCCCGGCTGTCTCCCACATTGGCGATGACCACGCCGCCGTCAAAAGAGACGGCGGAGACCAGGGTCGTCCCCATATTGTGGTATTCCTCCGAGGTTCTGGCGGCCTCCCGCACGGCGCGGTTGGCCAAGGCCACCGCCACCACGGAGACCTCCCGCAGACGGTCCGGCTTTGCCTCCGGGGAGAGGCGCTTTTCCATCTCCGCGGAGAAGGTGTCCACGGCGATGCGGCTGGCCAGCTGGCCGCCGGCGGCGCCCCCCATTCCGTCGCAGACCACACAGATGGTGTGGCCGAAGGCCGTTTTTACCGCGTAGGCGTCCTGATTCTCTTTACGAACGAGGCCGGTGTCGGTCATGCTCCATATGTTCATCATTGGGAATCCTCCCCTTTCTCTGCTTCCGCCTTTCTGCGGAGCTGTCCGCAGGCGGCGTCTATATCTCCACCCAAGCTCCGCCGCACGGTGGCGGTGAGGCCGTGAGATTCCAGACGTTTTTGAAACGCCGCCGTCCGGCGGGAGGGCCGGAAGGGGCTTTCCGCCACATCGTTCAGCGGGATCAGGTTCACATGGCCGGGCATCCCTTTCAGCCGCTTGGCAATGAGGTCCGCCTGCCAGTCCTGGTCGTTCACGCCGTCGATCATGGCGTATTCAAAGGAAATCCGCCGCCCGGTCTTTTCAAAATACGCATGACAGGCGGCAAACAGCTCCTCCACATCATAGGCCCGGTTGACGGGCATCAGCCGGGAGCGGGTCTCGCTGTCCGGCGCGTGGAGGGAAACGGATAAGGTCAACTGCAACGCCTGCTCCGCCAGGCGGCGGATGCCGGGCAGGACGCCGCAGGTGGACAGGGATATGTGCCGCATCCCGATGTTCAGCCCGTCGGGATGATTCACCAGTTCCAAAAATTTCAGCACGGCGTCCAGGTTGTCCATAGGCTCGCCAATGCCCATCAGCACAATGTTGGAAATAGGGGCTCCGGAGTCCTTCTGCGTAAAAACCACCTGGTCCAACAGCTCCCCCGGCGTCAGGTCCCGGACCTTTCCGGCGATGGTGGACGCGCAGAAGGCGCAGCCCATGCGGCAGCCCACCTGGGAGGAGATGCAGACGGTGTTTCCGTGGTGATAACGCATCAGCACGGATTCGATACAGTTGCCGTCCGCCAACTCCCAGAGGTATTTGATCGTGCCGTCCTTGGCGGAGACCTGCTTCCGGGCCACCGTCGGAACGCTCAGGATACAGGCCGTTTTCAAACGCTCCCGCAGGGACAGGGGCAGATTGGACATCTCATCAAAGGAGCCAACGCCCCGGCTCAGCCAGGAGAACACCTGCTTTCCCCGAAAGGCGGGCTCCCCAAGCCCCTGGAGGAAGTCCCGCAACTCCGGGAGGGTCATGGATTTGATATCGGTCATGGTTCGCCTCAAACGCGCCGCGTCATGCGGCAGATGTAAAAACCGTCGGTGTTGTGAAGGTGGGGCCAGAGGGTGATCTGTCCTCCGACTTGTCCGATAGGCTCCGGCAGAAGGAAGGTTTCCCGGGAAAACTCCGGGTGCGTTCCCAGAAACGCGTCCGTCACCTCCTCGTTCTCCTCCGGCAGAACGGTACAGGTAGAGTACAGCAGGGTACCGCCGGGACGGACATAGCGGGCGGCATTTTCCAATATGGCGCTCTGGACCACCGGCAGGGTAAACAGGCTGTCCGCCCGTTTCCGCCGGATATCCGGCTTCTTGCGAAGGATGCCCAGTCCGGAGCAGGGAGCGTCCACCAGCACCACATCAAAGGCGTTCCGCCACTCCTCAAGGAAGACCCGCCCATCGGCGGCCTTCCCATGGATGGAGGTCAGACCCAGCCGGGCCGCGCCCTCCCGGATGCGCTTTAACTTATTTTCATGAAGGTCACAGGCGATGATTTCTCCCCGGTCCTCCATGGCGATGGCGGCGGCAAAGGACTTCCCGCCGGGAGCGGCGCATACGTCCAGCACCCGGTTTCCTGACCGGAGGTCTGCCGCCAGCGCCGCCAAGCGGGCCGCCGGGTCCTGAATGTAGATCATTCCCTCTTGAAACGCCCGCAGGCGTTCCAAATCCCCGGAGCCCTCCAGCATCAGGCAGTCCGGCATCCAAGAGTGCTTCTCCGCGCGGACTCCTCCGGCTTCCAGGGCCGCCAGCGCTTCCTCCACGGTAAAACGGCAGGTATTGACCTGAGCGGCGGCGGGAGGCTGGAGGTTGCTGCTGGTCAAAAACATCTCCGCTCCCTCCCGGCCCAGCAGAGCCAGAAGCCGTTTCACCATCCATTTCGGATGGCTGTAACGAATGGAGAGATACTTGGCCTCGTCCCGGTCTGGAATGTCGGGTAAAGCGGCCTTCTCCCGGCAGAGCCGGCGGAGGACTGCGTTGACCAAGCCAGCCGCCTGTCCTCTTCCCGCGCTCTTGGCCAGTTCCACCGACGTGTGGACGGCGGCGTTATCCGGCACCCGGTCCAGGAATAGAATTTGATAGGCGCCAATTCGCAGAATGTCCGCCAAAGGCGGCTGGAGATGATCTAGCTTCTGAGAACAGAAGCCGGAGAGGTAAAAGTCCAGCAACGTCTCGTTCTGAATGACGCCGTAGACGATCCGGCTGCACAGCCCCGCGTCGGCGGGAGAAAGCTCCTTTAAATGGGAGCCCAGCGCCGCGTCCGCCCAGGCCCCCCGCACGCGGCAGGCGGTCAGCACGGACAGCGCCTCCTTCCGGGCGCTCATTCCCGGCCTCCGCCCCGGCGGCTGCCGTTCCGTCCCAGGAAAATCAGCACGTAGCGGAGCAGCTGCAAGGCCGACATCAGCAGCGCCGCCACATAGGTCAGCGCCGCCGCCCGGAGAACCTTTCGGGCTCCGGTCAGCTCCTCATCATCCAGCAGCCCCCGGTTCTCAATGGTTTCCAGCGCCCGGCGGGAGGCGTTGAACTCCACCGGCAGGGTCACAAGCTGGAAAAACGTGGTTAGGGAGAACAGCAGGATGCCTACCAGAAATAGGCTCTGGCTGTACAGGACCAGCCCAATGAGCAGCAAAATCATGGAACAGCGGGAACCCAGGTTCGTCAAGGGCACAATCGCGCTCCGCAGACGAATGGGGGCGTAGCCCACGGCGTACTGGACGGCGTGTCCCGCCTCGTGAGCCGCTACACCCACCGCCGCCACCGTGGCGGAGGCGTAGACCTCCTGGGAGAGATAGATGGTGTTGTCCCTAGGATCGTAATGATCCGTCAGCTTGCCCCAGGTGGAGGTGATGGTCACATCATAGACCCCGTGGGCCCGAAGCACCGCCTCCGCCGCCTGCGCGCCGGTGAGACGGCGGCGGTTGGAGACCCGGCTGTACTTGCTGAAATTTCCGCTGACCTGGGCCTGGGCCCAGAGGGACAGCAGCATTACTGGGATCAGCAAAAGAAAATAGATGTTATTGGCCAGGAAATCTCCGTAGCCACCATAATAATAAGGCATAAGCACCCTCGAATTTTAGCGTTGAATGGGATGTCCCAATAAATAAGC
>CAJUQQ010000056.1 GCA_910588175.1 uncultured Oscillibacter sp.
CCAGGTGTGTTGCATAGGCAGAGGAGAAAATCCGAACTGTTGCAGACAGCTTTCTCATTGGAGACGCTGGTGCATTTTATGGCAGTACTTCTTCTTTGCTTTCTGCGCATCAAATTCTGCGCATATCCCCGCTTGGACCCGCCAGTATTGTGGTGGCTGTAAGGGCAGAGGAAAAACTGACCCCCGACTTGATCCCAGAGGGTGAAAAATGACCCCCGCGCTGATCTCCGCAAAATCTCTGAAAACCACCTGTGAAAGCCACCTTGTGAAATGGTGAAACGACACAGTTTTTCCTCTGTTCTCCTCATTTACGGCCACCTGCCACAGCAAAAAGTGAAAATCCCGACCACCTATGGAAAAGCCCCGACCCGCTCTGCGGGGCGGTGTGGCTGTCCGGGGGGCGCGTAAGCGACCCCCGGCCTTTATCCTGCACATTTTTCGACCCCCCGGTTCTCGTCGTCGCAAACTCCGTATCATTCGCCTCGCCGCAAGCGGCAAGGTTCACTCACTCCGCTGCTCCTCCTCTCCAAACCGCAACCGCTGCGCTGGGTTGCGGTTTGGTAATGAGCGGCGGCTTGTTACCCTCCGGATACCAGCGAGGCCACACAGCGGCGCACAGGCTGTCACACTGAGCCGCGATTATCACTGCGGAGTGCGAGTGTCTTCGTGACTCGCTGACGCTCAGCCGCCACATCCATCTGCGCCATCTGTTGGTCGTAGAACTGATCCAGCGCCAGTTGGATGGGACGGATGGTGTAGAGCAGATTGCCGTTGCGCTTCAGACCATCCCTGGTGGTAACCGTCGTGCTCTCTGTACTGATGAGTTGGCGCTCCTCCAACTCACACACATACTTGCGGACGGTGTTGGCGCTCATCCGCACTGCTTTGCCAATGGTCTTGTAGCTGGGCCAGCACTGATAGGTACTCCTGTTCTCACAGTAGAGCAGGTACGAGTAGACGGCAAGTGCACCGGGTGATAGGCCCAGCAGGAATATCTCGTTGGGTAGTTGGAAGTAGTTCTTGACCGGATTACGCTTGGACCACGGCTTGTATTTCAATCCACACCTACTTGGGTGTGCTGTGACACCCTACTTCACGAATTTCTCTTTGGGTACCACCATCCGACTGCCAATTATCAGTACCGGGAAATCTTGCTCGTGCATTAACTCGTAGCCGCTGGACGGTGAGACGCCCAGCACCTTTGCCACTGTTTCTGCGTTCAGAAACAACGGCAGTTCATCGTAGCTCTTGTAGGCGGATTCTTTCATGTTGTGCTTGGCCTCCTTTTTTCAGGACACGGTTTTCTTCTTTGCTTTTCTGGACTGACTTCCCCCACTCTTCTACCACAACCTCTGACGGATGAAACGGAACTTTCTTATAACCGAGTTTACAAAATATTTGCCAACTCAGAGTGTAGGCCCCTCATCCCTATACCACAACCTCCAGCGGCTGAAAGCTTTATTTTCAGAAAAATCAGAAAAAGTTTCCTGTAAAAAAATCACCCGCCAGAGCTGAGCCTGGCGGGTGATCGTATCGGAAGATTTGAAGGGTATATGATGGGCTCCAGTTCTTTGTCTTTACAACCGTATCTCGAGCGCAGAAAGTGCTGGACGTGGCAGAGCGGGGAGAACTGTCGGACGGGGAAATGCAGAAGCGGTTTTACGCGTTTTAACAAGATAGAATAGCGCCGGTTTAGAAAAGGTCCAGGTCGTACTTCTCTACGTCCATCATCACGGAGCCGCCGGCCTCGAAGGTAATGGCGTCCGCCTCCTGCCGGGTGTAAATCACCGCGCTGGCCGCCTGCTCGCCGTCGTTGACGAAGACCTCCAGACTATAGCGGTCCAGAATCATTCGTAATTTGATTTCACCGTTCCGGGGCCGCACTAAAAAAGAACGGGTATGGACAATATCACGGGGCAGACCGCTGCGGATGCGGTCCAGCTTCAGCGTGCCCTGGTCCGGGCGGTAACGGATGACGGTCTCATGCTCCCCGTCCTTGGCCACCCGGACCCGGAACCAGCGGTAGAGCTCCGGACCGGTGGGACGGACGGTGACGGTCATGTCCAGCACCCGGCCCCGAATCCCCGGCAGGTTGATTTCGCCGCTGACAGGGATATTCCGATGGGCGACTCGCTGGCTCCGATATGCTTCCAGTTCCCGGACCGGATTTTGAATCAGCCGACTGTCTTTCAGGGACAGCTCCCGGGGCAGGGTCATCTGTCCGAACCAGCGGCAGTGACAGGGCTTGGCGTTGACCGTGTCCCAGTTCTGCATCCAGGCGATCATAATCCGCCGCCCATCCGGGGCCTCCAGCGTCTGGGGGGCGTAGAAGTCCAGGCCGTAGTCAATGGCCTGCGCACTCTGCCGGAAAAATCCTTTTTCAGGGTCGTATTCACCAATCAGGCAGAGGGTCCCGTTTCCGGCGTGGAACTCCAGACCTACGGGCTTCATGTCCTGGGGACTGGTTATCAGCATCTGCTTCCCGTCCAGAGGAAAGAAATCCGGGCACTCCCACATCTTTCCATACTGGTTGTGACACTGGTCCAGCGTGCGGACAAACTCCCCTTTGAAGTCTTCAATGCCCCGGTAAAGGAGAATTGCACCGCTGCCGTCGGCGGTCCGGTTGCCAATGACGGCGTAGAAATCCCCGTCCTTGTCCCGCCAGACCTTGGGGTCCCGGAAATCGATGGTGCTGCCGCCCTCGGGCAGATCCTTTCCATCCAGGACGGGGTTGCCTCCCCACTTCTCGTAGTTCACGCCATCCCCCACGGCCACGCACTGAGTCTGCACATCCTGGAGGAAACCGTCGGCATTGTGGCTCCGCTGAACGCCGGTGTACATCAGCAGCTGCCGTCCGTCGGGCAGCTCTACCGCGCCGCCGGAGAAGCACCCGGAAGAATCATACTCCTGGTCCGGGGCCAGGGCGGCGGGCAGGCGTTCCCAGCGGAGGAAATCCCGGGTTTTCAGATGCCCCCAGTGCATGGGGCCCCATTCGTTGGAATAGGGGTAATATTGGTAGAACAGGTGACATTCGCCCTTATAGAAGGAAAAGCCGTTGGGATCGTTCATCCAGCCGATGGTGGGAGTGGCATGGAACGCGGGACGCTCGCTGTCGGGAATATGGGGGCCGTATTGGGCCTCAAACGCCCGGGCTTTCTGCAATGTTTCGCTGATCATAACGGTTCCTCCGACTCCTGTTTGATAAAGTGCAGTGGCCCTGTGCCCCTGCACTGTTTTAGTTTCTGGCTTCTTTTTTTGGGGGGGGACAGCACTCCGGCTGTTTCAGGGTACAGGTTTTTGCAATGGACTTGCGAATCTCCGCCCGGAGAGGCAGGACTGAGGCGGGGAAGACGGATAGCCCGTCGATGCCGATGGTCAGGAAGGCCTCCTGCCGGAAGAGGCTACCGCCGGCCACGCCCTCGGCAGCTTCTTCCGGCAGGCCGGCGGGACTGGCGGGAATGCCGGGGAATCGGTGACAGCGCACTCAAGGCTTTTTGCGGGGATACTTCCTTTCTGTTAAAATTCAATTTCCATGCCGTCATAGGCCGCAAGAATATTTCGTTCGGCGCCCCATGCGGCCAATTGGTCGTGAGTCATCCCGCCATTGTGGCTGAAGTGGTTGATTACCTTGACCGTGTGTTCGTCCGCGCATCCCAGCTCCGTCAGCCTTTGAAACATAGCTTCATCGTTGGGCAGGCCCATGTGATAGCCCGGAATCGTCTTTTTGCCCATCGTGGCGTCCAGACTGATGAGGTCGTAGTGTTCAGCTGTGATAAGCGCCCATGCATCAGGACTCAGGTTGACGCCGGTATCATGGCCGTAAAAAACCGTTTTACCGTCCTTTTTGCAGATGTAAACCAGACATTCCTCACGCTTGTCATGGTCGGCGGGGACGGCGGCAATCTCCCAGCCATTTGCCTGGATGCGGTCGCCGCCGCGGATAACATGGAAATTCACCACACCGTCAATGGGGTGGGGCTTGAAGCGGTCGATAAGAATATGCGCGTCAAAAGTGTCCTTGACCGCCTGACTGCCGTAGACCTCCAGAGTACCTGCCGCCCCATGGCCGAAGTGCTCATGGCGGTGAATTAAATCGGTGGGAAACCAGTGATCCATATGGCTGTGGGTCACCAGCAGAGTGTGGATTTTAGCCAGCTCCAAACCGTATTGCAGAGCGTGGCAGTAGGTGTCCGGAGGAAAATCAATCAGCAGTTCACCGTCCAGAATGGCCTGGGTGCGGGTGCGCAGGTTTTTGCCGCCCTGTATCCGTGCATGGGTGCAGATGGGGCAGGAGCAGAAGAGGGCGGGCCAGCCCTCGGCTGCGGCAGTACCCAAGTAGCGTATTTTCATTGAGATGCCTCCTTTTCGGGATGTTCCGTATCTCTTAGCAGCCATGCAAATCCATTGGGCCACAGCTCAACCCGGCGGATATCATCATAGCTCGTGCCATACATCAGTTCCGTGTAGCGCCCCGGCCGGTCTGCGCCGGCCCGGACAAACTGATTGCTGAAGTTGAACAGGCAGATCAGCTCCCGGTCTCCCATCCGGCGGCACAGGGCCAGCACCCGGGAATCTCCGCTGTCCTCCACCCACACGTCCGCCTGCGCGTCAAAGCAGGGTTCCGACCCGCGGATGGACTCCAGCCGCCGCAGGCCCTGGAACAGTCTGCCCTGGTAGGTATCCGGGTCCTTCCGGCCCTCCGCCAGGTCCCACAGGAAGGCCCCCCGGTGGATATACCGGCTGTCGTCCCGCTTGTCCGGATCGTCGTGATAGGAATAGTCATTGAACCGGCCCACCTCATCCCCGCTGTAGATGACAGGGATGCCACTCTGGGACAGCATCCAGGCGTGGAGGGTCAGGTCACAGGCAACGGCCCGTTCCCGCTTGAAGGGGTCCCCCTCGTATTCCGCCGTTTCCAGTCCGCAGAGGGAGGCGGTGGTGCCGCAGAGCCTGGCGTCGCCCAGACGGGGGTCGTCGTTATACAGCTCTCCTCTCGCGTCGCTGCCGGGGAATTTCCCGGTAAACCAGTCGTTCAGATAGCGCTTGTGGGCCACCTCGCCGGCGCCGGAGTTCTGCGCCAGCCAGGGATAGTCCAGTCCCCAGCCGATATCATCGTGACAGCGCAGGTAGTTGAGGAACAGAAAGTCCCTGGGCAGGGCACAGACCGCCTCCATCTGCCGCCGCAGCAGGGAGACGTCCCCGGTGGCCAGGGTGTGCCAGGTGGTGGCCATGGTGGTGACGTTGTAGAGCATGTGACACTCCGGCTTTTCCGGTGTGCCGAAGTAGGGGGCCACCTTGGCCGGCTCCATCACCACCTCCCCCAGCAGCAGCACGCCGGGGCAGACAATCTCGCAGACCATCCGCAGCATCCGGGCCAGGGTGTGGACCTGGGGGAGGTTCCGGCAGTCGGTGCCCAGCTCCTTCCAGATGTATGGAATGGCGTCCAGGCGGATGACGTCGATGCCCCGGTTGGCCAGGAAGAGCAGGTTTTCCGTCATGTCGTTAAACACCGTGGGGTTGGCATAGTTCAAATCCCACTGATAGGGATAGAAATTGGTCATGACAATCTGCCCGTCCTCCAGCTGTGTAAAGCTGCCGGGGGCGGTGGTGGGAAACACCTGGGGGACGCTCTTCTCAAACTCCCGGGGGACGTCCCAGCTGTCATAGAAGAAATACCGCTCCCGGTAACCCGGCTCTCCGGCCCGGGCCTTTTTGGCCCATTCATGGTCCTCGCTGGTGTGGTTCATTACAAAATCCAGACACAGGCTGATTCCCCGCCTCCGGCAGGCGTCGGCCAGCTTTTCCAGGTCCTCCATGGCGCCCAGGTCGGGCCGGACGGCCCGGAAGTCGCTGACGGCATAGCCTCCGTCGCTGCGGCCCCTGGGGGTATCCAGCAGGGGCATGAGATGGAGATAGTTCACGCCGCACTCCTGAAGATACCCCAGCTTTTCCTTGACGCCCCTCAGGTTCCCCGCGAAGGCGTCCACGTAGAGCATCATGCCCAGCAGGTCCGGCCGGCGGTACCAGTCCGGGTCCGCCTCCCGCTTCGCGTCCTGGTTCCGGAGGGCCTGTTTCCGGTCCTTCCAGCAGCGCTCCAGCATCCCCGTAAAATAGCTGAAAGCGCCCTCGTCCCGATACAGCTCCAGATACAGCCATTTCAGCTCGTCATAGTGCCGCGCCAGACGGCGAGTAAATTCTGTTTTGGCGTATTTCATAACAAATATGCGCCTCCTATTTGTCACTCAACTCATCCAGTAAGGGCATGGCGGGGATTGCACCGCTGCGGGCGCAGGTGAGGGCGGCAGCCCGGTTGGCGAAGTCCAGAATGTCCCTCAGCTCAGCCCCGGTCAGGCCCTCCAGAGGCCTCTCCCCCCGGCGGCTCAGTCGGCTGAGGACCGCGCCCAGGAAGGTGTCCCCCGCACCGTTGGTGTCGGTAACCTTCACGCTGACGCCCGGGACAGTGAAGCACTCCCCCTGCCAGCGGCAGAAGCTGCCCGCGCCGCCCAGGGTGACAAGCACCAGGGAGATGCCCTGCTCCGCCAGCAGGCGGCTGCCCTCCTCCAGATCGGAGGAACCGGTGAGGAGGGGCAGTTCCTCCTCCGACAGCTTGATGACATCTACCAGGGGCAGGGGAACCCGCATCCACTCCGCCGCCTCGGCCTCACTGCGCCACAGGGCGGGGCGGTAATTGGGGTCGTAGCTCACCAGCACCCCTGCCAGATGGGCGGCCCGGGCGGCAAAGATGGTTCCGCTGCGGGCGATCCCCCGGGTCAGGCTGACCGATCCGAAGTGGAGAAATTTGCTCCGGCAAACGGCAGACTCGTTGATTTCGTCGGGGGAAAGCTCACAGTCCGCTCCCCGGACAAAGCTGAAACTGCGCTCCCCGGTGCTGTCCACCGAGACGATAGCCATGGTGGTGGGCTGGTCTCCAGTGTGCATCCCGGAGCAGTCCACAAAGTCGTCTTCCAGTACCCTGCGCAGATAGGCGCCGAACGGGTCTCTGCCTGTCTTGCCGATGAATGCCGTGGAGGCCCCCAGGCGGGAGGCCGCTACAGCCACATTGGCCGGCGCCCCGCCGGGGTTGGCTGCGAACAGGGGGACTCCCGCTTCGCTGAGACCGGTCTGGGTCATGTCAATCAGAATTTCTCCAACAGCAGTGATGTCCTTCATATAAAAGCGGCCTCCCTGGAAAATTTTTGCGGATTTGCTGCTATGGTCACCGCAGTTGAAAAGAAGCATCCGCTTCTTTTCAGCAAGCGCGGCGATCATTCGCCGCGCAGGCCGCAAAACGGCCTTGCGGTGGACTTCATAGCCGGCACAGGGGTTTGGTCTTACCCGTCAGCGGCTCTGCCGCTGTTTGAAAACCGGTATCTGCCGGTGTTCAGCTGTGCCGACTATATCATATCAGACCTGAATGACCTTGTCCAGCACATTGCAGGCTCCGGTTTGAATGGTGAGATTCTCGTAATCATCGGAGTTGGTTACCAGAATCACTACCACGTCGGGGTGTCCGGCGGCGGCGATTTTCTCCCGGTCAAAGGCAATCAGTTTGTCTCCGGCCTTTACCTGCTGGCCCTCCTGAACGAAGCATTCAAAGCCATCACCGTTCATGGCGACGGTGTCTATACCCACGTGGATGAGCAGCTCCATGCCGTCGGGGGAGGAGATGCCCACTGCGTGCCTGGTGTCGGTGACAGAGGAGATTTCTCCATCGAAGGGGGCAACCACAACCCCGTTTTCGGGCCGGATTCCCACGCCCTGGCCCAGAACGCCCGCGGCAAAGGTTTCGTCGGGAATCTCCTCGGAGGGGATGACCGTACCGGACACGGGGGCGTACACGGCGCCGGGCCGGCACTGGATCGCGGGGACGGCGGGTTGGGGCTGAGCAGCTTTTTTCTCCGCAGGGGCGGCGTCCTTGTAGCCGAACATCCAGGTGAGGGCGAAGGACACGCCGATGGCGATGGCGGTCATGATGATGTAATTGATGGGGTCATTGAGACAGAGCAGCAGGCCGAACAGACCGGTCACGCCAGTGCCGCTGGCCCCCAGGCCTGCCAGGGAGGCGTACATAGCGCCTGCCGCCCCGCCAATGGCACCGCAAATAAAGGGCTTGAAGTGGCGCAGATTGACGCCAAAGATGGCGGGCTCAGTGATGCCCATGAAGCAGGAGAAGGCAGAGGGCAGAGCTACGGACTTGGTCTTGCCGTTTTTAGTCTTGAGGGCCACCGCCAGGGTGGCTGCTCCCTGGGCCATATTGGCGGCGGAGGCCAGGGGGAGCCAGTAGGTTACGCCGTACATGGACAGCTGGCCCATGTCGATGACCGTGTACATATGGTGGATGCCAGCCACCACGGTGGTGGAGTACAGGCCGCCCATCATGAGACTGCCCAGACCCAGGGGCAGAGTGAGCAGGGTCTGAATACCGCCGATGACGCTGTTTTCAATGGTGACAAAGATGGGACCGATGATGGAGTAAGTCAGATAGCCGGTGACGAACACGCTGACCAGGGGGGTGACAAACAGGTCAAACATAGCCGGGACGATTTTGTGCAGTCTCTTTTCGATAAAGCACATCACCCATACGGCGATAATAACCGGAATCACATGGCCCTGATAGCCCACCAGGTCCACCTCATACAGGCCAAACCACACGCTCTGGGTCCGAAGCACGCCTTCTGTAGCTACCGTCCAGGCATTTTGCAGGTCGGGATGAATCATCAGCATACCGATGACCGCACCTAAGTAGGGATTGCCGCCAAAGGCTTTTGCGGCGGAATAGGCAATTAAAATCGGAAGGAATACGTATGCTGTATTGGCAAAAAGATTGGCGAAGACATAGATTGAGCCGGAGGTGTCAATATTCAGGAAGCCGTTGTTTACCATGAAGTTCAGCGCTTCCATAATGCCCATGAGGAAACCGCTGGCTACGATGGCGGGGATGATGGGAACAAAGATATCTCCCAGGCACTTGATGGCCCGCTTAAAGATATTCTGCTTGGCGGCGGCGGCAGCCTTCACCTCTTCCTTGGTGGCGGCGGTGAGACCGGAGATGGCGATAAACTCGTCATAGACCTTGTTTACCGTGCCGGTGCCCAGGATGATCTGGAGCTGGCCCGAGGCGCTGAACACCCCTTTGACTCCGTCGATGTCCTCCACAGCCTTGGCGTCGCACCTGGCGTTGTCCGCCAGCACAAGCCGCAGCCGGGTGGCGCAGTGGGCGGCGGAGACAAGGTTCTCTTTTCTGCCTACCTTTTCATAGATTTCCTGGGCTGTTTTTTTGTAGTCCATAGCGCATGTTCCCTTCCTTTTTATTTCAGCTCCACTTGGAGCAGATAGGCAAGCCATTTGAAGAATACGTATTCTTGGCGGCCCCCAAAAAAGGACAACCAGATGCCGTCCTTTTTTATGTGCTCTCCCGCAGCACCAGTTCCGCTGATAGGGGGTAATCCAGAACCTCCCACTGTCCAGGGTGCTCGATCCGGTCCAGCAGACGCCTCACAGCTTCCTGGGCCATCTGTGCAATGGGCTGGGATACACTGCTCAGCCGGGGATTGAGATAGCGGCCAGTAGAGGTGTTGTCAAAGCCAATGACCCCGACTTCCTTCGGGATGAAAACATCCAGCTTGCGCAGGGCGTCCAGCACCCGCAGGGCGTAAATGTCGTTGCCGGCAAAGACGGCCCCGCGCTCTGAAGCTTGACGGAACCAGAGCTCCAGGGCTTGCTTCAGCTGGACATCGTCCTGATAGACAAGATTTGCCGTCTGTTCGCCATAGCCCATTTGAACAAGCATCTGACGAAATCCCACATATTTCCCATCGTAGTCTTTTCCGATAAAGAGGAAACGGCGGAAGCCCTGTTCCAGCAGGTGTGATGCCACCATAGATCCGGCCTGGATGTGATCCACATAGACCGAATCCAGGCCCTTGGCCCGGCGGGTAACGGTGACAATGGGGACATCCAGCTTTTTAACATATTCCTGCCACTCGGCGCTGGTTTCCCGGATGGGAACCGCCAGAACACCGTCCACCCGATAGCGGCGGACCACATCCAGATACTCCTGTTCATTCTGAGGGTTGTAGTCGCTGTTGAACAGGATAATGCTGTACCCTCGTTTCCGGGCCGCTGTCTCAATCTGTTTGGCAAGGTCAGCAAAAAAGCCGTTGGAGATGTCGGTGACCAGCACTCCCAGAAGCTGGGTCTTGCTGCCTTGCAGCCCTTTTGCCAGGGCGTTGAACTGATAGTCGTGTTCCTTGGCACAGGCCAGCACTCGCTCCCGAATCTCCGGAGCAACTGTTTGGCTGCCATTAAGCACCCGGGATACTGTGGGCTGGGATACGTGGGTCAGCCGTGCAATTTCAGTCATTGTAATCATAGCTATTACCGTGTGAATTCGTATTCTTGAAGACAGGTACAATATAACATGTCCTCAACCGGGGTTCAATTCGCAGAGCGCATAAAATTTTGAATATTTTTTTGTGATTTCGCCGGAACGGGCACAGAGAAGGAATTCTCTATTTATCTGTACCACTGGGTCCGATGATGAGGCCGCTGCGCTCTCCTACCTCCAGGGTACTGCCCTTGTAATTGCTTACCTACAGCAACCATTATAATTGCTGCCAGCGGGCCGCCGGGGGCGGCGACCTTTACAGAGGTGTGTAGGAGTCGGCCCCCTGACCGACCTGTTTGTCGGGAATTTTGATGCTTGCTATAGATGGTATCTCTGTTGCTATCTGATTTCAGTATTTTGCGGGTTTTTACAAGCAACACCATACCGAAATAAGAGACGAAACGCGATTGGAATAAACGGAGAAATACAGAGGTGAGAATCAAGCAAACTGCGCTTTCAGACGCTATATTGTTTACAGAATGGCACATTCTGTATGGGAGCGGAACTTGCATTTCATAGTTCTCCATGGTGAACTGATATAAACAGAAGAACGGCAGTTTGCGGAGGAGATTATCAGGTCTACTGATGAGCGAGAGGGGGCAATCAAGTTGGGACTTCCGCTCTCTGAGGTGCGCCCCGCCTTTGCTTCGTGATTTGGGTTTGACCCACACCGTGACCCACACGCGGAAAAAAGCGGACGGGGACAATGGACGAGAAAGTGCCAGAGACTATGCATTTCTGCAACAAAAATGTCCCGAAAGCGCTGAACAGCAGCACTCCCGAGGTTTTCAATCACTTGGTAAGGACGGAGAGACGTGCCCATGCCGAAATAATACCATCATCAATGGGGCGGATTCTTCTGCAAACACCCGGGAAATTTCCAATATTCAGCACTTTTACTGCGTATTTCAATTTGCCGCTTTTGGTCTGACCACATATCTGCCCACAGACAGAGAAAAACCGAGGGACTCTGGATTTTGCGCTCCAGAGTCCCTCGGCTCATAT
>CAJUQQ010000057.1 GCA_910588175.1 uncultured Oscillibacter sp.
TGCCGAAAGGTTACCGCCCGCAGGCGGCATAGGGGTCAGGGGATTTCCCCTGCAAGTGGCGTTTTGACATCAAAACGCTATGCTTGCAACGCTCTCGCCGCCGGAGGCGGCGAGAGCGTTGGCCCCGCCATTGGCGGGGCTTTCTCCCGGCGGTAAATTGATTGAAATGGGCGGGAGGAGCCCGCTCTCTCATCAGAAGGGATACAACTCTAATCCGTTCCCGCCTGCGGCAGACTGTGCCCGCTGGGTGTGATAGATTCACCTCGTTCTCTGTAAAAAGGGAAGCAGGGTGTCAATCATACACCCTGCTTCCTACTCTTTTCTGTATAATGTACCAGAGCGATACCCCGATATATGGACAGGCAAGGTGTCACACATAACCCCCTGTCCTCAGCCCTGCCCCGTATCAGATGGCGCGTCTGGTCACTGATGCACACACGAAATTGCATTCTTGAGCAGATCTCCAATGGTCTGAAACGTCTGGGCCAGCTCGTAGGAGTCCTGCACGGAGTCCTCGATTTCTTCCCGCGTCATGCGGGTACACTCCGTCCAGATTCGCACGTTTTCCTCTGTGGGAGTCAGTAGAACTGCTTTTTCATAGGCTTTACAGAACAGACCGGCGATTTTTCCTCTGCGATCCGCTTCAGCATCCGATTGGTTGATCTCCCGCACAGCCGACACCATCTCGGCGGCAGCGGACTCCTGTTCCTCTGGTGGAAACTGTTGAACAGCTTTCATGATTTTCCAAGCTCGATTCACAGAAATTTCTTTCCTGTCCAGCGCATCTTTCAACGCCTGGGGCGCGTTCTCGTCCAGCTTCGTAATCCTGCCCATGGCTTGCTCCCCGATGCCAACAGCTTGGGCCATTTCCTTTCTGGTGTCTACAGCGGAAATCGGGTTCGGTGAATTCACCAAACCCGATTTTGCGACATCACTTTTGCGGTCACCACCGCCAGCGGACATATTGAATCTCGCCCTGGCTTCAATCTCCGGTTTCAGCTTTAGCGCAATCTTGCCCAGCTCCCACTTGTCCAGATTGCGGCGCCCCTTCTGCGTGTCCAGCGCCCACAGCTTGGCTTCCAGCAGGTTGGCAAACGAGAACACCAGCATTCGATAGGGCAGGCCGTGTTTTTCACAGATACGGAAGCGGTTGTGTCCATCTATGACAACCATGTCCTCGTTGACAATGATGGGGGCATAGCAGCCGTTTTCCAGGATATCGTTCTCCAAAGCAGAAAACTGCTCTCCGCTTAACGGCGGGAGCAGTTGTTCCATCTCCGGCAGAACGACAGGGGTTCGCTCAGAGCTACTGTATTCAGTTTTTGTGTTTTGCATAGTACATCTCCTTCAGTTTGATTTTGAGAGCCATCGCCGTAAATTGCCGTTCTACCCAATCCGGTTCCTGACAGGCAACCCTGCTCGGCGCTGTGTCGTATGGCTTTCCTTGGCCCGCTCCCTCAAACTGAGATCATGACAGGCTTCCCCGAAAAAGTATCCGATTGGACGGTCATTTACTTTTACCCCAGACACAAAAACGTGCTTGGGGTACAGCGATAAGCCTGTAAATGAAATCCAATCCCTTTCGGGAAAGCCTGTAAATGGTGAAACAAGTAGTATATGATCGTTCAAATTAAACCGCTGTGCTACCAGTGTAACTCTGGCAGGTGGGCTTGTCAAGGAGGAATTTGGCGAACAAGCCCGCCATCTTCAGTATGACGCTATCATTGCAGCAAAAGATTACGCAGCATGATTGAATTATCGCTAAAAATCTGCGATAATAGATTCCAATATGCAAATAAAGGAATGCGCACAATGAGACAGACTCCGTTTCATGATTATTACACGGCGAGAACACTGGAGGCACTTTCCTGTGAAGACAGCTTTATCCCTGTCTATGCTTCCGCCAGTAACAAAATCTACCCCTTCCAGATTGCGGCGGCGGACTTCGCCCTCCGCTCCCCATATCAAAAAGGCGTGGTGCTGTGCGATGAGGCCGGGTTAGGCAAGAGCCACGAAGCAATGCTGGTCATCACCCAGAAATGGCTGGAGGGGCGGCGGCGTATTCTGCTTGCCGTTCCCAACGCCGGCCTGCTCTGCCAGTGGACAGCGATGATGGAGGAATTATATTCCACCCCCTACATCGTACTCTCTACCCACACTCAGTGGGACGCCCTGGCAACTGAGGACGAGCCCAACCCGTTTCTCCGGGACGCTGTTGTCATCACGACCTATGAATTTGCTGCCGCCAATGAGAATGAAGCCGGGGCCGTGCCCTGGGATCTGGCGGTATTCGAGGAGGCCAACGCCCTCTCAACCGTCTACCAGGAGGGCAATCAACAGGCGAAAGCCCTCAAGCGCGTCGCCGGGGGTGCCTTCAAGCTGCTGCTCACCGGGACGCCCATTGAAAAGAATATCATGGATCTCTATGGGCTGATTTGGTTCATCGACGAGACGGTTTTGCCCGACGACCGTGAATTCCTGGCCCGGTATCTCCGCCGCCCGGAGCGCTACCCCGAGTTGAGCGAGCTGGTCCGGCCCTACTGTTTCCGCACCCTCCGTATCCAGGCGGCAGATTACGCCAAGGTGCCCCGGCGGGTACTGCTGACCTATGAGTACGCCCCTTCGCCCCAGGAGCAGATGCTCTACGACCTGCTGTACGCCTACGTCAATCAGCCGGTGAAGCTGGCGTTTCCGGAGATGGATCCGTATGATCTGGCCCTGCGGCTGCTGGGACTGCAAGGTTCCTCCACCGCCGCCATTTTGCAGACCATCCGGGGCGTCATCCGGCGGCTGGAGCAAATACCCAATGCCGCCGGGGAAGTGGCCCAATGGCGGGAGATGGAACGGGCGGCGCTGGAAGTGAAACGGGAGGCCAAGGCAACAGAGCTGCTGTACGCCCTCAAGCTGGGCTTCGCCGCGATGAAAAAACGGGGTGAGGCGCGGAAAGCGGTCATTTTCACCGAGAGCGTGGAAACGCAGAATATGCTTCTCCCGCTGCTGGAGGGCGCGTACAGGACCGCGCTGTACCGCGGCGGCACGGACTATTCCGCCATCCAGACTTTCAAGGGGGGCGGGGAAGTGCTGCTCACCACCGACAACGGCGCCCGGGGTTTCAACCTGGAGGAAGCCGCCTTTGTGATCCACTACGACCTGCCCTACAACACCCTGAAGCTGGAACAGCGCATCGACCGCTGCCACCGGCTGGGGCAGGAAAACGACGTCCTCTCCCTGGCCTTCATCAACCGGGACAACCTTTCCGACGTGCGAAAGCTGGAGCTGGCCAGCAAGCGGACGCTGGTGTCCGGCGGGGTGTTCGGCCTCACCGACAGCGTGCTGGGCGGGTTCACCAACGACCTGAACGCGGGGTTCCGGGACGCGGAGAGCCGCCTACGGCCTAGGGCTCAAGTGGAGGCGGACTATCAGGAGACTCTCATCCGCAACGAGGAGGAAAACCGCCGCGCCGTATCCGCCGCCGAGGACGTGCTGTTCACCACCTTCAGCCGGGAACTGGCACAGCGGGTAAATCTATCCCCGCAGTATATCAGCCATAAAGCCGAAGAACTGAATGAGGCCCTCTGGCAACTTGTAAAAACCTTCTTTTTGCGGTACAATGAGACAAACACCGACTGTGTTTTCGTGATCGATGAGGAAGCGAAAACCGTCACCGCTACGGAATATGAAACTCTGCCGGTGCTGTTCTACTACTGGACGGGCAGCAGAAACCGCCCCTACCGCAGCCAGAAACGATACGGCATGGGCGGCGGCTTCAAGCCCCGGGCGGGGCAGATCACCTTTTCCAGCATCATCGGCCAGGGGGTCCTCCATGAGATAGAGTGCGCCAACGCCGGGACATTGACGGTGGAGGGGACCATCGAGCCCTGCCGGATCGGTCTGTACACCGTCACCTTGACCGGCGGCAGCGCCCGGCGGGAGATCCCCGTGCTGCGCGGCGTCACCGACAGCGTCAGGGCGCTGAGCGAGGACGAGTGCAGGGCTGTTCTGGCCCTGCCCGTGCTGGACTGCGCCGAGGACGGTTCCCGCTCTCCCCATTGGCTGAAAGGCCGCAGCGCACCCCATGAGTTGGACAAGCTGGTCCCCGTGGGCGCGCTGCTGGAGCAGGAAGCGGAAAAACTCTCCCCCGCCCAAGCGGAGGAGATGGAGCGGATGAAACTGCGCTGTAATGGTCATAAGGCGGCACTGGCCCGGAAGCTGGACGGCTTGGAGGTACAAGTCCGCGCCCTGGAGGCGGAGCGGGAGTCCGTCACCGGGGACCGGCTCAAGCGGCTGTCGTTGGAAAAGGAGGCCACCCGTCTGCGGCGGGAGCTGATGAAGGGCCGGGAGAGCCAGTTCTTTGACGCCATGCGGCTGGATGTGGAACTGGAGGAGCAGATTCAAAAATTCGCGGAACAAGAAAAATTGACGGCCAAGGTTATAAGAGAATTTATGATCGCGGTCACGGGAGGTAACTGATATGGACACAATGGACGGCCTTTCCATGGACCTGGAGCGCGCCAACCTGGACAAGCTCCGCAGGGTGTTCCCGGAGTGCTTTGCCGAGGGCAAGCTGGACATTGACAAGCTGCTGGGGCTGTGCGGGGAGTACATCGACAACGATTTTGAAAAGTACCGCTTCGAGTGGAAGGGCAAGGCGGAGTGCCTGCGGCTGGCACAGAAGCGGTCCGCCGGGACGCTGCGGCCCTGCCCCGGGGAGAGCGTGGACTGGGAGCACACCCGGAACCTCTACATAGAGGGGGACAATCTGGAGGTGTTGAAACTGCTCCAGACCGCCTACTACCGCAAGGTGAAGATGATCTACATTGACCCGCCCTACAACACGGGGAACGATTTCGTCTACGCCGACGATTTCGCCGACCCCCTGGCCCGGTACAGGGAGGTCACCGCCCAGACCACCAAGTCCAACCCGGAGACCATGGGCCGGTTCCACACCAACTGGCTGAATATGATGTACCCCCGGCTGCGGCTGGCGGCGAACCTTTTACGGGACGATGGGGTGATTTTTATCTCCATTGACGACGGGGAAGTAACAAATCTTCGGAGATTATGTGATGAAGTTTTTGGAGAAGAAAACTTCGTTGCCCAATTTATTTGGAAGTGCCGTCAGAACAAAGATAATCGGAATATTTCTGGAGTATCTGTTGATCAGGAGTATATCATTTGCTATAGCAAGCAATTTGGGAATCGGGTATTTCGTGGAACCGAGCGCAAAATAGATCAGTACCAAAACCCTGATAACGACCCACGTGGACCATGGACCAGCGCAAACATGGTTGGTTTGGCAACGGCAGACGCCCGCCCCAATTTACATTACGATTTGATTAATCCGGCAGATGGCATAAATTATGGATGCCCACCAAAGGGATGGAGATATGACCGAAATACGATGAAACGCCTCATTGATGAAGGTCGAATAATTTGGCCCGATGATCCAGAAGGGAGGCCACGCAAAAAGTCTTTTTTGAACGAAATATCAGAAGTTCTTCCCGGCTATTCTTCTGTTTTTGGCGATGGGATTTACACAAACACGGCTACAAAGGAGCTTTTTTCAATATTCCAGGCCCATTACTTTGACTTCCCCAAGCCAGTAGAAGTTATCAAGCAACTGATTGAACAGGTCACTGAGCCGGATGATATTGTTTTCGACTTCTTCTCCGGCTCCGCCACCACCGCCCACGCCGTCATGCAGCTCAACGCCGAGGACGGCGGCAACCGCCGCTTCATTCTGGTGCAGCTTCCAGAGGTCTGTGATGAAAAAAGCGAGGCGGCAAAAGCGGGCTATGCCAACATCTGCGAGATTGGCAAGGAGCGCATCCGCCGCGCCGGGGCAAGCATCGGGGCAGGGGACACCGGCTTCCGGGTATTCAAGCTGGACAGCTCCAACCTGAAAACCTGGGGTGCCGCCCCCATCGACCCCCAGGCGGGAGACGTGATCGGCGAGCTGGCCAACCGCATGAACGCCATGATCCACCGGGTCAAGCCGGACCGCTCCGACCTGGACATGGTGTTTGAGGTCATGCTCAAGCTGGGCGTGCCCCTGGACTTCCCCGTGACCGAGGTATCCGTCAACGGCAAGACCGCCTACAGCGTGGGGGAGGACTGCCTGCTGTTGGTGTGCCTGGCTCCGGACATTCAGCCCGGGGACGTGGAGCAGATGGCGGAGTACGCCCCCGCCAAGGCGGTCATCTCCCGGGACAGCTTCGCCGACGATACGGCGATGGCCAACGCCTGGTACATCCTGCGGGACCGGGGCGTGGATTTGAAATTGGTGTGAGGTGTTTGAAATGGATAAAAAACTGTTACCTAGGAACTTTTTCCGGGATAATCCACTGGACAAGATGTCCGCCCCGCTCATCGCCCATTTTTCTATGACGGCGGGCTTTGATGAAAAACTTCAGAATGCGATGTGGGATATTTTGGAGGGAGAGATCGAGCCTGACCGCAAAGTACGGATCGAGGAGGAAAAAGCAGAGATCGCCCAGCTTGAAACGGGTGACGCGGTCGTCAAATTTATACGAAGTGACTACGATATTGTGAATCGGGAACTTCTCTGCAAAAAAGTTCTGGCCATGCAGGCGGAGGTGCTGCCACCTCTGCTGCGCCGTTTCCAAACCAGCTTTCAGGACAGCGTGACGGAAACCACCGTATACATCCTTGGCCATGCGGAGCGGGAGTATGTTGACCAGCTGATTGAGATGTATCCGGAGATCCGGAACCCTTACGCCCAAAGTATGGCCTGCGTGGCGCTGGGCGTTCAAGAGCGGGAGGACACACTTCCGCTTCTGCTGCGGGAGTATGAGCGGTTAAAGAGACAATACCCGGAGGAAAGCTATTGCCAAGGGCCGTTGCTGGCGATCTATATTCTGTATGGAAAGGCGTAGCCCGCCATGAAACTGAAATTCAAGGATCAGGATTTCCAGACCGCCGCCGTGGAGGCCGTGGCCGGCCTGTTCGCCGGGCAGGAGCGCAGCCGCGCCACCTTCTCCGTCATGGATGAGGGCCAGCTCCCGGATCAGACCAGCTTCGGCCCGGCGGAGCTGGGGGTGGGCAACGTCCTGCGGCTGACCAACGAGGCACTCACCGCCAATATGCGCGCCGTCCAGAAGCGGAACCTTCTGCCCATGACGGACAGCGCCGCCTCCCGGCAGTTCTGCGTGGAGATGGAGACGGGCACCGGGAAAACCTACGTCTACACCAAGACCATCTTCGAGCTGAACCGGCGGTACGGCTTCACCAAGTTCATCGTGGTAGTGCCGTCGGTGGCCATCCGGGAGGGCGTGTACAAGTCCTTCCAGGTCACGCAGGAGCACTTTGCCCTGCAATACGACAGCGTGCCCTGCCGGTATTTCATCTACAACTCCGCCAAGCTGTCCGACGTGCGCCAGTTTGCCGCCAGCGCCAACATCGAGGTGATGATCATCAACATCGACGCCTTCAAAAAGGCGGAGAACATCATCAACCAGGCCCAGGACAAGCTGAACGGCGAGACGGCCATGGGCTTTATCCGGGCTACCCGCCCCATTGTCATCATCGATGAGCCCCAAAGCGTGGACAACACCCCCAAGGCCAAAGAGGCCATCACGTCGCTGAATCCTCTGTGTGTGCTGCGCTACTCGGCCACGCACCGGGAGAAGATCAACCTGCTCTACCGCCTGACCCCGGTGGACGCCTATCAAATGGGGCTGGTGAAGCAGATCGCCGTGTCCTCCAACCAGGTGTCCGGGGGCTTTAATCAGCCCTATGTGCGTCTGTTTTCGGTGTCCAACGAGAAGGGGTTCCGGGCCAAAGTGGAGATGGACGTAAAGGGCAAAACCGGCGTTGTTGCCCGGAAAACGGTGACGCTGAAGCCGGGGGACGACCTGTTTCTGCTGTCCGGCGGGCGGGAGCTGTACGAGGGCTATACTGTGGCTGGCATCGACTGCACCCCCGGCTATGAGCACATCGAATTCGGCAACACCCAGGAGGTGGCGCTGGGCAAGGCCATCGGGGACATCGACGAGAATGTGGTGAAAAAGGCCCAGATCCGCCGCACCATCGAGGCCCATCTGGACAAGGAACTGCGCTACATGGGCCGGGGCATCAAGGTGCTGTCCCTGTTCTTCGTCGACAAGGTGGAGAAGTACCGCCATGAGGACGGCACGCCGGGAATCTACGCCCAAATGTTCGAGGACTGCTACCGGGAGCTGATTGCCAGGGAGAAGTACGCCCCCATCCGGGAGCGGTTTTCCGCCGATGTGTCCAAACTGCACAACGGCTACTTCTCCCAGGACAAAAAGGGCCGCCTGAAGGACACAAAAGGCGACACCCAGGCGGACGACGACACCTATAACACCATCATGCGGGACAAGGAGTGGCTGCTGAGTTTTGACTGCCCCCTGCGGTTCATTTTCTCCCACTCCGCGCTGAAGGAGGGCTGGGACAACCCCAACGTGTTCCAGGTCTGCACGCTGATCGAGCAGAAATCCACGTTTACCTGCCGCCAGAAAGTGGGCCGCGGCCTGCGGCTGTGTGTCAACCAGGCGGGGGAACGGGTGGAGGACCGGGACATCAACGTCCTACATGTCATGGCCAACGAGAGCTTTGCTGAGTTTGCTGCCACGCTGCAACAGGAGATCGAGGACGAAACTGGCGTAAAGTTCGGGGTCCTGAACCTGAGCCTTTTTTCCGGCATGGTCTACGAGGAAAAGCGCCAGGAGGAGCGGACGGTCACGGCGGAGCAGGCCCAGCGGGTGGTGGAGACCCTCAAGACCACCGGGGCCATCGATGAGGGCGGCAAGGTCCATCTTGCCACCAAGGTGGAGGAGATTGTGCTTCCCCCGGAATTGGAGGAAGTGCGGGAGACCGTCCGGGCGGCAGTAGAACAGAAAGAGCCCGTTACAGCCCAGGCCCTCGTTGGTACAGTCTACACCGCTACGGTGGTGGAGGAAAAGACGATCTCCTACGACGATGCCCAGGAACTGTTGGAGCACTTCCAAAAGAAGGACTATATCACCCCGACTGGGAAGATCAAGGATACCATGAAAAACGCCCTGAAGGCGGGGACGCTGGAGCTACCGAAAAAGTACGAGGCCGCCCGGGGCCGCTTTGAGGCCATCATCGCCAATGCGGACCGGAAGCCGCCGGTGCGGGACGCTTCCCGGGATGTGACGGTGCGCCTGAACAAGCAGGTGATGCTCTCACCGGAGTTTCTGGAGCTGTGGGGGAAGATCAAACAGAAGACCACCTACCGGGTCAGCATCGACACCGAGGAACTGGTGAAACGGTGTGTCAAAGCCCTGCGGGAGATGCCGAAGCTGCAAAAGACGAGGTTGGTCTCCCAAACAGCGGATATCCACCTGGAGCAGGCAGGTGTCTCCCACACCGAACGAGAGACCCGGTTCACGGATGTGGACAACGCCTACCGGGTGTTGCCCGACCTGATCACCATCCTCAGCGACGCCGCCCTGCTCACCCCCGCCACGGTGAACCGCATCCTGTTGGAAAGCGGACGGTGCGGCGATTTTCTTAATGATCCGGAGCTGTTTTTGGAAAAGGCGTCGGAGATCATCCGGGACAACCGCCACGCTTTGGCCATTGACGGTATCCGCTATCTCAAACTGGATGGCGAGGAATATTATGTCCAGGAGATCTTCGACTCGGCGGAGCTGCTGGCTAACCTGGACCGCAACGCCGTCAAGGTAGAACACAGCGTCTATGATTACATCGTCTACGATAGTACCACCATAGAGAAGCCCTTCGCCCTGGCGCTGGATCGGGATCTGGATGTGAAGATGTTCTTCAAGATCCCGGAGCGGTTCAAGATCGAGACGCCCATCGGCACCTATAACCCGGACTGGGCAGTATATCTCACTCGCAACGGAGAGGAGAAGCTGTATTTTATTTTGGAGACCAAGGGAACGACCAATCTGTTTGACCTTCGCACCCCGGAGCAGCTCAAAATCCGCTGCGGAAAAAAGCACTTCGAGGCGCTGGAAAACGGCGTGGAGATGCAGGCGGTGAAAAACTGGAGCGAGTTTAAAGTGCAAATATAAGGCTAAATATCATGATTTATAGTACAAGAGGGCGGCAACCGAAGGTATATCGGTTGCCGCCCTCTTGCATTGCTCTGAACGGTATTTTGTTGTTGTCCTTGTGCGGGGGGACCCTTGCAGTTACGGGGTTTTTCTTGGAGCTGCTATCCAGATTTGAACTGGAGACCTCATCCTTACCAACTGCCATGGTAATATTTTTTGCATATTTTCCGCTTATTTATAGCCGTTTTTGCTCCATTTCATTTGCTTTCCGACACTCTTTGAAAACAGCGTTTCCGTATATTCCACGTCTGTCTGTGGCTGGTTATGTGGTCAGAAACCCTTGCGGCACTTGGGTTTCCAGTCCTGAAGCAATATTGTTCCAGGCCAAGAAAGTGGTCAAATTTGAATCAGGCTGTCTTAAACCGACTGTCAACTCTGGGGAGGTATCAAGCGATGAATTGCACCTCCGTCTACAATGATAAGCAGATTTCTTAAAGCCCTGTCGACTGTGTAATCCGCCCGATTTTCACCTCTGTATTTCTCCGTTTTAGATTGCAATTTTCTATCGACTTTCGCCTCCTATTTCGGTATTGTGTTGCTTGCAAAAGCCCCACAAAACACTGAAAATTAGGAGGAAAATGTATGACCAACATGAAAAAGCGCATTGCCACCACACTGACAGCAGCCATCCTCACAACTGTCCTCACTGTCCCCGCCATGGCAGCGGAAACGCCTGACAAATCTGTCCGAGTGAGCAGCTACAAGGGCAGTACTCTGAAGGTGGGAGAGCGTAGCGGACTCATCATCGGTCCCAGCAGTACAGACTACACCGTTACTTCCAGCGATCCGGATACAGTGGCGGTAGAACAAGTGCTGACCTTCTGGGTGGCGGTCGCCAAGGGGTCGGGGACCGCAGTGATCACCGCATCCAACAGCACTGGAGAATGCGGGAGCGTGACACTGACGGTCGGCGCTGCCGCTGACTCCGCCCCACTGGAGGTCCCCGCCAGCGGGGACAGCGCTGGCCTGACAGACAACATGGAGATACGGCAGGAGATGATCCGCCTCATCAACCAGA
>CAJUQQ010000058.1 GCA_910588175.1 uncultured Oscillibacter sp.
CCGTCCACGCCCTGAGCTATCCCCTGGGCGGCAAGTACCACATCGCCCACGGCGTATCCAACGCCATCCTGCTGGCTCCCGTCATGCGGTTCAACGAGCCCGCCTGCCGCTCACTGCTGGCCAAGGCCTATGACCGCTGCCTCCGGGGAGACGCCCGGAGGGAGGAGGAGAAGAGCGCCGCCGTCATCCAGCGTTTGGAGGGCATCGTGAAGCATCTGGACATCCCCACCAGCCTCACGGAGTTCGGCGTGCCCAAGGAGGACCTGGAGGCTCTGGTGGCCTCCGGCATGGAGGTGACCCGCCTGCTGGTGAACAACATGCGGACCGTCACCCCCGACGACGCCCGGAGCATTTATCAGCAAGTCCTGTAACGGAATTTATAGAAGGAGTGTGCGAGCATGAAGCAGTTCGAAATCAAGGGCATCATTCCCCCGGTCATCACCCCCATGAACCCCGAGGACGAAAGCGTCAACATTCCGGAGCTCCGCAACCAGATTGAGCGGCAGATCGCCGGCGGCGTCCACGGCATTTTCCCCTTCGGCACCAACGGCGAGGCGTACATCCTCAGCCTGAAGGAAAAGGAGGAGATTCTGGAGGCCGCCGTGGACCAGGTCAAGGGCCGCATCCCCGTCTACGCCGGAACCGGCTGCATCTCCACCCGGGACACCGTCTACCTGAGCAAGCGGGCCGAGGAGCTGGGCGCGGACGCCCTGTCCATCATCACCCCCAGCTTTGCCCTGGCCAGCCAGAAGGAGCTGTACGACCACTACTGCGAGGTGGCCAAGCACGTCAACATCCCCATCGTGCTGTACAACATCCCCGCCCGCACCGGAAACAAGCTGCTGCCGGAGACGGTGGCCCAGCTTGCCAAGGACGTGGACGTGATTCTGGGTGCCAAGGACTCCAGCGGCGACCTGGACAATCTGAAAGCCTACATCCAGCTCACCCAGGATCTGGACAAGAACTTTGCCGTTCTGGCGGGGAACGACGGCAACATCCTCCCCTGCCTGAAGGCGGGCGGCGCCGGCGGCGTGGCCGGACGGGCCAACCTCTGGCCCCGGACCATCGCCTCCATCTACGACAGCTTCGTGGCCGGGGATCTGGAGAAGGCCCAGGCGGCCCAGGACGCCATCGTCGCCCTCCAGCGGGTGTTCCCCTTCGGCAATCCCAACACCATCATCAAAAAGGCCGTGGCCCTGATGGGCTATCCCGTGGGCGACTGCCGCAAGCCCTTCAACTATCTCTGCGAGGAGGGCGTCGAGGAACTGAAAAAGGTTTTGGAAGAGACCAAGCAGCTTGGCTGAGAAAACGTTAAGGAGGAGCAGATATGAACAAACCGATTTTGGGCATCACCATGGGCGACCCCTTTGGCAACGGCCCCGAGATCACCGTCAAGGCCCTGGCGGACAAGGCGGTCTATGACCGCTGCCGCCCCCTGGTGGTGGGCGATGTCTCCGCCATGGAGTACGCCGCCAAGGCGGCCAAAAAGGTCTCCGGCATCGACATGAAGATTCGGAAAATCCAGGCCGTCAGCGAGGCCGGCTACGAGTACGGCGTCATCGACGTGTACGATCTGGGGCTGATCAAGGCCTCGGACATCCCCGGCGACCCCGAGAATCCCAAGCCCTTTGGCCTGGGCGCCACGGCCCTGGGCGGCGAGGCGGCCTTCCAGTACGTGAAAAAGGTCATTGAGCTGGCCATGGCCGGAGAGGTGGACGCCACGGTCACCAACGCCCTGAGCAAGGAAGCCATCAACATGGCGGACCACCACTACAGCGGCCACACGGAAATCTACGCCGACTATACCAAGACCTCCAAATACACCATGATGCTGGCCCACGAGGAGCTGCGGGTGGTCCATGTCTCCACCCACGTCTCCCTCCGGGAGGCCTGCGACCGGGTGAAGAAGGATCGGGTGCTGGATGTGATCCGCATCGCCAACGCGGGCTGCAAGGCCATCGGAATCAAGGAGCCCAAGATCGCGGTGGCGGGCCTGAACCCCCACTGCGGCGAAAACGGCATGTTCGGCCGGGAGGAGATCGAGGAAATCCAGCCCGCCATTGACGCCGCCATGGCCGAGGGCATCATCATCCCCGAAAAGAAGCCCACCCCGCCGGACACCGTCTTCTCCAAGGCGCTGGGCGGCTGGTACGACATCGTGGTGGTCATGTACCACGACCAGGGCCACATCCCCCTGAAGGTCAAGGGCTTTGTCTACAACAAGGCCGAGGGCCACTGGGACGCCGTGGCCGGGGTAAACGTCACCCTGGGCCTGCCCATCATCCGGGCCAGCGTGGACCACGGCACGGGCTTCGGCCACGCGGGAGACGGACACGCCAACGAGCTGAGCCTGGTCAACGCCATGGACTACGGCATCCGCATGGCCAACGCCAAAGCCGTGAACTGAGGCGGACGGAAAAGGGGGAACTATGAAAGTAACCATGACCGAGGCCATCTGCCAGGAGGGCATGGCCCTGCTGGAGGGGAAGGCCGACATTTTCGTGGCCCACGACGCCCATCCCCACAACTACCTGGACCAGCTGAAGGACACCGACGCCTTCATCGTCCGGGTGGCCGACAAGGGAGCCATCGACCAGGCGTCCATGGAGAGCAGTCCGGCGCTGAAGGTCATCGGCCGCACCGGCATCGGCTATGACAGCGTGGACGTGGAGGCCGCCACCCGGCTGGGCATTCCGGTGGTCATCACGCCGGGCGCCAACAACCGCAGCGTGGCCGAGCACGCCGTGACGCTGATGCTGGCCCTCTCCAAGAACATGGTGGAGAGCGACGTGGAACAGCGGAAGGGCAACTGGAAAATCCGGGACGCCAAGAAGGTCTTCGAGGTGGAGGAAAAAACCTGCCTCATCATCGGCCTGGGCACCATCGGCAAGATCATCGCCCACCTCTGCCTGGGGCTGGACATGAAGGTGACCGGCTACGACGCCTTCCTCACCAAAGAGCAGATGGCGGAGCTGGGCGTGGAGAAGGTGGACGATAAGTTCGAGGCCCTGCGGGCCGCCGACGTGGTCATCGTCCAGATGCCCCTCATCGAGGGCGTCACCAACAACACCATCGCCAAGGCGGAACTGGAGGCCATGAAGCCCACCGCCATCCTCATCAACTGCAGCCGGGGAGAGCTTGTCAACGAGCCGGATCTCTGCGCCGCGCTGAAAAGCGGCGGCATCGCCGGGGCGGGCCTGGACGTGTTCTGGAACGAGCCCACCCTTGTGGACGACGAGATCCTCCACTGCCCCAACGTCATTGTCAGCCCCCACAGCGCCGCCCAGACCCGGGAGGCCGTGATCAAAATGGCCTCCATGTGCGTGCGGGGCTGTCTGGCGGTGGCAGACGGGAAAAAGTGGCCCTACGTGGCCGACAAGGCCGTCTACGACCATCCCAAGTGGGCCGGCGCGGAATGGGCTGAGGTCTGAGCCATGGGGAATGTCATGGGACCGCTGCGGCGGAGGCGGACGGGAATTCTTCTGCTGAACCTGGGGTATTTTCTGGGCCTGCTGGCCGTGGGCACACTGGTCTTTCTGGCGGGCTCCGGCCCCGCCGCCGCCTACCTGCTGATCGCCTTCTGCGTGGCGGCCTATCTGCTGGCGGTGCGCCCGGTCACCCGGCGCTACACCGCCGCCCTGCGGGAGGCCATTCTGGAGCACACCGTCTGCCGGGGGGTGGAGGACTTCCGCCACAGCCGCCGGGAGGGCATCTCCGCCCAGGTGATCCGGGACTCCGGCCTTCTGGCCGACAACAGCGGCCGCGCCTTCGTCAGCCGGGAACACACCACCGGCCGCGCCGGAGGCATGGAGCTGGAGCTGGCCGACGTGACATTCCCCATTGTGGAGCAAGGCCTAAACAGCATGTTCAACGGCGCCTGCATCCACCTCCGCTGGCCGGGGGCGGCCTTCCCCGCCGTCACCGTGCGCCAGGGGGAGCTGGAGGGGCTCCCCCCATCCCAGCGGGAGCCCCTGGAGGAGCTGGGTGCCCTGATTCCCGGCAGCCTGTATCTGCAAGCGGCGGGGGACACGCTGACCGTCCTCCTGCGGGGGCGGTTCCTGGGCTTCCCCCTGAACCCGCTGATGCCCCTGACGGAAAAGACCCTGGCGGTCAATCCCTTTCCGGAGCTGGAGAAAACCCTGGCCTTTGCCCGCGCGATGCGGCTTGGCCGCTGAGAGGAGAACACACGTATGGACATACAGGAACAGTCGGGCCTGCGGGCGGTGCTGTCCGGCACCCCTCTGCCCAAGGTCTGCCTGGTCCGGCAGAACTTTCCCCGGGACGGTCTCCGGGACCCCGCCGCCGCCCTGGGGGAAAAGCTGCCCGCCATGGCCGGCCGGATTCACCCCGGCGACCGGGTGGCCCTCACCGGCAGCAGCCGGCAGATCGCCAACATGGCCGTGTTTCTACGGGAGCTGGCCTCCTTCGTCAAGGCCCAGGGGGGCGAACCCTTCATCGTTCCCGCCATGGGCAGCCACGGCGGAGCCACCGCGGAGGGCCAGCGGGCCATTCTGGAGAGTTTCGGCGTCACGGAGGATTTCTGCGGCTGTCCCATCGTCTCCAGCATGGAGACCGTGCGGGTGGCGGTGCTTCCCAACGGGGACGAGGTCCGGATGGACAAAGCCGCCCACGGCGCGGACGCCGTCATCGTCTTCGGGCGGATTAAGCCCCACACCGCCTTCCGGGGGACCTATGAGTCCGGCCTGATCAAAATGCTGGCCATCGGCCTTGGCAAGCGGGAGGGAGCGGACTCCCTCCACAAGGAGGGCTTCGGCAAAATGGGCGAGCGCCTCCCCGTGTTCGCCCAGGCCGTCTTCGACCACTGCCATGTGGCCTTCGGCGTGGCGGCCATTGAGAACGAGGTGGACGAGACCTGCCGGATTGAGGTAATCCCGGCGGAGGAAATTTTCACCCGGGAGCCGGAGCTGCTGCGCTACGCCAGGACCCGCCTGCCCCGGATCATCCTTCCGGAGACGGACGTGCTGGTGGTCCGGGAGCTGGGGAAGAATTTCTCCGGCAGCGGCATGGACCCCAACGTCACCGGCACCTTCGGCACTCCCTTCGCCAGCGGCGGCATCCGGAAGCAGCGGGTGGCGGTGCTGGACATCTCCCCGGAGAGCCACGGCAGCTTCGTGGGCCTGGGCATGGCGGACGTGACCACCAAGCGGGCCTTTGAAAAGCTGCGGACCAACGCCACCTATTTCAACATGATCACCTCTACCGTGCTGAAGGTGGGCAGGATTCCCATGGTGCTGGAGGACGACAAGCTGGCCCTCCAGACCGCCGTCAAAACGCTGACCGGCGTGGACCATGAACGCGTCCGGCTGGTTTACATCAAAAACACCCTCTCTCTGGAGCGTATTCTGGTCTCCGAGGCGCTGCTGGAGGAGGTCCGGGCCCGGGAGGACCTGGAGCTTCTGGAGGGTCCCCGGCCGCTGCGGTTCGACAGCGCGGGGGCGCTGCTGGACTTCGCGTAACCCCTATCACAGAAAGGAGCGGAAAGGCATTGCAAAACAAACACTATAAGATGGACATTATCCCCGGCATCGTCATCGCCCTGTTCTCCATCGGCTACCTGGCGCTGATTCCCAGTATCCAGACCTTCACCGGCCTGGGCTCCACGCCGCTGACCAACCATTTCGTCCCCTATCTCTGGGGCGGCTCTCTGCTGGTGCTGAGCCTGTGGATCATCGCCCGGGGCTTCCGGAGACGCAAAAAGTATCTGGCGGAGGGCGGCTCCATCAAAAAGACCTCCCTGAAGGACGCGCTGCTGGAGCGGCGGGAGGTCGTGGCCAGCTTCGCGGCCCTGACCCTGTACGTAGGGCTGATGGATCTGGTGGGCTTTGTCATCATGACGGTTCTGTACGTCTTCGCCCAGATTTTAATTCTCACTCCCCGGGAGAACTGGGGAAAGACCTATGTTCCTGCCGCCATTACCGCGGCGGTCTCCGGCGGGCTGCTGTTCTATGTCTTCCGGTATCTGCTGAACGTGCTGCTGCCGGTGGGCATCCTGAAGCTGTTCGGACTGTAAGGAGGACGAGAGATGATTTTACAAGGCTTACTGGAAGTTCTCCAGCCCATGACCATCGTCCTGGTGGCCATCGGCACGGCGGTGGGCATCATCTTCGGCTCCATCCCCGGCCTGACGGCAACCATGGCCATCGTCATGTTCCTCCCCGTGACCTACTCCATGACCGCCTCGGAGGGCATCTCCATGCTGATGGCGCTGTACATCGGCGGCATCTCCGGCGGCCTGATCTCCGCGATTCTGCTGAACATTCCCGGCACGCCCTCCTCCGTGGCCACCTGCTTTGACGGAAAGCCCCTGGCGGACAAGGGCGAGGCGGGCAAGGCCCTGGGCACCGGCGTGGTGTTCTCCTTTGTGGGCACCATCATCGGCATCGGCCTTCTGATGATCCTGGCGCCGGTGCTGTGCGATTTCGCCCTGAAATTCCAGGCCTATGAATACTGCGCCCTGGCGGTCTTCTCCCTGTCCATGGTCATCGCCCTGACGGGCCACGACATGCCCAAGGGCCTCATCAGCGCCGTGCTGGGCGCGCTGCTGGCCACCGTGGGCCTGGCCCCCATCGACTCCAAGCCCCGCTTCACCTTCGGCCTCTATCAGCTGAACAACGGCTTTGCCCTGGTGGTGCTGCTGATCGGCCTCTTCGCCATCGCGGAGGTCATGGCCTATGCCGAGACCGTCCGCCAGAAGCAGGACTTTACCATCCGCAGCAACGTGAAAATCAAGGGCGTCGGCTTCACCTTCAAGGAGTTCGTGGGCCAGCTCCGCAACGCCGTGGTCTCCGCCCTCATCGGCGTCGGCATCGGCATCCTGCCGGGCATCGGCGGCGGTGTCAGCTGCATGATCTCCTACACCGTGTCCAAGAACACCTCCAAGCGCCGGGAGCTCTACGGCACCGGCATTATGGACGGCGTGGTGGCCTCGGAAACGGCCAACAACGGCACCATTGGCGGCGCCATGATCCCCCTGCTGAGCCTGGGCATCCCGGGCGACGCGGCCACCGCCATGCTGCTGGGCGGCCTCCAGATTCACAACGTGGCCCCCGGTCCCCTGATCTATGAGAAAAACGGCGTGGTGGTTTACGCCATCTTCTTTGCCATGGTGCTGTCCGCTATTTTCATGATGCTGTTCATGCTGCTGGGTATGCGCTTTTTCGTCACGGTACTGAAGGTCCCGAAGAACTACCTCCTGCCCGTGGTGGTGGTGCTCTGCGCCATCGGCGCCATCGGAAACGCCAACATGATCTTCGACACCTACTGCATGGTGGGCTTCGGCCTGATGAGCTATCTCCTCATCAAGTCCAAGGTCCCCACGGTGCCCATGATTCTGGGTTTCATCCTGGGTCCCACCTTCGAGCAAAACCTGCGCCGGGTGTCCCAGCTGACCTCCAGCGATCCCTTCTGGAACCACCCCATTTTCTGCGTATTGATCATCGCCACCGCTTTTGTGGTCGTCTTCTCCGTCCGGGCCAACCTGAAGGACGCCCAGCGCGCCCAGGAGGCCGAGCGGCAGGCCCTAAAGGCCGGCGGCGCTGATGAATAAAACACTCTGTCTGTGAAGAAAGGAAACACAACTATGAAAAGAATGCTCTCTCTGCTCACCGCTCTGGCGATGGCCCTGGCCCTGGCGGCCTGCGGCGGCAACTCCGGCGACAGCTCCAACGGCGGCGGGTCCTCCTCCGGCGGCGGCGCTTCCGGCTGGCCCGAGAAAACCATCAATATCTACGTGACCCACGCCGCCGGCGGCGACACCGACTACATGGCCCGCCAGCTGGGCGAGGCCCTCCAGAAGGAGCTGGGCCAGTCCGTGGTCTGCACCAATGTCACCGGCTCCAACGGCGCCACCTGCATGCAGCAGTACAAGGACGGAGACACGGACGGCTATACCTTCATTGCCTCCAACACCGCCGCCCTGAACGGAAACGAGGCCACCAGCATGGTGGACTTCGGCTATGACGCCTTCGAGCCCGTGGCCATCTACGGCATCCAGTCCGGCGAGAACATCGTCGTCCCCGCCGACGCGCCCTACGACGACCTGGAGGGCTTCATTGAGGCCTCCAAGGCCAACCCCGGCCAGATCAAGTACGGCACTTCCACCGGCGGCGGCGTGTACATCCAGACCTGCGTCCTGACCAACCTGGGCGGCGCGCAGTTCAACATCATCGACGCCGGCGACGCGGCCAACCGTCTGACCGCCCTGCTGGGCGGCGAGGTGGACGGCACCTCCCTGCCCTACTCCACCGCTGCGGACTACATTGAGAACGGCCAGCTGAAGAGCCTGTGCACCTGCCTGTCCAAGGCTCCCGCCATGATGCCCGACCAGAAATCCGCCAGCGAGACCATCCCCGAGCTGATTGTGGATACCGAGTACGTGCTGTTGGCCCCCAAGGGCACTCCCGCCGAGCTGGTGGAGGCGATGAACGCCGCCATTCTGAAAGTCACCGGTACCGACGAGTGGAAGACCATGGTCAACGAGTACTGCTATCAGGATCCCTTCGTGCTGAACGTCGCGGACAGCACCACTAACCTGAAGGAGCAGCGGGACCTGTTCCAGAGCTTCGTCCCCTTCCTGTAATCTGCATTCTCCGCCTTGAACGGGCGGAAGTGAGCGAGGCCGCTGTTCCTTTGGAACAGCGGCCTCGTTTCAGGCTGTCGAAAAATTGTTTTTACCAGCCTGCGCGAGTTTTTCAGACCTTCAAAAGGCCTGAACGCTTCTGATTAAAAACGAGAGAACCCCCGGATAGGTTTCTCTCGCGGTTCTCTTCCTTTCCGCCTGCTTTCGGACAATCCTTTTTTGACAAGCGGGCGAAAGGAACCCTTTTCGGGGGCCTCGCGTAATAATCTGCCCTCCCATCCCGGGGGGCCTCCGTTTTCACTCTGGACCGAGGCCGCCGTACCTCCCGGCCTTTCGTGACTCCTTGCGGTCTCAAGCCACGTGCCCGGGCCCTATACCGTCAAATAACCGCGGGAAGCCCAGTCACGGCGCGTCTTTAGGGCTGTCGTGACTGTATGAGCCGGAAGGAACATCCCTACGCCGCCTCCCATCAAGCATATATAAGAAGAGGACGCTTGAACGGCGTCCTCTCTGTCCTTGCTTTTTGCGTTCCCTCGATTTTCTCAAACAGTAGGAAGCTACCATGCCAGATCGCAGTCAAATGTCCTGCCTTCTAAAAATTGGTTAATTTTCTCCTGCGACACCCCGATATCCCAATAGTGTCCAGCGTTAGGCACGTCCGGCCTGATGGAAGGATGACCGCCCTTAAAGGGACCTTTGTAATAGGAATAAACGCCGTCCCTGTCCGAGCGTCCAATCAGCCAGCTGTGATCTGTGGAGTCCTCCGGGAATCCGTTTTCAAACATCCCCACGTACAAGGTCCTCACAGTCCCGTCCTCAAAGTATTTGACCATATACGCTTCGCCGGAGCCGTCATTGAACCGTCCGCCTGACGTATTGCCGTTATAATAACCCTCCAGAAGTCCGCAAACCTCCAGCTCAAGACGGCCGATATCCATAATGTTTCCTGCTGTGACATCCTCATACGCGAATCTCTGCGGATAATCTCCAGCGCTGAAATAGTCCCAGGTCTCGCCGCAAGTATATCCCCGCTCCATCGTGCGGCTGGAGAAATACCATATATCCCGCCCTCCGTTCAGCCTGCCGGGAAACGCCTGCCGGAATGTTTTCAAAACGCCTCCATCGTAATTTGCTTCCGTAACGAGCTCCAGTTTTTTGTCCCTGTAGATATTGATGATGCAGTCGCCGTCCCAATTACCTTTCTCATCCAGCTGTCCATAAAAGAAGCACTCCCGGCCATTATCCTTATAGGGAAGCAAAAGTTTCTTCTGCGCCACATCTTCCGCAGTATACTTGACCTCGCTGTCCTTTGGACTGTACAGAATGTAGCTGGCCGTATCCACCGCTATACCACTGGTGGAGTACTGGTCCAGGACGCCGTAGTCCTGCATCACCCTCTGCTGAAAACTGCTCATCATCGCCAGCAATTCAACAGGGATCGAATTTTTTCCTTCTAACTCACTGACATGTATCCACAAATCTTTTGTATCGTCTTCCAACTCTGCCCGGACAAGGTTGACATCCTCCTTAGCGGAGATAACTTCTTCCCTGACGGACTCAACATTTTCCTTAATTTCCGTAATATTCTGCTGCAAATTTTCAATATTGGCCTCCATCCTGCCAAATATGATGAATGCAGAAGCCAAAGGCACCAACACAGCGAGAACAAGGCTCAAAAGGTTCAATAGCTTCTGCCCCTCTATACCCCACCGCTTTCGAGGGGTGGAGTCCCCCTTGGAGTGATCGTCAGCACTGGAGGCAGGCAAGTCATTTCCCATAATGATACATCTTCTTTCTGTTATGGCGCAGGCTGCAACCACTTGTTTCACCTCCATTTAACAACAGGAGTCGAAATTTGTCAATATTGATTGATGGACAAAAGTTCGCCCTTGGAGAACTTTATCATATTACCCCAAAATATACCGTCGATTTTGTGGGTTCTATCACACTAAAATAGAAGATAATCTCCCTGCAAATACGTACGCTTCTGCCGCTTCCAGCGTTATAAACATCTGGTCAGCAAAAGAAGTCGCTTTAGTCCATTCAGACAGCGCTGCCGTCTACTGGTTCACTGCACTTTTGGACTAAGTCAAAGCACCTAAAGCAACTTTCCTCCATGATTTGCAAAAAAGAAAAGCCTCGAAACCATTGATTTTACGGTGATAAGGAAGTATTCACAACAACTTATCATTAACGCCGGCAAACAGTGTGCAAAGAATAGACAGGCATTTTCCTTTTTGGAACGTATGTCTGTTTATTTTTTACCTAGAGCAACTCTCAAAATAAACAATAACCAGCGTGGCGAAACCAGGCAAGA
>CAJUQQ010000059.1 GCA_910588175.1 uncultured Oscillibacter sp.
CGGAGCTCCCCGATGGTCACGCCCATATATTTGGCGATAGCCTGGGTGATGGTAGGGGCCTGCTCCAGGACGGAGTTGAGCTCCTCCCCCCGCAGGACGCCGGAGGCCATGGCCTGCGTCAGCTGGAGCATGGCGGCCTGAGCCCCCTGGGCGCTGGTGCCCGCAAGGGCGAACTGCTTGTTGATCTGCTCGGTGAAGGCCACCACCTCTGCCGTGGAGCCGAAGGCCTCCGGGGCGAGGGTGCCCAGCTTCGCCGCCATATCGGCGGTGTCCTGGTAGTCCCCCCGGGAGCGCTGGGCGGCGTGGAAGATCATGTCCTGGACCTCCGGCGTGGCCTGCGCACCGTCGTTCATCCGGTCCAGCCGGGCGGTGGTCTGGGTCCAGGTGTCGGTGAGGCTGAGGAGCTTCTGGGCGCTCTGGACGCCCACGTACGCCGCCGCAAGCCCCATGAGCTTTCTTGTCAGGCCGTCCGCCGCGCTGGAGCCGGAGCGCATAGCCCGGTTGAGCCGCTCCTGCTTCGACGCCGCGCTGCCGGAGGAACCGGCCATTTTCTCCGCAGCGGCGTTGCTGCGCTCCATGGCCTGGGCGGTGCGGCTCCCCGCCCCGGAGAGCTCCTCTAGAGCCGCGCCGCTCTCCGCCACGGCGGCGGTGAAGCTGTCCTGGGTATCGGATGCCGCCCGCATGTTAGCGGCGATCTGCCGCCCCAGGTCCAGGTAGGAGGCGAACACGGCGGAGAACCGGTCCTCCAGCACGAAGGTCTCACGAATGACTGCCATAGACGCTCACCTCCCCTTTTCCGCCTCGCGGGCGCGGATTTCCCTCAGCGCGAACTGGGTCAGGAGGACCCGTTCCCGGCAGGGCAGGTCCGCCACCTGCCGGGGGCGCCACCCGTGGTTGGCGAACATGTAGTAGGCCAAAAGGGTGTCCGGGTCGCCCCCGTCGATCAGTTTTTTGCGTCGTCCTCCATGTCCCCGGCGCCGAAGCCGGAGAGGGCCGCGATCTCCTTTTGCAGGCGCGCGAACTCCCCCGCAAGGAGCATCTTCCCCGGCACCTCCAGGGGGTCCATGGTGCCGTAGGCCTTGCAGAGGGCCTCGCTGGTGAAGTCCGGCTCCACCGTGGCGGCCACCACCAGGCGGCGGCCATAGACAGTGGCGTCCAGCTTCTCCACGGACTGCCCGTCCACCTTGACCCGGCGCATGGAGCGCCTGGTGAGGCTGTCGTTTTCCTCCTGGGTCAGGGGCCTGATCTTGAAGGGGACGGGCCTTCCGTCCTCGCCGGGAAAGCGCCTGGAGATCACCACCTCCACAGGCTCTGTGCTCTGTACGGGGTTCAAGAATGCGCTCAGATTGTTCATAGGTTCCTCCTGTCAGGTGCCCAACTGTGCGGGCTGGTCGTTGAAGCGGCTGAGGATCTCGAAGTCCTCGTAGGTGAAGGAAAAGTCGAAGGTCAGCATATCCGAATCCGCGTCCAGGACGGAGAGGGGTACCGTGCCGCTGAGCTTGCAGTTGTAGTAGGCGATGGTCTGCACGCCCACGCTGGTCGCCTTGTCGTCGTTGGTGGTCTGGAGTGTGAAATAGGGCATCACGCCGTCCCGGACGTACTGGGCCAGGATATCCGCGAAAACAGGCGTGCCGTAGTACACGGTCCCGGTGCCGGTCTGCTTGACGCCGCCGGGCTTGTTCTGGATGCGCTTGGTGCCGATGACCTTCATATCCGTGCCCTGGATCTCCGCCTGGGTCTGGACCTTCTTCGCGCCGAAGAGCTCCTTCACCTGCCCGTTGATGGTGAGAAACGCTTTCCCCGCCGCGCCGTGGAGGGTGTCTCTTTCCAGAAGAAAACTCATGTCGTCTCTCCTCCTTTACATCACCGTGATGGTCATATAGATTTTCTCGACGGAATCCGCCAGCCAGAGGGCCAAGTTAATGACCACGCTGTCACTGGCGTTGCCCATAAGGACCTCCACGTCCTCCCCCACGGGCCGCTGGCGGAGTGCGCCGTGGGCATACATCTCCAGCAGATACCGCAGGATCGCCGCCTGGAGCAGCCCCCGGCCGGTTTCGTCGTTGTTCACCTTGCCCAGGAAGTTCAGGGAGAACTCCCGGTAAATATCGTTGGCGAGGGTGTTGCAGACCCGCATGGTGCGGTTCTTGCGGAACGCCTCGCCGATATCCGGCGTGAAGGAGGTCAGGGTGTTGATGTCCGTCTCAATGCGCACCCGCCCAAACTCCTCCGCCAGCACCAGGTCGCCGGAGAGGATGGCCTCCTCAATCTGACTCCCAGTGAGCCTGGGGGACACGTCCACCGCGCCGGGGTAGCGGGCGTAGGAGAGCGCCTCATGGTACTGGGCCCCGGCCTCGGCTCCGGCCACCCACCAGACCGCCTCCTGGGGCGTGAGGACTGTGCCGTCGTCCAGAACCGCACCGCTGACGCAGTTGATGACAAAGCGGCTGTCCGCGTTCTTCGCCCCGGTGACGGCCAGCTGTGCATAGCGCCCGTCCTGGGAGGAGATGCGCTTGACGAAGGCGATGAGCGCATCCCGGACAGCGGTGGTTGTGCCGTCGTAGACCACGACGTCGAAACTGTAGGGCTCCAGGGCCTCCAGGAAGGCGGCGTAGGCGCTGTCGCTGACTGTGCCGTCCGTTCCGCCGGTGAGGGTGATGCCCGCCATGGCGGCGAGGGTCCCGGTGCCGGAGAACGCCACCCAGGCGTTGGGAACCAGCTCCACCGCCGTTTTGACTGTCTGACCGTCCACCTGGACGCCGTCCACGTAGGTGGCGACAGTGAAGGTACCCGCCTCGTCTACGCTCTCCGCCACGGTCAGGGAGATGTCGTTGCCCCGCACGCCGGGGTACAGGGCCGTCACGGTGACGCTGCCCTCCCCCAGGGTCGCCGAAGCCGCTGCCGCTCCAGCCGCCTCCGGGCGGTAGAGCAGGATTTTCGTCGGGCCTCCGGTGACGTCCGTGCCCTTGAACGCCTCCCGGAGGAAGCGGGACTGAGGCGCGGTGATTTCGTAGCCGGTGTAGGGCGTCAGCTTTTCTCCGGCGGAGATGGTCATGAGCTTCCCCACCGGCCCCCAGGAGAGGGCCTTACACGCCGCCAAGGTCCCGCGGGAACCGGGCGTGAGGCCGGCGCTGCCGCGGCTGGTGAAGTTGATGTAGATGCCGGGACGGACCTTGTTCTGGGCCGTCCAGTTGCCGCCCGCCATTACGCGTCACCTCGCTTGTGGAAGAATTTGTCGAGAATCTGCTTCGCCTCCCGGATGGAGTAGGCGCTCTTGGGCAGGAGCGCCCGGGCGAAGTCTCTCTGATAGCCCGCAAAGGCCTTGCTCCTCAGCAGGGCCTCGGTGGGGTAGGTTTTTTCCGTCTCTTTCATGGGTCAACCTCCATGTTCAGCTCCTGGATGGAGCGCATGAGCGCCGCGTCCTCCGCCGCCGTCAGGCGCAGGCGCAGCTGGAATTTATAGTGGAGCGCACTGTCCGTGATCTCCCAGCTCCGGTCATAGGTCCGCAGAAGGACCGGCTCCTCCCCGGTGGCGCTCCGGTAGGGGAACACCTCCAGGCGCAGGTCCAGCACGTCCGCCGCCTCTTGCAGGCGGCTGTCCGCGCCCAGGCGGTTGAACTGCTCCAGGTACACCAGGTCCAGGCCCAGCTTCCGCAGGAGGCGGCCCCCGGTCTGCGGGGAGATGGAGGCGTGGGTCTGCCGGAGGAAGAGCATGGGCGGTTTTGCCCCCTGCTGGGCGGGGTCGGCGAAGAACCGCACCCCGGGCAGGTCCGGCGCGAGGCAGTCCGCCAGGGACCGGGAGAGGGCGGGGAAGGTGAAGTTCACCGGAACACCTCCCCCGGGAGCTTCCTCAGCTCCGCTTCGGCTACCTCCCGGAACTTCTCCACCGCCTTCTCCTTCATGTACAGGCCAGGGACGTAGCTGGTCTTTGTGCCCACCATCATGCCGCCGGGACGGCCCGGGTCCCGGGAGAGGAGGCCGTCCCCGTCCACGTACAGTCCGGGAACGAAATGCTTATCCAGCCGGTGGCCGTCGTTGACGTAGCTCGCATACTCCTGGTTGTTGGCAAGAGCGGTCATGTAACTGCTCCCGGCACGGACGGGAACCGTCTGACTGTCCGTCTCCCAGTGCTGGGCCATCGCGCCGGTGATCATATGGACGCCCCGGAGCTCTCCTTCTTCAAAAGTGTTGGGCGGGGTGTGATTCTGTGCTTCCTCCACCGCGCGGAGGGCCGCGCCCTCCGCAATGGCGGAAAACCGGGCGCTAAGCGCCGCCTGACGCCTGGTCAGCTCCTCCATCCGCTTCTGGAGGGCATCCCCCATTGCCATCTTCCTCCGCCTCCTTCTCTGCGTCCAGGTATTCCTTCTCCAGCAGGGCGATCTCCTGGTGGGCCAAGCCCGGGATGACCGCCCCGAAGGGCTCGTAGTAGTATACCGGCTCCCCGGCAAAGGCCCGGACGGTCTGCCGGGACTGCCCCAGCGCCGCCCCGCGGCGGATCAGGAGCTCGTCTCCGGCCCTTACGTCCGCCTCGTTGGCGCAGGAGACCTTGTCCTCCCCCTCGCTGTAGGCGGCTGTGGACTGCATCCGGGGTCCGTGGGCCCCGGGGCGGTAGATGCGGCAGGGGATGTCCTCCGCCACCGTCTCCCGCAGCTGGACCGTCAGTGCGCCCTCCTGCCGGGAGCGGACCCGCCGGACCTCCATGCGGTCGGTGTACCAGTCCTGGAAATTCATATTACATAACTCCCTCCCATGCCCGCTAAGCGGGCCCGGCTCGCAAGGAGCTGTCCGTACTGGGTGGCGTTGAGGTCCCCCCAGTCCGCCGTGGCCCGGGTGAGTGCGCCGGTGTCGTAGCTGACGGAGCTGTCGCCCAAGGTGGCCGACTTCACCACCCCCACCAGGGAGCCGGTGGCGGCGGCCTGGGCAGGAGTGGCGGAGCTCTCCTCATAGGTCCGCAGGTACAGCGCCGCCTGGTGGGCCACATACAGCCCACAGCAGTACCGCCAACCGTCCAGGAAGCGGTCCGGGGTCACGGCGGCGCTGGCCTGCCGGAGGAACTCCTCCAGCATCACCGGGGGGACGTGGCAGATGGGGGGCTCAGTTTCCACAGGCGGCTCGAAAAATTGTGGAAAATCCTCCCGGAACATCTCTGCCGTATAGCTCCCCCGGCCCTCACTGATGTTCGCCGCCGCGGCCCGGATGCCCTGAAACTGGGGCTTCATTCCGCCTCGCCGGGGTCCCCGGAGGCGTCCTCCTGGGGCGGGTCCTCCGGAGGCGCGGCGGGCTTTTTGGGTCCCCTGCCCTTCCCGGCGGAGGGCTTCCCGGCAGAGACGATGACTTTGCCGTCCGACACAAGGGCCTGGAAGTAGGCGGACTTCTCCGCCCAGTCCGGGACGGGCCCCATGTAGTCCCGGGGCATCTGGAATTTCTCCCCGTTGGGGCCGGGGAGAAGAATGTTTCTCTTGGATACCACGATCATGTCCGGTCCCTCCTTAAATGCCGTCGTAGTAGGCGATGGTCTGGGGATAGAAGACCTCCACCTCCGAGAGGTTCGCCATGTAGGCGGTGTCGTAGCAGGTCTCCGCCGCGTTGGGGGTGCTCATCACCCGGCTGAGGGGCACCAGCTCCTCCACGCTGACGAAGCGCTCCCGGTTGCAGTAGACCGCCATGCGGTCCGTACCGCCGGTGCCCGCGCCCTTGCACCAGCGGGTGGCGCCGATGTAGAGGGAGCCGCCGTTCTTCACTGCCGCGTTGTTGCGCAGGAGGAAGTCCAGGATCGTCTCCGAGGCCAGGTCCGTCACCTTCCGGGTGAGGATGTCCGTGTATTGCTCGTAGGGCAGGAGGATGTGGTTCGGCAGGGCGCTCTCATCGTACTCCGCCGCCGCCCAGTTGGCGACGAGGGCCGCGTTCACGTCCGCGAGGATCTGGTCCGGCGTCTTGTCCTTCCACCTGGTGGAGGGCGTGGCCGCGCCGTTTCCGGCAACGGTGGTCTCCAGGGCGTCGGGACAGTTGAGGAGGCCCGTGGTGCCGTAGGCGGGCAGGCCAAGATAAACGTTCTGGTCCATGTGTTTGTCGTAGGTCATGCGCACGCCGTCGGTGAGAAGGCTGTCCAGGGAGCGGCCGGTGTAGTTGGCCTTCTGCATATCCACGAACATCACCTTCAGGGCCAGCTGGAAGACGTGGGCCTTGTAGAGGCCGGTGGTCACGTTGGCGTTGACCACGGGGATGCCGTTGGCCCCGCCGGAGCCCACCGGGGAATCCCCGCTCCCGCCGGTGACGCCGTAGCCTACGGCCTGAGCGGAGATGGCATCCACCCAGCCGCCGCCCACGCTGACATTGATGTCCCGGGGATAGGTAAAGCTGGTGAGGGGGGTGCGGATGAGAGGGTCCCGCTTCTCCAGCTCCGAGCGGAGGAACGCCCCGCCGCTGGCGATGGCGGCCTCGTCCAGGGTCAGCACCCCGCCCCGTGCCGCGCCGCCGGTGCGCACACCGCCCACGACGCCGCCGTCAAAGGTGCCCATGTTCTGATAGTTCATCGTCTCTTCCTCCTTACGCGTTCTGCATGGTCAGGATGCGGAGTTCCGCCACCTTCCCGGCGTCCGCCGGGCCCGCCCACTGGCAGTTGGTGAGCTGGACGGTGTTGGCCCCGTCCGCCTCCGCCTCGAAGCCGCCCACAGCGGCGGTGGGGAAGCTCTCGTTGGCCGCGGTGCGGACATACACCGCGCCGCCCAGCCGCGGGGTGCCCTTCTGGCAGATGACGTTGACCGCCCCCCGCTGGAAGACGGGCACCGCCTCCTTGGCAGCGTACCGGCCCGTGTTCTGGTCCAGGTAATCGAGGGCGCTCTTCACCTCCCGGGCGGCGACGCCCGCGAAGGCATCCGCCGTGCCGCCTGCGCCCAGGGGCACCACGGCCCCCGCGGCGTCGTACTTCACCGCCGCGCCGAAGACGATCTCCGCGCCTGCGGGGCGGGTGGTGACGATCATATCCGGCTGGCGGGCGTAGCTCCCGGCGTAGCCGTGGGGCATGGCCCCGCCGATGGTCTGAGGATGCAGTCCCATATCAGTTGTCCTCCTTCTTTTTGTGGGGGTTGCGGGCGTCATATGCCGCCTTCTGCTTTGCGCAGAGCTGGTCGAAGCCGGTCTGTCCGGCGGCGTCAGCGGCCTGCCGGGCGCTCTCCCGGGACGCCCGGGCGATGGCCTCCAGGGTGCCGGGGCTCTGCACCGCCTCCAGCAGGGCGTCCGCCACCCGGGTGCGCTGGGCGCTGTCCGCGATGGCCGCCACCGCCGGGCGTACGTGCTTCAGGATGGCCATGGCCGCGTCCCGGGCCTCGCCGGTGAGGGGCGTGCCCGCTTTCTCCTCCGGCTCATCCGGTTCCTCCGGATCGGCCTCCTTTTCCTCCTCCAGGAGCTTGTCCAGGGCCTCCACGCCGGAGGGCTCCTCCGGCTTGCTGTCCCGGGCCTCCAGGAGGCTGATGAGTTTGTCCAGCCTCCCCTCCAGAGCGCTGGGGGCGGCGTCCGCCGCGGGGGTCTCGACTGCGGGTCCCGCCTCCGGCGCAGGGGCAGTATCCCCGGCGGGTTCGGCGTCCAGCGCGGTCAGGGCGGTGTCCACAAGGGAGTGGACCTCCGCCTCGTCCTGGGCCTCCTTCGCCGCCAAGCCAAAGGCGGTGAGGATGGCCTTTGCGAATCTGCTCATAGTGTTTCTTCCTTTCTCCGCCTCCCCGGCGGCCTGATCTTGTATCGCCACCTCGCGGCCCGCCCGCCCTCTGGGCACGACGGCCACGTGATTGCCCCGGATGTGCTCCTGCCGGTACCCGGCCCCGTCGGGGACGTAGCGGCAGAGGTAGCCGCAGGAGACCTCCCGCTTCACGCCGTTTCGGATGTCGCTGGCCAGGAGGGCGTCGTTGATGTAGAGGTCCGCCACCAGGTACGCCCCCTCCCGCCGGACGTTCTGGACGTGGCCCCGGGCGTAGGCGGAGAAGTTCTCCGGCACCACGCTCTCCGGCGGGTGGCCGTCCGTCACCGGCTTGCCCTCGAAGGAGGCCATGGCGGCGGTGTCGAATACCTCCTCCTCGGACCGGGACACTGGGACCAGGCGCTCAGCGCCCTCCCGGAGCCCCAGCTCCCCGGCGAGATACTCCATGGTCCCCGTCCGGGCGATGGGCACGTTCCGGCAGATGAGGAAGCCCTCGTCCGTCTCCAGCTGGTTTGGGCTCAGTTTTGTGCCGTAGTAGGACAGCATGCTCTCACCTCGCAAAAGTAATTGGAGCCGACAGGATTACTCCTATCAGCTCCAATTGCTCTTACCTGACGCCAATCCGTCAGGCGCTGTATTTGATTGACCGCTTGATTTCCAGGACGATATACCCGTCGCCCTTCCTCCGGATTTCTGCGTCGTTGCCACGGCGGAGGATGGATTCGATTGCCGCGATGACTTGGTCAGTCATGATATTACCTCAATATGGCGAATTTCACGCGTAAACAGTTCTATCCGGTTTACAACAATACTTTCTGGTTCCGGCTCATTATCCGCAGCAGAAATATAGGCAAACAACTCGCCTGTAAAGAGTTCGCCGTCCGTCATTTCTACACGCACCTGTCTTCCGGCGTTTTCGTTATAAAAACTGGCGTAATTCATGACTTTTTCTCCTTGCTTGTTGGCACAATGTGTGTACCTTTCTTTCCGTAATGGATCGTAAACCTTCCGGTTTCAGTTTCTGCGCCTGTCTGCATATCAACAGCAACACCTATCGGTTCCGCCAGAGAGATTACTTCCTTATTTGCCCAATCACCTTGGCGTGTAAAAATCGGTTCTCCTGTTCCATGATATTTGTCAACAAGGCCCTGTGCTGTATCCAAATCACCGTATAGATAACTTTTTCCGGAAATATAATGCCCAGATTCCTTGATATGCTTGTTCTGGTGCCCTTTGTTGATCTTTTTGGTAATCTGGTCCGATCGTATCAACGATCTGACAGCATCTTCCTTTTCTTGATTATACACGGAAGAATTCACTTTTTCAAGTTTAGCCTTTTCAATTTCTGCATTTCTTTCCCGGTAACCGGATTTCCACTGCAAATACTTCCCATCCCCGCGCCGCTTCCCGGTCTCGGGGTCCGTGACGGCGTACTTGTGCCGCCGGAAGGTCTCGAAGGTCTTCGGCGCGGCCTCCCCCAGGGTCTCCCGGTACCGCTCCCACTGCCGGTAGTCCCGGAGATAGCGGGCGCGGTTTCGCTCCTTCTGGCGGTACGCCGCGATCTGCGCCTCGCTCCTGGGGTCCCGGCTGGGAGGGTTCTTCCGGAAACTGGAGAAGTCCTTGATCTTCTGGACCTCCTCCGCGCTCCTGCCCATGGGCGTCCAGCGCCGGAGCTGGTGGAGGCAGTTGGGGTGGATGTTCAGCCAGGAGTTTTCCAGTGTGTTGGGCCCCGCCGGGTCCATCTTCCCGAACGCCGCCGCGAGGGGCGGGAAATCCGGGTCCGTGCCGCTCTTGGAGTACACCCGGCCCTCCAGGCCCGCGCACAGGCGGCAGGTAGTGCCGTGGGCGCTGATCTGGTAGAGGTCGTGGTCCGGGTCCTGCGTCAGCACGGCCATGATCTCCGCCTGGCGGCTGGTGGTGCGCAGGACCATGCTCCCATAGGTATGGAGGCTCCAGCGCCGCCCCGCTTTGTCCACGAAGGCCGTCACGCCCTCCCGGCGCAGGGCCTCCACGAACCCCGTGAGGGCCCGGTACGCCCCCCGGCCTGCGGCGGTCATGCGGGCGGTCTGCTCCAGGCCGGTGCGGCGGAACACGTCCGGCTCCGTCCGGCCCAGGAGGACGTCCGCAAGAGCGGCTGCGGCAAAGGCGTCCGCCTCCGTGATCTGCCCCATGAGGTTCATGGTCAGACGGGCGGCGATGTCCACCTGCTCCCCGGTGAGGGACCGGGCGTTCTGGTAAGCCCGCAGGTGCTTCTCCGGCGTCTCGGGCTCCTCCAGGGGCCTGCGGGCCTCGGGGTGAGGGACGTAGAACTGGGTCTCGATCATCCGGGGCACGTAGGTCCAGCAGTCCGTCTCCAGCTTGCGCAGGATGGACTGGACCCGCTCCAGCGCGGCCTCCGCGTGATAGTCCGCCAGGCCCAGGGAGCGCAGACGGCCAATTTCATTGATGATGTCCGTCTCCGCCTGCAAAAAGAGCCCGATGAGCCGTTGGAGCTCCCGCTCAGCCGGTCCGCGTGTCAGGCGGGGCATTTAGTCCTCCAGTTCGTCGTCGTCTACGATCTCGATAATCTGTTCCGGCGCAATGGTATCGATGTAATTAGAGGTATCGTACACAGTCGCTTCAGGATGGGAGCGCAGATACTCCTCCACATCCTCTACCAGTTCAAATTCCTCTGCCATGGAAATAATACCGAGTAGAGTGTCGCGGCCCATCTTGTCAGTGCATTCGGCGTCAAATCTTTGATGCACCAAGTCCCGAAAAGACGTAATTTTCATTTTCAAGTGTCTCCTCATTCTTTACTTAAGTCGGGTTCGCACATAGAAATTGTAATCTCCTGGTCCATTAACCGTGAATTTGTAGTGATACTTTCCATAACAGTAAGAGTACGATTCCCCCGCCTTCAACTTCGGATGGTCCGTCAAAATCCCGCTGCTCACACGGGCGGCTTCCTTTTTGCCCATCCGCTGCGAGCTGATTTTACCACGCTTTTTCGTTCCTGTCGAGCCCCCGCCTCCGCTGAGCTTCCCATAGGTGAACCGCCCATGTTTATCCCGGGGCTGTCCCTTGTAGTCCAAGGTCAGGGCGTCCTCCGTCTCCAGGCCGAACCCCAGAC
>CAJUQQ010000060.1 GCA_910588175.1 uncultured Oscillibacter sp.
ATGACGTTGGGCACGCCGCCCTCGGTGTGGGCCAGCAGGGTGCCCTCCATGGCCTTGTCCCGGATATAATCCATCGACTCTCCGGCCAGGAAGTTCAGCCCGTCGCCGTTGACCTCATCCTTGGGTACCAACAGTTGGTGCTCGGAAGCTCCCAGACGGACCACAGTCTCAAACATGATGCGCCGCCCGGCCTGGATATACTGGCCCATGGAGTGGAGGTCGGCGGTAAATTCCACGCTGGCGGGGAAGAGGCCCTTGCCGTCCTTGCCCTCGCTCTCGCCGTAGAGCTGCTTCCACCACTCCAGCATAAAGCGGAAGGCGGGGTCGTAGCAGGCCAGCACCTCGATGGACCAGCCCTTCTGATACAGGGCGTCCCGGAGGGCGGCGTAGGTCCAGGCGGGGTTTTCATAGGAGGCGGTCTCGCAGACCTTCATCATCTTGGCCGCGCCGCCCATAAGCTCGGTAATGTCGACGCCCGCCACGGCGATGGGCAGCAGGCCCACGGCGGTGAGGACGGAGTACCGCCCGCCCACGCCGTCGGGCACCACAAAGCTCTCCCAGCCCTCTTCATTGGCCAGGGATTTCAGCGCGCCCCGAGCCTTGTCAGTGGTGGCGTAGATGCGGCCCTTGGCTCCGTCCCTGCCGTATTTCTTCTCCAGAGCGTCCCGGAAGAAACGGAAGGCCACGGCGGGCTCGGTGGTGGTGCCGGACTTGGAGATGACGTTGACGGAGAAGTCCTCATCCCCGATGAGGTCGAAGACCTCCTGCATGGCGTCGGCGGAGAGGCCGTTGCCCACGAAATAGATATTGGGCGTTTTCTTGTTTTTCTTCTGGTTATAGTTGGGGGAGCAGAGATATTCCACCACGCCCCGGGCCCCCAGGTAGCTTCCGCCGATGCCGATGACCACCAGGGCCTTGGAGTCGCCCTGAATCTTTTTGGCGGCGGCCTGGACGCGGGCGAACTCCTCCTTGTCGTAGTCCACGGGGAGGCGGACCCAGTCGGTGAACTCGCTGCCCAGACCAGTGTGCTTCTGGAGCTTTTCCTGGGCCTCGGCCAGCCGGGGGGCGGCGGCGTCCTGATAGCCGACGGGAATGAAGTTTTCAATTTGGAAGGATTTGACGTTCAGCATGATGCAGCTTCCTTTCCGTGAGGTTTCATGGATTTTATGGGTTCCGGCGGGGCCGGAACCCGTACTAAGGTTAGTATACCATTTTGCCGGGGCGGCGGCAAGACGCAGAGGGGGAAAAGTTGGCAAAATTTTCGGGAACGCCCGCTGAAGCTCAACGGCGGATCAAGATGGCCTTCATGTACGGCGTGCGGCTTTGGGTTTTCAGAATAGCCTCCCGTTCCTTTTCCGTGCAGCCCAGCAGGATCTTGATTTCACAGTCTCGTTTCAGAAGGTCAACCGTACACAGGACGGCGGTGACGGCGGGTTCCCCCTCTCCGCGCCATAGGTCGATGCCCTCGCCGTCCATGGAGGCGGTGTTTTTTAAATAGCCGTAGTCGGCGGGATATACGAGGCTTGGATAGTTGGGATGGGCGGAGCCCTTCGGCCGGTCAATGACGATTTCCGAGGTCTCGACCAGGCAATCCAGGGCGTTCCAAAATTCGCTGTCAAAGTTGTCCAAAAAACCACTCCCTTCTCAGGCAGGTTGACAATTGGAGTCCGCTTTCGTATAATGCAGTAAGGCCGAAAGGTCAAAATCGCAGAGGTGAAAGGAGGCCATGGGAGCGTTCCCATCAAAGCGCCATGTGCCGGTTTCGGCCGGATAACGAGGTGAGGGGAGTATCGAATGGTTCGGCGGATGCCCCTCCGTGCCTTGGGCGGGCGCGTGACACGGCTTACAAATATGCGGGCGACCGCAAAACAGAGGGGCCGTGACCGCTCTGGGAAGACAAGTGACTGCGCATTTGTCCTCTTAATTTTCCAAATTAGGAGGAACCAATTTTCATGTGTGGAATTGTTGGCTTTGTAGGCCAAAAACAGGCCGCCCCTGTACTGCTGGAAGGACTCCGGCAGATGGAGTACCGGGGCTATGACTCCGCCGGCGTCGCCGTGCGCTCGGAAACCAGGGGGCTTCAGGTCCGAAAATCCAAGGGCCGTCTTCAGGTCCTCGCGGACCTGACCCATGACGGGGCGGACCTGGAGGGGACGCTGGGTATCGGCCACACCCGCTGGGCCACTCACGGGGAGCCCAACGACGTAAACGCCCACCCCCACGTCAGCGGGGACGGAAAAATCGCTCTGGTACATAACGGCATCATTGAAAATTATCTGGAGCTCAAGGAACAGCTCACCCGCCGGGGGGTGGTCTTCACCTCCGAGACGGATACCGAGGTGGCGGCCCACCTCCTGGAGTTCCACTACCAGGAGTGCGGGGATATGCTGGAGGCCGTGGGCCGGTGCCTGCGCCGGATTGAGGGCTCCTACGCCTTCGGCATCATCTGCTCCGACTACCCCAACGCCCTCATCGCCGCCCGGAAGGACAGCCCGCTGATCATCGGCTTTGGGAATGGGGAGAACTTCATCGCCTCCGACGCCACGGCCATCATCCGGCACACCCGGGATGTGGCTTATATGAACGACGGGGAAATCGCCGTGTTGACGGCCCAGAGCGTGGACGTGTTCGACAGCGAGAGGAACCTTTTGGAAAAGGAGCACAGCCGTATCGACTGGGACGCGGCCTCCGCTGAGAAGGGCGGCTATCCCCACTTCATGTTCAAAGAGATTCTGGAGCAGCCGGAGGCTCTCCACAAAACCATTTCCCCCCGGGTCCGGGAGGGACGGGTGGTGCTGGACGACATCCGCCTGACGGCGGATTACGCCAAGAGCGTTTCCCACATTTACATGATCGCCTGCGGCTCCGCCTATCACGCGGGCGTGGTGGGGAAATACACCTGGGAGCGGCTGCTCCGCCGCCCGGTGGAGGTGGCGCTGGCCTCGGAGTTCCGGTACAGCGAGCCGCTGGTGGACGAACACACCTTAGTGATTGCCATCAGCCAGTCCGGGGAGACCCTGGACACCATGGCCGCCCTCCGGGAGGCCAAGCGGCTGGGGGGCCGGACCCTGGCCATCTGCAACGTGGTGGGCAGCTCCATCGCGAGAGAGGCCGACGACGTGCTTTACACCTGGGCGGGGCCGGAGATCGCCGTGGCTACCAGCAAGGGCTATTCCACCCAGCTGGCGGCGCTGGACCTGGTGGGGCTGTATCTGGCGGACCTGCTGGGGACGGTGGAAAAGAGCGAGTACGACGCCCTTCTGGCGGAGCTCCAGGCCTTGCCGGAGAAAATGCGGGGGTATCTGGCAAATTTCGAGGACACCAAATATTTCGCCTCCCGGTTTTTCAACCACGACAGCATCTTTTTCATCGGCCGGAATCTGGACTACGCCATGGGCCTGGAGGGGTCCCTGAAATTGAAGGAGATCAGCTACATCCACTCCGAGGCCTACGCCTCCGGGGAACTAAAGCACGGGACTATCTCCCTCATTGAGCCGGGAACACTGGTCGTGGCCCTGGGGACCTACGGGGCCCTTTTTGACAAAGCCATGAGCAACGTGGTGGAGGTGAAGGCCCGGGGGGCGGCGGTGCTGGCCGTCACCACGGAGAGTTTCCGGGAGCGGATGGCGAAGACCGCCGACGCGGTGATTGCCGTGCCGGAGACCCACCCCCTGCTCCAGCCGTCCCTGTCCATTGTGCCCCTGCAATTGTTCGCCTATTACGTAGCCCTGCAAAGGGGCTGTGACATCGACAAACCCCGAAATCTGGCCAAATCGGTAACGGTGGAATAGCGAATAAAGAGACAGCCGGACCTTGCTAGAAGGTCCGGCTGTTGTTTTTGTTATTCCAGGCCGTTCAGCAGCTTGTAGAGCTGGTCCACGCTGGCGTTGTCCACCAGGGCGTCGGTGTCCTCCTCGGTCTCGGCCACCTCGACGATCTTGCCCAGGATGCCCAGGTGATCTTCGCCGGTGGAGGCGATGCCTACCACCAGACGGACGGTCTCGTCGCCCCATTCGATGCCCTCGGGATAGGTCATGACGATCAGGCCGGTCTTCTTGATGGCCTTCCGGGACTCCTCGGTGCCGTGAGGGATGGCCACATGGCTGCCAATGGCCACGGAGAAGCTGGCTTCCCGGTCCAGCATGCCCTGGATATAGGCCTCTTCCACATAGCCGCTTTCTACCATCAATTTGCCCACGGCCTTGATGGCCTCCTCGGGGCTGACGGGCTTGCAGTTCAGGATGATGTTTTTCTTCTCCAGCAGAATGGGCTGGTCCGCAGCGGGCTTTTCCTCCGCGGCAGCGGCGGCGGGAGCCCCGCCCTTCCGGGCGTCCAGCAGCTCTTGCACCAGGGTGTTGTACTCCGGCGCACCCATGAAGTTCTTGATGGGGATAATCCGGGCCTGGGGAGCCCGCTGGGCGGCCCGGCCGGACAGCTCGTGATGGGTGACGACAATTTGGCAGTCGCCGGGAATCTCACCTACGGGGAAATGGATGACCTCAATGTCCGTGATGCCCGCGTCCTTGAGCTTGTTCCGAACCATGGTGGCGCCCATGGCGGAGGAGCCCATGCCCGCGTCACAGGCGAAGACGATCTTCTTGACATCCTGGGCAGAGACGGAAGCGCCGGAGGAAACGGCGGGAGCAGCCTGGCCCTTGGAAGCGGCCTTGGAGGCGGCCACCTGAGCCTGCGCCTCTTCCAGGCTGGCGTCCTTGCCGAAGAATTTCAGCAGGAAGACGGAGATGAGGAAGCTGACCACAGCGGCGATAGCAATGCCCGCGATGTTTGCGAAGTAGCCGCCCTTGGGAGTCATGAGCATTTCGGCGATGATGCTGCCGGGAGAAGCCGCGGCCGCCAGGCCGCCGCCCAGGGCGGAGAGAGTAAAGATGCCCACCACGTTGCCGATCATGGGTCCCAGAATCACGATGGGGTTCATGAGGACATAGGGGAAGTAAATCTCATGAATGCCGCCCACAAACTGGATGACGGCGGCGGCTCCGGCGGAGGAGCGGGTCTCGCCCTTACCAGCCACGCAGTAGGCCAGCAAAAGGCCCAGGCCGGGACCGGGGTTGGACTCGATCATGAAGAGGATGGACTTGCCCATCTCCATGGCCTGCTCTGTACCGATGGGGGTGAAGACGCCGTGGTTGATGGCATTGTTCAGGAAGAGCACCTTGGCGGGCTCCACCAGGATGGCGGTGAGGGGCAGGAGGCTGTGGGCGACCAGGAACTCCACGCCCGCGCCCAGCCAGCCGGTGAGAGTCACGCAGACGGGGGCGATGACATAGATGGACAAAATGGCCAGGATCGCGCCGATGATGCCCACGGAGAAGTTATTGACCACCATCTCGAAGCCGGCGGGGATATGGCCCTCCATAGCCTTGTCAAACTTCTTGATGCACCAGCCGCCCAAGGGGCCGCAGATCATGGCCCCGATGAACATAGTGCTCTCCGTGGCGGCGATGGCGCCCAGGGTGGCCAGTGCGCCGGTGACGGCACCTTTCTGCCCGCCCACGGCCTTGCCGCCGGTGTAGCCGATCAGGATGGGAAGCAGGAACCGGAGCATGGGGCCCACCATGCCGTTGATGGTTTCGTTGGGGAACCATCCGTCCGGGATAAAGAAGGCGGCGATCAGGCCCCAGGCGATGAAGGCTCCAATGTTGGGCATAACCATGCCGCTGAGGAACCGTCCAAATTTCTGGACTCTTTCTTTCATAGATAAACTCCCTTTCTGTCAATGGAATATGTTTGGGTCAGAAGACGGCGTTCCGCCTCCCGGCTGGGAAAACATAAACTGGAGCTGCGTCCCGAAGGGGGTTCTTTCTCACGCCAGCGTCTTGAGGAACCGCTCCACCCGGTCCAACCCCTCCTTCAAATCCCCATCGGAGTAGCAGTAGCTCAGGCGCATGTAGCCCTCGGTGCCGAAGTACACGCCGGGAATCAGGCCCACCAGGCCCTCTTTCAGCATCTTCTCACAGAAGCTCAGAGAGTCCATGCCGTACTTCTTGATGTTGATGAACATATAGAACGCGCCCTCCGGCTCCTGAACCTCCAGGCCCATGTCCCTCAGGCGGCCGTAGACGTAATCCCGGCGCTTGCGGTACAACTCCCGGATGGGGGTGGTGTCGCTTTCCAGCGCCGCCGCGCAGGCGGGCTGGACAAAGGCGGGGGCGGACACCACGGCGTACTGGTGGAAAATCTGCATCCGGTCCCGGATGGGCGCGTCCGCCAGACAGTAGCCCAGCCGCCAGCCGGTCATGGCGTAGGGCTTGGAGAAGCTCTGAATGACGATGATCCGGTCCCGCATATCCTGGAACTCCGCGAAGCTGTGATAGCTGCTGGTATAGACCAGCTCCCGGTACACGTCGTCGCAGAGGACAAAGATGGGCTTGTCCCTCAGCACGCCGTGGATGGCGTCCAGGGTCTCCTTGGTGTAGATGCAGCCGGTGGGGTTGTTGGGCGAGGTAAGCACAATCGCCTTGGTTCTGGGGGTGATCGCGGCCTCCAGGGCGGCGGGATCAATCTGGAACCGGTTGTCCTCGGTAGGCAGGGCCACAGGCACGCCCCGGCAGAGCTGGGTAATGGATTCATAGAGGCTGAAGGCCGGGGTGGGAATGATGACCTCGTCGCCGGGGTTCAGCACCGTGGAGAGGGCGATAAACAGACTCTCCGTGGCCCCGATGGTGAGGATGATCTCGTCCGGGGAATAGCGGAGGCCGTGGGCCCGCTCCTCAAACTTGGAAATGGCCTCCAGCATGTAGGGATATCCGTTGCCGGGGGGATAATGGGTGTCGTTCTGGTCCAGGGCGGCTTTCGCGGCCTCCTTCACCACGCCGGGAGTGTTCTGGTCCGGTTCGCCGATGGTCAGGGCGCAGGCCCCGGGGGTATCCCGCACCAGGAAGGTAAAGCGGCGGATGCCGGAGAGCTCCAGGCCCAGTACGGCGCTGTTCAACGTCAGGTCCAAAGTGTTCACGCTCCTCTTACAAACTCATTCGGTAGATATTCACGATATCCTCCTCGCTGAGGGGAACGAAGGTCTTGTCAAAGCCGCTGGTCCGGGCCTTTCGGGCCATCTCCCGGAAGTGCTCCGGCCCGATGCCCAGCTCCGACAGGGCTGCGGGGAGCCCCAGGGAGCTGAAAAAGTCCCGGGTCCTTTGGATCGCGGCCTCCGCCAGCTCCCCGGCGGGCCGGGAGGCGTCCAGGCCCCAGACCGCCGCGCCGTACCGGGCAAACCGGTCCCGGGTCTTTTCGCTGAGGACATAGCGCATCCAGTTGGGAGTCAAAATCGCCAGGCCCACGCCGTGGGTGATGTCGTAAAAGGCGGAAAGCTCGTGCTCCATCCGGTGGACGCTCCAGGCCACGGGCTTGCCAACCTTAAGAAAGCCGTTGATGGCCCAGGCGGCGTTCCACATCAGGTTGGCCCGGGCTTCGTAGTCGTTGGGGACTTCGATAGCCTTGGGCCCGTACCGGATACAGGAACGGAGGATAGCCTCCGCCAGGCTGTCCGCCAGGAAGTTGGTTTCAATGGGACTGAAATAATTCTCGAAGGTGTGGGACATGATGTCCGCCGTGCCCGCCGCCGTCTGAGAGGCGGGCAGCGTATAGGTATAGGTGGGGTCCAGAATGGACACCGCAGGATAGCAGCAGGGGCCGGAGAAGGACTCCTTCTCGTTGGTCTCCGGGTTGGAGATAACGGCAATGTCGTCCATCTCGGAGCCGGTGGCCGCCATGGTCAACACGGTGAAAATGGGCAGAGCCCGCTCCGGCGTCAGCTTTTTGGCGGACAGGTCCCAGGGGTCCCCGTCATAAAAGAACCCGGCGGCCACGCCCTTGGCGCAGTCGATGGCGCTGCCGCCTCCCAGGGCCAGCACGCCGTCCAGTCCCTTCTCCCGGCAGAGGCGGATCCCCTCCCGAACCGTGGCGACCCGGGGATTGGGCTCCACGCCGGGAAGCTCGGTCCATGGGATACCCTGTTCCTTCAGCTGGGCGATGGCCGCGTCAAACACGCCGTTGCGCCTGACGCTGCCGCCGCCGTAGACCACCAGCACATTCCTGGCCCTCGCGGCGATCTCCGCGCCCAGCCGCTTGATCTGTCCCTCCCCAAAATGAACCACCGTAGGAATGGCGAAGGTAAAGTTTTTCATAGCCCTTCCCCCGCGTTCAGCCGTGCAGCCTCTTCGCGGCCGCCTTGGCCTCGTACAGAATCTTCTCCGCGTCCAGGGTCAAAAACTCACCGTTCTCGTAGAGGATTCTGCCGTCCACCATGGTCATAACCACGTCGCTCCCCTGGGCAGAGTAGACCGTCAGGGCCAGGGGATCAAAATTGGGGACCATGTGGGGCTTCGTCAGGTCCAGGGCGATGATATCCGCCTTTTTGCCCGGCTCCAGCGCGCCGGTGTCCTCCCGGCCCTGGAGCCGGGCTCCGTTGCGGGTAACCATGGCCAAAAGCTGGGCGGGCTTTAAAATGGTGGGGTCCCGGTGGAAACCGTTGTGCAGGACGGCGGCCAGGTGCAGCTCCTCCATCAGGTTCAGGTTGTTGTTGCTGGCGGCTCCGTCGGTGCCCAGGGTGACATTCAGCCCCAGGTCCAGCATCCGCTGGATGGGAGCGTAGCCGCTGCCCAGCTTCATATTGCTGGTGGGGTTGTGGATGGGGCTGACGCCTTTTTCCAGCATCAGGGCCATGTCCTCCTCCGTGACGAAGACGCAGTGGGCGGCGGCGGTGGGGCAGTCGAAGGTCCCCAGGTCATAGAACCACTTTGCCGGGGTCTTGCCGTACTTTTCCACGCATTCGTCGTGCTCCTTTTTGGTCTCGGAGAGGTGAATGTGCATCCGGCCCCCCAAGGCCTTGCAGTCGGCGCTGTAGGGCTCCACAATATGCTGGAAGCAGGTGTACTCCGCGTGGACAGAGAAATCAATCCGGATCCGGCCCTCCGCCGCGCCGTGATAGTCCTTGAACAACTGGACCGACTCTCTGGCCCGGAAATTTTCTTCGTAGGTCTCGCTGGGATTAAAGCACTGGACCGGACGGCTGATGTTGGCCTTGATACCGCAGGCCACGGCGTTTTCCACGGCGGTCTGGGGCTCGAAATACATGTCGGAATAGCTGGTGGTGCCGGTGGAGAGCATCTCCAGCAGGGCCAGCTGGTTGCCGGTTTTGATATCCTCCGCCGTCAGCTTGTCCTCAATGGGCATGATCTTCTCAAACAGCCACTCCTGGAGGCTGAGGTCGCTGCCCACGCCCCGGAGCAGCACCATGGGGCTGTGTCCATGACAATTGATAAGGCCGGGGAGCAGCAGGCGGCCGGTCATGTCCTTCTCCCCGTCGTAGGCGGCCTGGGGCTTTTCCGTCCCGATGTAGTCGATGGTATCGCCGTCCACACCCAAATAGGCGTTCTCCAGGCAGCGGAAGCCCGCCCCCTCCGAGGCCAGAATGTCGCAGTGTTTCAGCAGCAGCTTCATCTCGTCGTTTCCTCCTGTATCAAATCGCGGCGATGAGTTTCTTCATGTATTCGCTGAACGGCCCGGCGATCCGCTCGGCCGCCTCGTCCACCTCTCCGGCGCTGAGGGGACGGTCCAGCACCCCCGCCGCCATGTTGGTAATGACGGACAGGGCCAGCAGGGGCATTCCGCAGTGGGCGGCGGTAAGGGCCTCGGTAACGGTGGACATGCCCACGGCGTCCGCCCCCAGCGCCCGGGCAACCCGGATTTCCGCCGGGGTCTCAAATTGGGGACCGGGGAAGAACATGTAGGTTCCCTCGTGGACCCGAAGGGAGGAATCCCGTGCCAGGTCCAGGGCCAGCCGCCGGAGCGGCCGGGTGTACATCTGGGACACATCGAAAAACCGGGGTCCGAATTCCTCCACGTTGGGCCCCCGGAGGGGACTGTCCCCGTTCAGCTTGATGTGGTCCTTGAGGACCATCACGTCCCCGGGGCGGTAGTCCCGGTTCACGGCCCCGGCGGCATTGGTGAGAACCACGGTTTTCACCCCCAGCAGCTTCAGGACCCGGATGGGGATCACCAGTTCCTCAAAGGTGTAGCCCTCATAAGAGTGGAAGCGGCCGGACATGCAGGCCACCCGCTTCCCCGCCACCGTGCCGAAGAGCAGCTTCCCGGCATGGGAGGCCACGGTGGAGAGCAGGAAATGGGGGATCTCGGCGTAATCCACCTCCACCGGGTCCTCAACAGCCTGGGCGAAGGGCCCCAGGCAGGAGCCCAGGACGACGGCGGTCTCCGGAATTCCCCCCCCTTTGTCCCGCAGGAAATCCGCGCTCTTTTGAAAGTATTCACAGGTATACGCCATAGGCCAGCCTCCGGAATTGGAAATCAAACGTGGTAGCAGCCGCCGCCAATGAACTCCCGCATCAGGGAGGTCTTGGGGATGTCGTCCGCGGGAATGGGCAGGAAGTAGTTCAGGAATTTCAGCAGCCGCTTGGCCTCAATATACTCCTCACTGTCCCGGGGCACGCCGAAGAGAAGAGGCTGGACATAGGGCTTCAGCAGCGCCGTCTCGTAGATCAGGGCGGAGTTGAAGATCATATCCGCGCTGTCCTGGAAGGGGAAGATGTTGTTTTCCTCCCCCCGCCGGACGGAGGGCCACATTTTGATGGTGGCCTGGGCGCTGTAGCCCCGGGTCCGGGCGTCCCGCTC
>CAJUQQ010000061.1 GCA_910588175.1 uncultured Oscillibacter sp.
CCCGATGAAGATGGCCAGCACCACGCCCATGGCGTTGGCGTAGCCGAAGTGGCCCGCCTGCTCCGTGAGCTTGAAGGCCGTCCAATAAATATGGTACATCACCGTGTTGGTCCCCGCGCCGCCCTTGGTCAACAGCTGAATCAGGGCGAAGCACTGGAAGGAGTTGATGGTGGTGATAACCAGAATATACAAAGTCGTGGGCATCATCTGGGCCCATTTCACCTTCCAGAATACCTGGAAGCTATTGGCCCCGTCTACCTCGGCGGCCTCAATCAAGGTCTGGTCCACATTGCCCAAAGCGGAGACGTACAGCACAATGGGCTGGCCCACGGAGGTGGTGAACAGGATCAGGATGATGCACCAGAGGGCGTACTTGCTGTCGCCCAGCCAGTTGATGTTCTGGTCGATCAGTCCCGCCCCTTTCAGAACGTGGTTGAAAATGCCGGTGTAGTTGTCGTACATCCACTTCCACACCACGGTGACGGCCACGGAGCCGGTGACCACGGGGAGGTAGAAGATGCAGCGGAAAGCGGACAGCACGGGCCCGCTGAGCTTATAAATGGCGGAGGACACCCACAGGGAGAAGGCGCACACCGCCGGGACGCTGACAATCACGATGATAAAGGTGTTCTTCAGCGCATCCAGGAAGGTCTCGTCGCCCATCAGCTTTGTGAAGTTGGAAAAGCCGACGAAGCCGCCGAACATGCCTTGGTCGTGCATGTTGGCATCCGTGAGACTGGTGATGATGCAGATGACCATGGGGATGACGACGAAGCCGATGAAGAAAATCAGGCTGGGCAGCAGAAACAGGTATCCGGTGATGTTCTCCCGCCTCTGAAGCGCCCGGCTCATGGTAGGTTTGGACGATCTTGCCAAGGTCAACACTCCTCTCTTTCAGGAAAATCGCGCCCGATTGGGCAGGGGCCTTGGGGGGGATTTTAGAGCGCGCCCCTCTCCCGCCCTTCGCGGGAGAGGGGCGCAGAAACCCTTATCTCTTTAGACTGCGTATTAGGACGCTCAGCCGGCGGCAGCCGCGTTGGCATTGGCGGCATAGGTGGCAACCGTTTCCGCAATGTCAGCGCCTTCGCCCACCTTCTGGAGCATGGTCCACCACTCGGTACGAGCGCCGGCCCAACCCTTGGTGACCTGATAGTAGTCGCCCAGGTAAGGCATGAGAACCTGATACTCGTTCATGATCTCGTTGTCCGCCCAGATGTCGGAAAGATCGGTGCCCTCGGCGGCAGAACGGGCGGCGAAGTAGTTGGCGGTCTTTACCGCGTCCACGGTGTGCTCGGAGTCGCACATCCATTTGATGAAGGTCTTGGCGTTGTCGATTTTAGCCTGGTCTCCGTTGTCAAAGATACCGAAGCCCCAGATACCACCCTGGAGAGCGGGGGTACGGCCCTGGGCGGGGAAGCCCATGAAGACGATCTCTTCACCGTTGGCGGTGAGACCGGCGCCGGTGTCCGCCTGGTTGGGGTTGAGCTGCTGGGCGATGTTCCAGCAGAACGCCATCTTCAGGATGCCCTGATAGAAGACCTTGATCTCGTCGCCGCCCTCGAGAGAGGCGTCAAAGGCGATGCCGGGCATGCTCTTAAGCTGCTCCAGAGCCTTGATGTTCAGGGGATCGTCCCAGGTGTACTTGTCGTGGGAGGCGGTTGCAAAGGTGCCGCCGTACAGGTTGTTGACGAGGGCGCGGGTGCCCTGGTCGCCGCCCTGGCCCTTGCAGTACACAGCGCCCACGGGAGCCTTGTAATAATCATACAGCGCCTCTACGGCATTGGCGAAGTCGCGGGTGGTCCAAGTGTGAGTTTCCAGGTCCAGATATACATCAGCCCCGGCCTCCTTAAAGGCGTCCAGGTTGATAGCCATGCAGTGGGCAGTAATGACCAGGGGATACTCATAGACCGCACCGTTGGAGTGAGTGCAGGCCGCCATAGCCGCCGCGTTGATTTCACTCTTGTCGGTGTCGTCAAACATATCGCTCAGGTCCACCAGATAGCCCTTGTCGCCCCAGTTGGTCACCAGGCGCTCGGGACCTTCCATAATCAGGTCGGGGGCGTTTTTGGCGGTGATGGCGGAGTTGACTTTGTCGTCGCCGTCGGCATAGGCCAAGTACTCCACTTTCACAGAGATTCCGGTGTCGGCGGTAAAGGCGTCGGTGATGGCCTTGACCTTATCCTCTTTGCCCCAGTCGCCGATGGGGTAGGTCCAAAGGGTCAGCTCGCCGCCGGCGGCGGGCTCCTGGGTGTCAGGGGTCTGGGTGTCTCCCTGCGTCGAGCTGTCGGCAGGGGGCGTGGGTTCATCCTTGCCGCCTCCGCAGGCAACAAGGGAAAGGGCCATTACTGAGGCCAGCAGCAGTGCAAGCAACTTCTTCATCGCGGATCCTCCTTTAATGTTTACAAAAAATGAGCCGAAGGATTTTGGCTCGCTGTGAAAATTATACAGTGGTTTCCTTCTTTTGTCAATTAAAATCGAAACAATTTTCGCACAAACCGGATATTCGGCGGATACCGCAAAAATAATTTCGATTTTTTGTGAAATTTCCATTATAAATCGAAAAGAATCTTATTTCATCCAACTTGACAAACCGGAAAAAGCTGTTACTGTAGAACTATGTAAAAACCCAGGGATTCCCTGCGGGCAGAAAGGAAGACCATATATGAAAAAGCATATCCTCTGTTTAGGCGACTCCAACACCCATGGCTACTGCGCCGACCCCGGAGACTGTGCCGACGGCGGCATCCGCTTCAATGAGGACGAACGCTGGACCTGTCTGCTGCAAAAGGCTCTGGGACCGGAGGTTTTGGTGACGGAAGAGGGTCTCAGCGGCCGGACCACCGTCTTCCCAGATCCCCTCCACGAGACCATGGACGCGCTCACCGTCCTCTACTCCCTGTTAAAGAGCCACGAGGTCATTGATCTGCTCATTATCATGCTGGGCACAAATGATGTAAAGGAACGCCTGGGAGCCAATGCCTCCTGCATCGCCATCGGCATGGAGCGGCTGGTCCGCAAGGCACAGAGCGTGGACTGCTGGGGAAATCACGCCCCCAACATCCTGATCGTCTGCCCGCCGCCCATCCGCCCGGAGATGGAGCTCTCCGAGGTCGGTATTCCCATGGGGAAAGGCTGCCTGGAGAAGTCCCGGGAGCTGCCCGGGTATTATGAAAAAACCGCCGAACTGGTGGGCGCTCATTACCTAAACGCCAAGGACTGCGAGTTCAACGCGGTGGATGGGATGCACCTCACCCGGAAGGGCCACGCCCAGCTTTCGGCGCTGCTGGCGGAGGCAATCCCCGGACTGCTGGCGGATTGATCCGCCCTTCAACGGTAGTAAAAGGCCCGGAACGGGAAACCGTTCCGGGTCTCAGTCTGTCGAAAACATATTTTCGCCAGACTGAGCAAGTTTTCAGACTTTTAAAAGTCTGAAAACTTCTGATTGAAAACGAGAGAAACCCCTGATGAGTTTCTCTCGCAGCTCTTTTCCTTTCCGCCTGCCTTCGGCCAGCGCTTTTTTGACAAGCTGGCCCGGAACGGGAAACCGTTCCGGGCCCCTCTATTCTTCCAATTCTTCTTCCGATTCTTCCGGCTCCGGGGAGTGGAGCTGAAAAATCCGCTCCCAAAACAGCGAAACCAGAAGCAGGGTTATCACCGGCATAAACACCACCGGCCACCAGCGTTCTATGCAGAAAACGGCGGTCTGCGCCGTCAGGAGCACCACCACAACGGTGCTGGGCAGGTGGGCAATGGTCAGCTGGAGCGCCGTGCGGAACAGTCCGCCCACCCCGTAGTCAAACCGGCCCAGAAGCGGAAACAGCCAGCACAGCACGCCCGCCGGGAGCACCAGGGCGAAATAGTACGCCACATACAGCACATAAGCTCCGCCCCCCAGGCGGGTCCCGTACCAGCGGACGATGAAGTGCCCTCCCAACAGCAGCAGCGCCAGAGGAAGCACGATGAGCCCGGCCAGCAGTCCCGTCTTGAAGTTCTGCCGGAAGGAGCGGAAATAGTATCCGAACGCCCCGCTCTCCCGTCCCCGCACGCATTTGACCACCGTGTAATACAGCGCCGCCGTGGCCGGGCCGGCGGTAACCACGGGCAGGCATAGGAAGGTCCAGAGAATGGACAGCCCGCAGATATCCACCAGTGTGCTCAGCCAGGCCCAGATGCCCTTCTCAGGGTTGAAGAATTCGCCCAAGGTTCCGCCCCTCTCAAACACATTTTTGCGTCAGCGCCTTGCCGACGGACTGGCGGTTCCGCTCCGCCTCCTCCGGGGCCCGGCGGACGAACTCGCTGAGGAGCACCTCCACCACGTAAAGCTGCGCGATCAGGGCGGAGGTGGAGCCAAACTGAAACGGCTGCTCGTTGGGTCCGCACAGCAGCACTACATCGGCGCCGGCGCTGGCGGGAGAATTGGGATATCGGGTCACCAGAATCAGCCGCGCCCCCCGGCTTCGAATGACCTCCACCGCTTCCAGCAGCTCGTGGGTGGCGCCGGAGTAGGAGAAGTAGAGTACCGCGTCCCCCTCCGACAGGGTGGACAGCACCACCGTCTGCATGTGGGAATCCTGAATGGTTTTGAATTTGGAAGATGTGGTGGAAAATTGGGCCCAGGCCGCCAGGGCTACCACGGCGTGGTTTCCCTGTCCCAGGCAGACCACCTGGCCCGCCCGGCGCAGCAGCTCCGCCGCCTGCCCCACCTCCCGCTCCGTGAGCATATGGTAGGCGTTATTCAGCGTGTCCTGGGCGGCGGAGAGCACCTTGCCCATGACCATGGCGGAGGTATCCCCCTCCGTGATCTCGCTGCCCGGCTCGCTGAGGGCCGCCCGGGCGGGCAGAACCGCCCGGGCCAGCTCCAGCTTGAAGTCGTTGAAGCCCGCCAGTCCCAGCTTCCGGCAAAACAGCGACACGGTGGACACCGCCACGCCGCACTGCGCGCTCAGATCGGTGATGCTGATGTACTGGGTCTCCTCCTGGTGCTCCAGCACATAGTCGGCGATTTTTCGCTCCGACCGGGTGAAGCGCTCGTACTCCTGGAGCATCAGCGCGATGATATCCTTCCCCATCCGCATCTCCTTTTGCAGCGAAGTTCCAATCCATTCTCTTAGAACCTGTTTGAACCTTGGCGGGATGCCCAACGGCGTGAGATTTTACCGCCAGGCAAGACAGACTTTCCCAGGCGGGCGGCCGCCCGGCAAGGAACTTTCACCCGGAGCGGCGGAAAAAGCTCCGCCGCCGGGGCGTTTTAACCTGTCTCAATCAAGCCCCAAAATCTCGTCAATGGTCTTGTCCACCAGAATCATGCTCCGGGGCAGGTGGAAGGGCCCCTTAAAGGTGCTGCCCTTGGTGGAAGGCTCCGTGGGAAGGCCGTCCCGGCGGAGGTAGCCGTACCACTCGCCGTACTCCGGGTCGGCAAAGTGGGCCTTGCAGTAGTCCAGGGTCTTGTAGAACCAATCCAAATACTTCTCCTCCCCGGTGTCCCGGTAGAGCATGACGGAGGCGATCAGAATCTCATTGTGGGGCCACCAGAGCTTCATGTCGTGCTCGTAGGCCTCCGGGGGCTTGCCCAGGCAGTCGGTGAAGTACAGCAGGCCGCCGTACTTCTGGTCCCATCCGGCGGCGATGGCCCAATCGAACATCTCCGCCGCCTTCCGGACCAGGGGCTTGTCCCCCGTCCGCCGGGCGTGCTCCAGCAGGAACCACACGCCCTCGATGTCATGTCCGGGGTTGACGGTGCGGCCCTCGGTGTAGTACAGCCGGGGAGAGCCGTCCACGTCCACGTTCTCCAGGGTGCATTTCAGCTCCGGCTTCACATGGTAGCGGAAAATGTCGTCCACGCAGCGCTGGGCCCGCTCCTCGTAAAGGGCCTTCCGCTCCGGGTCCGTCCGCAGCAGCACGCCGGTGACATTTAAAATGATCATGGGCGTGCCGAAAGCCCGGCCCGTCCGGGTCTCGGGAATGGTCTTGGGCCCCAGTCCCGCGGGGTCCGGCCTGCCCTGGCTCAGATCCCAGTACAGGTCATAGCACTGCCGGGCCCGCTCCAGCCGCGCCTTGTCCCCCGTCACGCCATAATACTCGGCGTTGGCCACGGCGCAGAACGCCTCGGAGAAGTAGTAGCGCCGCTGGCGCAGGGGCTTTCCCTCGGCGGTGACGGTGAAGTACATCCGGTCCCCGGCCTCGTGGTTGAAGCAGTGGGCCTCCATGAAATCCAGACAGCTTTTCGACGCGTCCAGCCACTCCTGCTTCACGCCGTAATTGCTGCACAGAAACGCGAAAATCCAGCCGCAGCGGCCCTGCATCCAGACGCTTTTGTCGGTGGAGTAAATCTCGCCCTTCCGGTCCAGGCAGGTATACACGCCGCCGTGCTCCCGGTCCATGCCGTGTTCCAGCCAAAAGGCGGCGGAACGCTCCAGCTCTTCCCGGACCCAGGTCCGGGCTTCCAGCAGTTTTTGCCGGTCCATATATCGTTCCCCCCGTTATTTTTTGATTTCCGGCAAACTGGCGGCGGCCATGGACTGGCCCACCCGGCGGAATTTCTCATCCGGCAGCTCGGGGACGATCTTCCCCTCCAGCTCCGGGTATTCGCCGGCCAGAACCTTCTTGGCGGTGTCCAGAATCAGATCGCCGCCCTTGCCGCTCATGACCCGGCCCAGCAGCAGCACATGGCGGCAGCCGTACAGCTCGTAATAATAGGCCAGGGTGTGGCCCAGGTAGACGCCGATGGACTCGTAGACCTTGACGGCCCGGGGATCGTCCTCCGCCATCAACTTCTGAACAACCTTCAGCTTCTCAGCCGGGGAAGCGCTCTCGTCCAGCTCGATGCCCGCCCGGGGCGCCAGCTTGATAACGCCGTCCTGGGAGAAATACTTCACGCCGCAGCCAATGTCGCCGCTCCACTCGTCCCGCATGGCGTCGGGCTGGGCGTCCACGGGGACGAAGGCCAGCTCGTTGAGCCAGCCGGTAATCCGGCCTTCCTCGTCCACATAGCCCACGGCCTCGCTGGTGCCCATGGCAATTCCCAGGACGCTGTTGTCGTTCAGGCTCATGGCCCCCGCCAAGGCGGAGACATCGCCGTCGTTGATGACGCAGTACGGCACATCGCCAAAGGTGTCCCGGACAGCCCGGATATAGATGTCCTTGACCTTTTCGTCATAGATCTCCTTGGGAACCTTCAGGAAAAGGGAGGCGTTCATGGTCCGGTTGTTGATGAATACGCCGGCGGAGCTGACGCCCACCGCGTCCACCCGGGGCATATGCTCCGCGGCGGATTTCAGAGCGGAGACGATGCCGTCATAGTGATAGTCCGGGTCGGCGTTGGTCTTGGGGAACCAGACAACCTCTTCGGAATAGACCGTCTCGCCGTCGATCACGGCGGAGACCTTCCGGTCCGAGCCGCCGGCGTCGAAGCCGATGCGGCAGCCTTCCATGTGGCCGCCGATGGCCTTGGGATCGTCCTTGGCGGCGGGGATGTCGTCTACCAGTACGATCTCAAAGGGATGCTCAAAGACATTGGCCATGTAATCCCAGTCAAACGCCTGCTGGCCCCCGGCGCAGTAGACGGATTTCAGGTATTCGCAGATTCCCTCGTCGCCGCTGACGTAGACCTTGAAGCCGCCCTTCATCCAGAGGATGGTCTTCACCAGCCGTTCAATATAGTAGTGGTCGGCCTCGGCCATTTCCGGCGTGCCGTGAATAAACGTCCGGCAGGATGCCATCTGGCCGTCGGCCCGTTCCACGGCAATGCCCACCGGCTTTTTCGCCGTGGCCAGGAACGCGCGGTTGAAGCGCATAAGAGGGATAAACTCCGGGTCCAGGGCGGGGGTGTGCTTGAGTTCCACGTTGATGCCAAATCGGTTCATAGTGTGTCCTCCTTCATTCCGTCCGTGATTGAAATACAAAAATTGCCGCAGGATAATTCTACCATATTTTTTTGGAATATGCAATCTTTGGGACACCGGGGTTTTCGGCCTTGTTTAAAAACTGCCAAAGCTCATCTCTGGGCGCTTTTTTCATGGGAGACGCGTTATTCCCCCGCCGGGCAACAACCCGCCTGGAAAAAACCGCCTTGTCCGGCAAAAAGCCCGCCCGTTCCGGCCTTCCGTCAATTGTCAAGCGAGATCCCGCGAATGACAAAACGGTCGTAGCCGTCCGCCGCCAGCCGCTCATAGGCCAACCAGATGGAATCCGGCACCTCCACCGGCGCCTGAAAGCGCCCGGAATACACCCGCAACCGCTGGAGATCGCCCACCATCAGGTGGAGAACCTCGGTCATGTCGTTTCCCTGGGCCAGGTACTCCTCGAAGGTGATGAAATGAGGGAATACGGACCAGCGCACCTCCGGCCACTGCTTCTCTCCGGCGGCCCGCGCCCGCTTGGCCATGTAGGGCTTGCAGGCAATCACCCCGGTGCCCGGGCGTATCCCCCGCTCGTCCAGAAGCCGTTTGCTGAACTGAAAATTTTCCCCCGAATTCGACGCCCGGCCCTCCACGATAAGGCGCTCCGCGGGTACGCCGGCGTTCCGGCAGTGGCGGGCGTAGAGAACACCCTCCGGCTGGGGAAAGAGGCCGGATGTGTCTTTGCCGAACCCACCGCTGCAAACCAGCCAGTCCGCCCGGGTCTCGTGAAAGGCCCGGACCGCCGTACCGGCCACGTTCAAGTCCTGGCTACCCATCGCCAGGACCAGCTCCGCCCGGCTTGGCGGGGCCTCCGGCTCTGAGAGAAACGCAAACAGCGCCCGCGCATCCCGCAGGCGGTCTTCTAATTCCCTCATGCCCCGGCGGCTTTCCGCACAGTATCCATAAGCCTCGCTCCCTTTTTGTTCTAACTATACAACTATCATATAGTGGCAGTGGGCAAAAAGCAAGAGGAATGTTGCTTCCGGCGGGTGCGCAAAATGGCGCGCAAAATTTTTTTGAGGAAATTTTAAAATAGGGCTTGCATTTTCTTGGGAAGTATGCTAACCTATACAAGCTGACGTGAGCAAGTTAAATAGTTCCGGGTGTAGCGCAGTTGGTAGCGCACTTGACTGGGGGTCAAGGGGTCGTGAGTTCAAGTCTCGCCACTCGGACCAGCGAAAAAGTCTGTAACTGTAATGGTTACAGGCTTTTTTCATATTTACTGGCCGAAGTTTCCCTAATTGTTTCCCTAGTTTTTGTTCATGCCCCAAAAACACCTTTAATAAACTGGTCCATTCGGTTTGCGCTGTCCTGCTTCATCTCTTCTGTGACGTGGGCATAAGTAGCCAGAGTAAAAGCAGCCGTCGCGTGTCCCAAATTCTCCTGCACGGTTTTAATATCGTCACCAGCATGTAGAGAAACCGTAGCAAATGTGTGTCTGAGGTCATGCAGACGTGCTTTAGGCAAGCCGATAGAAGCAACGATTCGTTTGTAATTGTGGTAGACCGTGTTTGGAGAGAGGCGATGCCCCACTTCATCCGTAAACACAAATCCTTCATCCTGCCAATTGGGGCCAGCCTTTAACCGTGCTTCTGTCTGCCGGACTTTATACTGCCTCAGAGCATCCACAACAAAGGAGGCAGCTGTAATTGTACGGCCTTTTCCATTCTTTGTGGGCGTAAGACGGAAGTTGCCAGACTGCCCCGGAACCTGTTGAAGCTGTTTATTGACGTGGATTGTCCCATGCTCCAGGTCCACACAATCCCAGGTAAGGCCGCAGACTTCTCCACGACGCAAGCCAGTGCATAACGTCACAAGGAAGATTACTTCAAAACGGTGTCCCCGGATGGCTTTCAAAAAAGATTGAATCGCTTCATTGTCCAACGATTTGACTTCTTTCCGCTCTACTTTGGGCAATTTGCAAGCGGTGGTGGGATTAGAACGCAAGTATCCAATTTCAATCGCCTGTTGCAGAGCCTTATGAAAAATACCATGAATGCATTTGACTGTTTTGGGAGACAGGCCGGGTTTATTTCCGTGAATGGTTCCTAGGTCGTTGTAAAACTGCTGAATCATATGGGTGTTCAGTTTGTCCAATTTAACCTTTCCAAAGACTGGCTTGATATGATTGTTGACGTGCTGGGTATAGTTTAAGATTGTGTAAGGACGCACGCCGTTCAGATAGGTTTTCAGCCAAATGTCTAACCACTCTCCTACGGTCATCTTAGAGGGTTCAATATAGGTTCCTTCATTGATTTCCGTTTGGGCTTTTATCATTTTAGCGTAAACCTCAGCTTGGTCCTTTCCAGAGATGGAACGCTGGACAGACTTTCCTGTTACAGGGTCAATCACAGAATAGCGTCCCTCCCAATAGGTATTACCTTTTACAGTTTTCTGCCTGAGTGAACCCATACCATTGGCGTTGCGCCCAGGCTCCGGTTTCTTGTTCTGAGCTGTAATCTTTTTCTTCGTGCGTGGCATAACTCCTCCTTCCAGGCCACGCTGACACAAATCGGATGCGCCATGAGAGTTAGTAAGCCATAACTCTAACTGTAGCCTGAATAATTGTAAAAAATATTTGTCATGATGTGTCCTCCTTCTGAAAAATTTGGTTGATGTGCCTAGGGCTTGTTTGAAAAATAAATATTGCACAAATCAAATAAAAGTGCGAAAAT
>CAJUQQ010000062.1 GCA_910588175.1 uncultured Oscillibacter sp.
TGTCCTACAACGCCCTGATTTTCTTCAACATGAAGCAGACCCAGGCGGAGAAGGATGCCGTCATGGCCCAGCTGGACGAGATTATCCGCCGCTGCCAAATCCTGGACTGCAAGATGATCGTCGTCGTGCCCTCTATGGACCTGACGGTCCACGCCACCGTGGATGAGATCAAGGCCGATGCCGTGGAGGTTCTGAAAGAGATGGTCAAGAAGGTGGAACCCCACGGCATCAAGCTCTCCCTGGAGTTCTGCGGCGCGCCGTCCATGTCCATCAACCGTTTCGAGTACGCCTATGCCATCGTGGAGGAGGTCGATTCTCCTCTGGTGGGCGTGACCCTGGACCAGTTCCACTTTAACGCCATGGCCTCCGGCTGGGACGCTCTGGAAAAGGCCGACGGCAGGAAAATCTTCGTCTGGCACCTCAACGGCACGGAGAACATGCCCTGCGGCGCGTCCTACAACACCGACGAAAAGCGCCTCTGGCCCGGCGAGAGCGGCGACTGCCTGGACCATAAGCGCTTTGCCGATACTCTGAAAAAGATCGGCTTCGATGGGGATGTCTGCACCATTGAGGTCTTCCGGCCCGACTACTACAAGCTTTCCAGCGAGGAGAACATCCGCAAGGCCGCCGAAGTTACCCGGGCCCATGTGGAAAAGTATTGGTAATTTCAGGACTTTGGGCTCGGATCATACGGCCAAAGGGCGGCGCCAGTTCCACAATGCGGAGTTTTGAGGGCTTTGCGGAGCTGAAACTATCTATAATATACAAATTCTATTCATAGAATTTGTACAAAAAGACGAAATAAACGAAGGTTAGATTGCGGAAATCGTGATTTTTCATCTGGACTTCTTTCTAAAAAGTGATATCCTATAGGCACACCTAAGGAAAGAAGTGATCAATATGTTTCGCAGACTGTTTCAAGGACTGGTCAATCTTCGTTTTGAGGAATTAAGCCGTATGCGGCGTGAGCTGAGCTTGCCCGTAGAGCGGGAGAAATAATGGAATTTGTCCCGCGAAAAAGAGACTGGCTCAGGAGAGCCAGTCTCTTTTTGCGATTATGGGTTGAACACGTACTTGTCCAGCCGGGAAAACGCCTCCTGAACCCGGCTTAAAGGCAGGGCCAGGTTCATGCGGATGTGGCAGGGACCGTGAAAAGGCCGTCCGTCCTGCCAGATGACCCCGACCTCCGCGCCGGAGCGCAGCAGCTCGTCAATGGTCTTACCATGGGCCTTGCACCACTCGGTGCAGTCCAGGAACAGCATGTAAGTTCCTTGGGGCTTGGAGACCCGTATGCCCTGAAAATGCTTTTGAATGTATTCACAGGCATAGTTCACATTGCCCGTTAGCACCTGCCGCAGCTCCTCCAGCCACGCGCGGCCCTCGGGCTTGTAGGCTCCGATCAGGGCGTGCATGGACAGGACGTTCATATTATTATAGTGGCTCAGGGAGGACTCCTTTTCAACGCGCTCCCGGAGCCATTTGTTATAGATGATGTGATAGCTTCCCACAAGGCCCGCCAGATTAAAGGTCTTGGAAGGGGCGTAGATGGCGGCTGTACGGTTTCGGGCGTCCTCGCTCACCGACTGGGTGGGGATGTGCCGGTTGTCCGCCAGAATGATATCCGACCAAATTTCGTCGGAGACCACAAACACGTCGTGCTTTTTGTACAGCTCCATGGCCTTCTCAATTTCCCAGCGTTCCCACACGCGGCCGCAGGGATTGTGAGGGGAGCAGAAAATGGCGGCGTGGATTTTCCGTTCCACGATCTTCCTTTCCATGTCCTCAAAGTCCATACGCCATACGCCCTCGGCGTCCTGAACCAGGGGAGAGAGGACGATGCGGTAGCCGTTGTTTTCCAAGCTTGAGGTAAAGCCAATGTAGGTGGGGGAGTGGAGCAGCACGCTGCCGCCCTTGGAGCACATCACATTCAGGGCGCTGATCACGCCGCCCAGAACGCCGTTTTCATAGCCGATGCAGTCCTTTGAAAGACCCGTGACGCCGTTGCGGGTTTCGTGCCATTGAATGATGGAATGGTAGTATTCCGCAGGCGGGTCGAAATAACCGTAAGCCGGGTGCCCCGCTCTTTCCATGATGGCTTGGGGGATGGTGGGGACTGTGGGAAAGTTCATGTCGGCCACCCACATGGGGATAGCGTCGAATCCCTCCCGGACCTGTGCGCCGGGGATGGGGATGTATTCCACCGCGATGGAATCTTTTCCCCTGCGGTCCATGATGGACGTGAAATCGTATTTCATGATGAGTTCTCCTTATCAGCCGGCTCTCTGCCTGAACCCAGGCGGCGGAGCCTTAATCAAACGGCCGGTTTACCGCCTGTCCTCCAAAGGATTCCACCGGCCGCTGAGATAGGAGGACAGGTACAGGACAAAGAGCAGCATATTGTGGGCGATCATGCAGCCCCAGGCGGCCGTCAGGCCCAATCCCAGCACTTGGGTGCAGAGATAGGTCCCGACAACCCGGATGGCCCACATGCCGGTGATGTTGTACAGGAAGGGGGCCCGGGTCCGGCCCGCGCCCATCATCATGCCCTCCACGATGATGGACACGCCGTACAGCGGCTCGGATACCGCTACCATTCGCAGTACCGCGGTTCCCAGGGAGACAACCTCCCGGCTCTGGGAGAAAATCCCCATCAGCAGCGGCGCGGAAGCGAACAGCAGCCCGCCGGTAAGGCACATCAGCCCCACCTCCACCGGGATCAGCATGGCCGCCAGGGACTTCATACGCAGTTGGTCCTGAGCGCCGTAGGCGTTCCCCGTCAGCGTGGCGGCGGCGGTCTGCATCCCGTAGCCGGGGATATAGAAAGCGGACTCCACGGTGTTGGCAATGGTGTGGGCGGCGGTGGCCGCCTCGCCCAGAGAGTTGATCATGGAAGCGAAGGCCACATAACCCAAAGAGGAGGCGAAGCGCTGAAGCATGTTGGGAAAGGCCACCCGGAGGCAGGGGCGGAGAATATCCATGTCCGGTTTGAGGCGATATCCTCTGGGGGAGACCACCGGGTGCTTCCACAGCGCCCAGGCGATCTGGATGCCGCCCCAGGTATAGGCGATGGCGCTGGCGGCGGCGGCCCCCACCACGCCCCGGTCCATGCCGGGCAGGGAGATGGAACAGCCTAGAAGCGAAACCTGGCGGGAAGGATAGATCAGAAGGAAATTCAGGACCACGTTGATGCAGTTGACCGCAAGGCCCGCCTTCATGGGTGTTTTGGTGTCTCCCGCCGCCCGGAGCACTGTGCCCAGGACAATGCTGGATGTGCGGAACAGCATGGGGAGGTAGAGAATCAGGAAATACCGGGAAGCCAGGGGACGGATGGAGGCCTCCGCCCGCATCCAGATGGGGATACGCCCGCTGAGGGAAACCGTGAGTACCGTGCAGGTCCCGCCGATGAGCAAAACCGACAGCACCGCCTGGGCGGCGGCCCGCCGGGCGGCCCGCTGGTCTCCCGCGCCGCAGGACTTGGAGATAAAGGCCAGGAAACCGACGCTGAAGGCGGTGATCGAGGACTGCACCAGCCAGCCGATGGTGGTGGTAGTTCCCACTGCCGCCATGGCCTGCGTGCCCAGGGTCCCAACCATGGCGGTGTCGATATACTGGACGGCGGACTGCATGATCTGTTCCAGCATGGTGGGCCACGCCAGCAGCAGAATCGTCCGGAGGACGGCCCGCGCCTCTGCCCGCTCGTTTGTTGGTGTCATCGTTTATAACCGCTCCTGTGAGGTCTCAAGGGGGAAGGCTTACGTGAGGAAGGAATGGCTCATGATATAGAACTCCTCCTGGCTGGGCAGACGCTTTTTCTCCATCGGCTCCAGGGTTTCGTCATACCGTTGGGCCGCCTGCTCGTCCAGCTTCATGACGGGGCTGTCGCGGTAAACCCATTTCCGTCCGTCCAAGACGCCGGAGCTCAGCTCCTTGACCAGCATCGCCGCCGGATAGGTTCCGTCCTCCAGGCAGACATTGTGCCGCTTGCAGCTCCGGAAGCCCCGGCCCACGTAGTTGGCCGGACTGCCGAAGATGACGATCACGTCATAGCCCAGGGCCTCTGCCCGCCGGAAGGAGTGCTCCATCAGCGCTTTGCCGAAGCCCTTTCTCTGGTGCTCCGGCGCGACGCAGACGGGGCCGAAGGTGAGGATCGTCTTTTCCCCGCCGGTTTCGTCCGTCAGCCGCGCCTTCGTGTACATAATGTTCCCGATGAGCCGGCCGTCCAGCTCCAGGACAAAATCCAGCTCGGGTATGAAATCCTCGTGGTCCCGCATGACGTGGACCAGATAGTGCTCCGCGCAGCCGGGAACATAGAGATTGTAAAAAGCCCGCCGGGTAATGGTTTCCACGGTTAGATAGTCCGCCGGGGTTTCGTTTCGGATGTTCAGCATAGGATGTCCCTTTCCAGATAGATTCACAGGCGGCTGCACGCCTGCCGCAAACGGCAGGAAAGCCCGGAAACCCGGGCTTTTCCCACGTCGGAAAACAGCGGACCGGAGCCGGACCCCTCAGATCCGGCTGCGGATTTCCGCCCCCATGGCCTTGCAGCCCAGGAGCGTGCCGCCCTCGTTCATGATGTCCCCGCAGCGGAAGCCCGCCTTCAGCGTCCGGTCCACGGCGGATTCCACCGCGCCGGCCTCCGCCGCCATGTCGAAGCTGTAGCGCAGCATCATGGCCGCCGCCAGAATGGTGCCGATGGGGTTGGCTTTGTCCTGTCCGGCAATGTCCGGGGCGGAGCCGTGGATGGGCTCGTACAGTCCCCGGGCGCCCTCGCCCATGCTGGAGGAGGGAATCATGCCGATGGAGCCGGTGATCTGGCTGGCTTCATCGGAGAGAATGTCGCCGAAAAGGTTCTCCGTCACGATTACGTCAAACTGGCTGGGATCCCGGACGAGCTGCATGGCGGCGTTGTCCACGTACATGTGGAGGAGCTCCACGTCCGGGTAGTCCTTGGAGACCTCCTCCACGGTCTTTCGCCACAGGCGGGAAGTGTCCAGCACGTTGGCCTTGTCAATGGAGGTCACCCGTCCCCGGCGCTTCCGGGCCATGTCGAAGGCCACCCGGGCCACCCGGCGGACCTCGTGCTCGCTGTAGGAGCACACGTCTACGGCCTTCTGCTCGCCGTTTACCTCAGACGTGGTGTGCTCGCCGAAGTACATGCCGCCGATGAGCTCCCGGACCACCACAAAGTCGATGCCCCGGGCGGCGATGTCCGCCCGGAGGGGGCAGGCGTCGGAGAGGTCGGAGAACATCCGGGCGGGCCGGATATTCGTATACAAGCCCATGGCGGAGCGGAGCTTCAGCAATCCCCGCTCGGGCCGGTTGGCGGAGGGCTGGCTGTCCCACTTGGGACCGCCCACCGCCCCCAGCAGTACGCTGTCGGAGGCCAGGCAGGTCTCCAGACTGGAGTCCGGCAGGGGCACGCCGAAGGCGTCGATGGCGCAGCCGCCCATAGGGGCCTCCTGGTAGGTAAAGACGTGTCCGAACTTCTGCGCCACGGCGTCCAGCACGCACAGGGCTTCGCTTACAATTTCGGGGCCGATGCCGTCGCCCCGGATAACGGCGATGGTCTTGTTCATACGTCCGCCTTTCCGGCCTTCAAGGAGGCCATGAGCCCGCCCTTTTCGATCATATCTTTAATGAAGGGGGGGAAGGGCTCCGCCTGATAGGTCTCGTGTTTGGTTTCATTGGTGATGAGGCCGGTGTCAAAGTCCACGGATACCTGGTCGCCGTCGGAGATGCCGGCGCTGGCGGCGGGGCACTCCAGAATGGCCAGGCCGATGTTGATGGCGTTTCGGTAGAAAATACGGGCGAAGGTGGCCGCGATGACGCAGCTGACTCCGCTGGCTTTGATGGCGATGGGAGCATGCTCCCGGGAGGAGCCGCAGCCGAAGTTGACTCCGGCGGCCATGATGTCGCCGGGCTTTACTTTGTGGATGAAATCCTTGTCGATGTCCTCCATGCAGTGGGCGGCCAGCTCCTTGTGGTCCGGGGTGTTCAGATAGCGTGCGGGGATGATGACGTCCGTGTCTACGTGATCCCCGTATTTATGGACGGTACCCTGTACGTTCATATTCAAACCTCCTCAGGATGGCAGATGTGGCCCGCGACGCCGGACGCGGCGGCCACGGCGGGAGAGGCCAGGTAGACCTCGCTGTCCACGTGGCCCATGCGGCCCACGAAGTTGCGGTTGGTGGTGGAGACGCAGCGCTCCCCGGCGGCCAGGATGCCCATATAGCCTCCCAGGCAGGGGCCGCAGGTGGGGGTGGAGACGATGCAGCCCGCGTCCAGGAAAATGTCGGTGAGGCCCCGCTTCATGCACTCCCGGTAGACGTTCATGGTGGCGGGGATGACGATGCCCCGGACATCTTTTGCCAGATGCTTCCCGTTCAAAATGGCGGCGGCGGCCTCCAGATCGGGCAGCTGGCCGTTGGTGCAGGAGCCAATGACAATCTGGTCGATTCGGATATCCTTTCCCTCCCGGGCGCTGTGGGCGTTTTCGGGGAGATGGGGGTAGGCCACGGTGCAGTCCACCTGGGAAAGGTCGATGTCCACAGTGCGCTCATACTCCGCGTCGCCGTCCGCTTCATAGGCGGTCCAGGGGCGGTTCACCCGGCCCTCCACATAGGCTTTTGTCACCTCGTCCACGGGGAAGATGCCGTTTTTCGCCCCGGCCTCAATGGCCATATTGGAGATGGTCAGCCGGTCGTAGATAGTCAGCCCGTCCACGCCCGGCCCGGTGAACTCCAAGGACTGATACCGGGCCCCGTCCACGCCGATCATGCCGATGAGGGTCAGAATCACGTCCTTGCCGGAGACGAAGGGCCGGAGCTTCCCGGTGAGGTTTACTTTAATGGCGGAGGGCACCTTGAACCAGGTCTGGCCCGCCGCCATGGCGGCGCCCATGTCCGTGGACCCCACGCCGGTGGAGAAGGCCCCCAGGGCTCCGTAGGTGCAGGTGTGGGAGTCGGCGCCGATGACGGCCTCGCCGGGGGCCACCAGGCCCTTTTCGGGAAGCAGGGCGTGCTCAATGCCCATTTCGCCCACATCGAAGTAGTGGTCGATGTCAAAGCGGCGGGCGAAGGCGCGGCACTGCTTGCACTGGGCGGCGGCCTTGATGTCTTTGTTGGGGGCGAAGTGATCCATCACCAGGGCGATTTTGCTCTTGTCAAAGACCTGGCCGAAGCCGGCCGCCTCAAACTCGTTGACGGCCACGGGGGTGGTGATGTCGTTGCCCAGCACCAAATCCAGCTTCGCCTGGATCAGCTGTCCCGCCCGGACGGAATCAAGCCCCGCGTGGGCGGCCAGGATTTTCTGCGTCATGGTCATTCCCATAGAATTCACGCTCCTTAATTAAATAAACATGGAGGGGCCGGACAGCAAAAAAGCCTCCGTCTCTCTTGAAGAGACGAAAGCTCAGCTTCCGCGGTACCACTCTCATTGGCAAAACTGCCCGCTCCCGGCATCGGCCCGGATCCGCCGGACGAATACCGCCTCTTTGGTAACGGTGAGGAACTCCGTCTCCTCCTAAACCGGAAGCCGGTCTCAGAAGAGCCGCTCAAGGGCCAGCGGCATTCCTTTCTCTCGCGCCGCCTCGCAGCGTCCGGCGGCTCTCTGGAGCGTGGGGAAAGGAGATTCTCCCTGTCATCGCGTTTTCATGTTTTTCATGTGTTACTGTTGGGGTATAAGATACAGGATTTCCGCTGTTTTGTCAAGAGGGAATTTTCATGAAAAACACTCTTGACAAGTTTGGACGGAATCTGTATAATAACGATGTTGAAGCCATATAACATGGCCCTTAAAGTATCCTGGAGATAGCCGGATACCTCGGAGGGAGGGAAAATATAGATGTCTGAGATCCATGTGAAGGAAAACGAGTCCATCGACAGCGCGCTGAAGCGTTTTAAGCGCAGCTGTGCCAAGGCCGGCGTCCTGGCCGAGGTCCGGAAGCGGGAGCACTACGAGAGTCCCAGCGTGAAGCGGCGGAAGAAGTCTGAGGCCGCGCGCAAGAACAAGAAGCGTTACTATTAATTCCGCGCCTGAAAACCGCTGTGCTGTATGCACAGCGGTTTTTTTCGACGCCCCCTCCGATGCCGCGGACGGCCGGAGGGGCGGCGCTTATTCGTCCAGGTCGATGGAGATATGCTCCGTTCCATGCTCGTCGAACTCATCCAGATACGCGTCGATCCGCTCCATGAGGGCCCCGTAGTTTTCCCGGGTCAGGGGCTCGCCGTCCAGGTCCCGCAGGGCCAGCTCCTCCGCCAAGATCTCATAAAAAACCACGTCCTCGTAATTTTCAATGGCCTCGTGGATGCCGCCGTTGGCGAAGGCGCGGGAGGGAATCAGATCTCCCTGGTACAGCTCCACCAGCTTTCCCATGCCGTGGCGGAGGCAGTGGGAGAAGATCAGGCTTTCCACCTGATCGTACTCCTGAATGCGGTCGTCTTCCCGGGTGGAATTGAGCACCCAATTGCCTATGTAGACCAGGTCCAGCAGGTAGCGGTACTGCTGCTCCGTCAACTCAATTTTCATGAACAGGCCCCTCCTCACAGCGCCGGCGGCGGTTGATTTCAGCACACGGCATGATTATAACAGAAGTTTCAGAGAAATTCCACATAAAAAAGAGGGCAGAAAGACTAAAATCTGTCTTGCGGCAACGGTCGTCTCATAGTATAATACATAACTCGGAGCGATTTGTGACCGGGGCCGCGTTTCCGGCCCCAGATGAGAGGAGTGACGGCAATGGATACACGCCCTATCGGCGTGTTTGACTCCGGCCTGGGAGGGCTGACGGCGGTACGGGTCCTGCGGCGCATCCTGACCGGGGAGGACCTGATTTACTTCGGGGACACCGCCCGGGTGCCTTACGGCGGGCGCTCTCGGGAGACCCTTTTGAAATACGCCCGGCAGGATCTACGCTTCCTCCGGTCCTTTGACCTCAAGGCGGTGCTGATCGCCTGCGGCACGATTTCCACTACCTCCCTGGATGTGCTCCAGGGGGAGAACGATCTGCCGATTGTCGGCGTGGTGGAGCCCACCTGCCGCCGGGCCCTGGCGGTGACCAAAAACCGCCGGGTGGGCATGATCGCCACCCTGGCCTCCGTCCGCTCGGGAGCCTATGAGGCGGCGCTGCGGCGGCTGGACCCGGAGGTGGAGGTGCTCTGCCGGCCCTGCCCGCTGTTTGTGCCCCTGGTGGAAAACGGCCGCTTCCGTCCCGGCGACGTGGTCATTGAGACGGTGGCCCGGGAGTATCTGGCCCCGCTGCTGGAGTGGGGGGCGGACACTCTGATCCTGGGTTGCACCCACTATCCGCTGCTGGAGGAGGTGCTTTCCGGCCTGTGCGGCCCGGGGGTGACCCTGGTCTCCGCCGGGGAGGAGTCCGCCTTTGAGCTCAAGCGCCTGCTCACCGCTCAGGGACTCCGGGCGCCCGCAGACAGCCGGGGAGAGGCGGAGTTTTACGTCAGCGACCGGGCGGAGGATTTCGAGGGTGTGGCCTCCCTGTTTTTACAGGAGGACATCCATCACATGGCACGGAGGATTGACATTGACCAGTATTGAGACAAAGGGGCTGCCCGTTCTGCTGACCATCCGCTCGGAGCAGCATTTCGAGGACATGGAGCCGGACAGCATCGAGCTGATGACCGAGGGAACGCTGACCTCCACCGGGGAGGGGGAGCTGGTTCTCTCCTATCAGGAGAGCGAGCTCACCGGCCTGGAGGGCACCACCACCACCTTTGAGGTCCGGGGTCCTCAGGTAATTTTGAGCCGGACGGGAAGCGTGAATTCCCAAATGGTCTTTGAGGAGGGGAAGCAGCACACCTCCCTTTACGAGACCCCCTTCGGCGAGCTGGCCATTGACGTTCAGACCAGCCGCCTCCGGCACAGCCTGACGGAGCGGGGAGGGCTGATGGACCTGCGGTATTCCATCTCCGTGGACCACTCCGTCACCGGGCGGAACGCCTTTAGGATTCGCGTGAAAAGAAAGCATGAGGCCCGGGAAAACGGGCAATCCTGATACGAGTACGAAAGACACGGGAAAGAGGTTTTATCAATGACGAACATGGTACAAAACGCCAAGGAACAGGCCGCGGCCCTGGCCATGACGGCCTACCGCGCGGCGGCGGCGGACGGCTCCCTGCCCCAGGCCGAGGTCCATACCGCCCCGGTGGAGGTTCCCCGGGACGCCGCCAACGGCGACTTTACCACCACCTTTGCCCTGGCGGCCAGCAAGGCCCTGCGCCAGCCTCCCCGGGCCATCGCCCAAGCGCTGTTGGACCACATGGACCTGGAGGGCAGCTTCTTCGCCTCCGCCGAGATCGCCGGGCCGGGCTTTCTGAATTTCCGGCTGGGACGGCGGTGGTATGAAGAGGTCTGCGCCGCCGTGGAGAGCGAGGGGGCGGATTATGGCCGCTCCGACAGCCTGAAGGGACAGAAGATCATGGTGGAGTTCGTCTCCGCCAACCCCACCGGCCCCATGCA
>CAJUQQ010000063.1 GCA_910588175.1 uncultured Oscillibacter sp.
ACCAAGCTGGTGCTGCTCCACGCCAACTATGAATTCCTCCACCCCTTTTCCCTGAGTGAAAGCGGGCCCAAGCTGGAGATGTCTGCCTATCAGTTCGTCCGGGACGTGCTGATTGAGATTCCGCCTAAGAAGCGGCTGGCCGTCCCCTGCGGGAACTCGACGCTGTTCGTCCAGCCGGACATGATCTTCTACATCCAGAGCCGGAACCGAAAAGCGGAGTTCCACTGCGTGGACAAGATTATCCAAACCGACCTCAGCATCAACGAAGTCAACTCCATGGTGCCGGACACCTTCTGCCCCATTCACCGCTGTTACACCGTGAACACCCGCTATGTCATGTCGGTCCGCCGCTATGAGGCGGCCCTCATCACCGGCGAGACCCTGCCCATTCCCTTCCACTCCTACATGCAGGTCAAAGGGGAGCTGGAGCGGAAAATCACCGGATAGCCAAACCCGCCGGGAGGCCAAGCCTCCCGGCGGGCTTTTTGCACTCTTCCCTCTTGACAATTGGCCTACACTGTGTTATCTTAATTTTAGCCTACAAATTGTAGTCAAAGGAGGATGTCCTATGAACACACCGCAGATTTCCGACTCGGAACTGGAGCTGATGAAAATCGTCTGGTCCGCCGGGGGGACCGCCCTGTACGCTCAGATCATGGAGGCCCTGGCGGAGGCGGGCCGGAACTGGCAGAAAAACACCGTCATCACCCTGCTGTCCCGGCTGACGGACAAGGGCTTTCTCACCGTCCGCAAGCTGGGACGGCGGAACGAGTACGCCGCCGCCGTATCCGAGGCGGAGTACCAGGCCGCCCAGACCCAGGTGTTGGTGAACAAGCTTTACGCCGGAAGCGCCAAGGGCCTGGTGGCCGCCCTGATTCAGCAGGAGGCCATCTCCCCCGGGGACTATGAGGAGCTGAAACGCTTCTGGGAGAACGGAGGCGGGGAAGCATGAGGGAGGTTTGGAAAACCGCCGCCTCCCTGTCCCTCTCCGGCTCTCTGGTGATTCTGGCGCTGCTGCCGCTCCGCCTCCTGCTCCGGGGGAGGGTCAGCCAGCGCTGGCAGTATTATGTCTGGCTGATCGCCGTGTTCCGGCTGCTTCTGCCCCTCTCGCCGGGAAACAGCCCTGTGGGGTCTCTGTTTCAGGCGGAAGAGGTCCTGCCCGCCCTTTCGTTCGCGGAGCCCTATGGGACAGAAGCAGACATGGCCCCCTTGGAAACCGAAGGGGCCGCGGAGCCGGACTCTCCCATCCGGGCTCCCGCCGTCTCTCAACCGGACCCGGAGCCCGCGGGAATCCGCCTACCGGATTGGGAGAGCGTCCTGGTTGTGGCTTGGCTGGGCGGGGCGCTGGTCCTGCTGATATGGAAGCTCACCGGCTATCAAAATTTCCTCCGCTGCCTCCGGGCGGGCTGCCGGGAGGTCTCCGACCCCTCCCAACTGGATCTGCTGGCCAGAACCGGAGAGGAACTGAGAGTAAAACGGCCCGTGGAGCTGTATGAGAATCCCCTGGCGGCCTCTCCCCTGCTGCTGGGACTCCTCCGGCCCCGGATTGTCCTGCCCGCAGCGGCGGTACCGGAGGAGGATTTCCGCCACACGGTCCTCCACGAGCTGACCCACTACCGGCGGCGGGACCCGCTTTACAAGTGGCTGGTCCAGCTGACGGTCTGCCTCCACTGGTGGAACCCCTTGGTGTGGGTGATGGCCCGGGAGATTGACCGGGCCTGCGAGCTGGCCTGCGACGAGGCGGTGCTCCGGGCCTTGAAGCCGGAGGAGCGGCGGGCCTATGGGAACACCCTGCTCCGGGCCCTGGAATCCGGCGGCGGATACCGGGCCGCGCCGGGCTCCGTCTCCCTGGGGGAGAACGCGGAACGATTGAAAGAGAGGTTGACGGCGATCATGAATTTCAAGAAACCATCCAAGCGGGCCGCCCTGCTGTCCCTGCTCCTGGCGGCGGCGCTGACCACCGGAGCGGCGGCGGCGGGAGCCTATACCGGCCCTGTTCAGTGTGGCGCAAGCTCTGACAAGGAGAAGAGCTTGTCAGTCACTTCTGTCTCTTTGTCCGGTGATAGACTCCGCCGCTGGTCCGAGCTTCTGGCGGAACAGAGCTATAAGGAGGGCGATATCGCCGCGTTCAGCACAGCGGTTCCGTTCCTGGACGAGGAAGTGCGGGAGAACTGGCTGGAGCGGAGCTATGAGGACGGAAATCTCACCTTCTTCGCCTGCCTCCTGTCTCAGTCCCGGGGGTGGAAGGAGGAAACCATAAACGCGATTCTGGAACGGGTCTATGCGGACGGAGACAGCGCCTTTTTCTCCGTTCTCCTCAACCATCTGGATTTGGATGAGGAGACGCTGGACGCCTGGATTGCCCGGACCTCCAACGCGAACGCCGCTTTTCTCTCCATTTTGCTCCAGGCGGCGGACCGGTACGAGGAGTTGGGGGCTGTAAAGGAAGAATTTGAGGCCCGGCAGCTGGCGGAATACGAGACCGTCGGGATTACCAGAGAGGACGACGGCTATTATTACCAAGGGAAACCGGTTCGCGTTTTCCTGGATCTCCGCCCGGACGCCTCCTGTGTGACCCTGGAGATGAATCCTACTGGCCTGCTGGACATCAAGGTGGAGCGGAACGCGGACGGCGGAATCCAGTTTGTCCGGAACATGGACGCGGTGGAGGTGGCGGAGCTCTTCGGCGATTTGAACGACTCGGAAGAGGACAGCATCGACATCACCATTCCTGTGGAAGAAACCCGGATGCAGGGCGGCAGCTGGATGAACCTGGGGGAATACGTCCTCTCCGAAGGGGACCGGATTCAATACGACGTGACGGCGGAAACCGGCGAATGTATGAAGATCGGCTTCTGCGACACGGAGCACCGCCCTGAGGACATAACCTATTACGGCGTCTCCAGCAGGCGGACGGACGGGACGCTCCGCTGCGCGGCGGACTTCCTGTTCGACGGCGAAGCCGTAAAGCCGGGGACTTACCGCCTGTTCCTCCGTGCCCCGGAGGGAGACCTGGGGAATCTCACGGGCAGCGTCACGCTGGCCCTGAAGCAGGGAAGTCCCCCGAACCTTGCCGCCAACCTCGACGCCTGGGCCATGGAGGTAGAGGACCTCCCTGCCGCCGCCCGGAAGGCCATGGACCAGTGCGCAATAAGGACCTGGTACGTCATCCACGCCGAGGAACGGCAGTATCTCTACTGCAACGGCTTCCCCTGGCGGTACGCCTGGTACCCCGCCTGGGAGGACGGGACCTGGAGGGTGAACATCCGTAAGCTCAAAAAGCTGGATTCCGGTTATCTCCTCCTCACCTTCCCTGACAACGCTCCCCTGAACGTCACCCTGGAGGGAGAACCGCTCCGGCTGACGGACATCCGGGCCTGACCGCGCCCGCTGTTCCCTCCAAAAAGGCCCGCCTTCCGGCGGGTCTTTTCCTTTTCCCCTATTCGCGCGAAAAATTCGCTCCGTCCCGAAAAATGTAACCCTTTGTCACAAATTGTCACCATTTTGTTACGAATTTTACTCATTTCCGTATTATACTAAAGATAAATTACAAACTGTTATTGCAACAGGACACGAGGAGGGCCTGCCATGGAAACGATCTGCGGAAAAAGCTGCGAAGCCTGCGCCTGGAAAGAGCCGTTAAACTGCTCCGGCTGCCGGGAGGACATGGGGCGGCCCTTCTCCGGTCCCTGCGACATCGCCGCCTGCTGCCGGGAGAAGGGGCACCAGCGCTGCGAAACCTGCGCCTATCTCTCCGGCTGTCCCCGCCGGGCCCGCCGGGACGATATCCCCTGGCAGGAGCTCCAGCGCCGGGAGGACGAGGCGGCCAGTCAGCGCCTCCTGGCGGAAACCGCCCCGCTGATGGCCAAATGGGTTCCGCTGATCTTCTGGCTGGCGGTCCCGTTGGTGCTGGCCTCGCTGCTGGCCTCGAACATCGTGGCCCAGGCGTTTCCCTCCCTCGGGGCGGCGGGAACGGGACTGCAGGTCCTGTGCGGGCTGGCCTACGGCCTGTTTTTGTGGAGGCTGACGCCGGTGCTCCGGGTATACCGGACCGCCGCCCTCTGTAAGCTGGCACTTTCCCTGATGAACCTTGTCCTGCTGGCCGTCCCCGAGGAGTCCGGTCTGTTTTTCCTACTGGGGATCCCCACGATTTTCGTGGACTTCTATGGGAGCTACGTGGAGTTTTCCGCCCACGCCCAGGCCGTGGAGCCCCTGGACGCCGAGCTGGCCGCCAGCTGGCGGAAGCTATGGAGGCTCCTTCTGCTCTCCCTGGGGATGACGGTCCTGGCGTATTTCTTCTTCGCGTTTATGGGCTCCTTCGTCTTCATACTGGCCGCGCTGGCCACCCTGGGCCTGACGGGCTATTACGCCGTCTTGCGCATGATCTGCCTGTGGCGGACCGCTAAACTTTTCCGGGAGTGGACGCCCCCGGCCCTGCCGGATTCCCCCTCCGGCCTCTGAGAGGCAAAACGGCGGCGGGCCTTTTGGCCCGCCGCCTGTATTCTCTCTCCGCTTTTCACATGCCCCGGAGCTCTCCGTCCAGCCAGGTGTCCGTGGGGGACAGGCGGACCGTGAAGGGCCGGGAGCGGTCCTCCGGGTATTTGCACTGGTGGAACTTGAACAGGGTCTCCCCGCCGGGCAGCTCGCAGACGATCTCGATCTTCCCCCGGGGGTGGCTCATGGCGTAGCGCACCGCTTTGCCCAGGCCGTTCTGCCGGGACTTGGCGTCGTCCACAATCCGGATGCCCTCCGTCAGCGGCACCTGGAAGCGGCCCTTGACCCCGGTGACCGGGCGGCACTGGAAGATATAGTAGGGCATGACCCCCAGCCGGACGAGACCGGAGAGGAGCTTCCCCAGGGTCTCCCCGTCGTCGTTGATTCCCCGCATCAGCACCGTCTGGTTCCGCACCGGCACGCCCCGCTCAATCATGGCCCGTAGGGCCCGGGCGGCCTCGGTCGTCAGCTCCCGGGGATGATTGAAGTGGGTCACCAGGACCAGGGTCTTTTTCTTCCCATACTCCTCAAACAGAGCCAGGAACTCCGGGTCGCCGTAAACACGCTCCGGCAGGGTCACCGGCATTCGGGAACCGAAGCGGATCAGGTCCAGATGCTCAATGGCGGTGAGCTCCCGGAGGTAGCGCTCCAGAATGTGGTTGGGGTTCATGAAGGCGTCTCCGCCGGAGACCAGGATGTTATTGATCTCCTTGTGCTCCGAGACGTAGGCCACGGCCTCGTCCACCCGCTTGTTCAGCTCCGCGTCGGTGAGCCCCACCATCCGCTTGCGGAAGCAGTGGCGGCAGTACATGGCGCACTGGTTGGTGGACAGGAGCAGGGCCGTCTGGGTGTATTTGTGCTGGAGCCCCTCCACCATGGTGTTGTCCGCCTCGCCGCTGGTGTCCGTCTCGCCTCCGGCGTCCAGCTCCGCCAGGGAGGGAATACACATCCGGCCAATGGGGTCCTCCGGATCCTTGGGGTCCACCAGGGACAGGTAATAGGGTGGAATCAGCATGGGATACTGCTCCGTTACCTCAGCGTAGCGGGCGGTTTCCTCCGGCGTCCATCCCAGGACGGGCGCCAGTTCCTCCGCCGTCCGGTATCCGTTTCTCCATTCGTTCTGCCAGCTCATTCGCTGCCACCACCTTTCTAAAAAATACGAAAAAAGCGCAGACCCGGCCCTGACCGTCCGGCTCCTGCGCTTTACATAAACGTTGTTCAGATCTTTTCAAATAAGATAAATCAAATCAGATAAGACGCTTTAAACGGTGTTCATATAATGCCGAATGGTCCTCCCAAACTACGCGGCCCGCCGCCGGGGCGGCAGAAAACAATGCGCCGCAAATGTTGTTTTATTCATTATAGCCGAAAATCCCAGAAATTGCAAGTCCAGTTTTGTACTGACCGCCGTGAACCGCTCGACAAAAAACGACGGCGGACGGTCAGGAGCGGACACACAGGTCCACCCTCTGCGCTTTTCCTATAAAATACGTGAGCAAACACTCCCCTGCGGCCCTCTCACCTTGACAAAGTCCGCCGCGCCTTGATATACTAGAACGATCAAAAACCAGTCATTCCTCAATGTGGAGGCCCTGTTCATGAACGAGGAAAAGCAATTTCCACCCAAGCGCGGACGGCGGGCCGCCGTCATCCTGGCCGCCGCGGCCGCTCTGCTGGCGGCACTGTATCTGCTGTTCGTCTTTTCCGGCATCCCCTTCATCGCCAAATGGCGGACCCTGTACATCGAAACGGCCATGGGCACCATGACCCATCAATGGCTTGCCACGGCCTTCCTGCCGGACTCTGTCATTCAGGAGGCCATGAAGGACGTGGAAGCCCGGTTTGAGGACAACCTGATTGAAGCCAGCGACATTGCTCAGACCGCACCGCCGCCCGCTCCCGCCGAGCCCTCCGAAACCCCGGAGGAGCGGGCCATCGCCGACTTCACCGCCCTGTTCCCAGAGGTTGATCTGAACACTCTGCCGGAATCCATCACCTGGAGAGACCTGCCCACCCTGGAAAAGGAGGGTCTGAACGGGGTCTACACCACCGCCGGCGACAAGGTATGGGCCATCGACGTGCCCAACAAAATCCTGATCTGCACCGTCTCCGGCGAGGGGTACCAGGGCAGGCTGGCCATTGCCAAGGACAGCTCCCAGGTTATCCTGGCCAAGAATACCCTTTCCAGCCGGGGCCAGACGGTAACGGAGCTCTGCGATGCCTACGGCGCGGTCCTGGGCATCAACGCCAGCGGCTTTTACGACCCCGAGGGCAAGGGCCGGGGAAACGTGCCCATGGGCTTTGTGCTCTCCGGCGGGGAATACTCCGGCCAAGCCCTGAAAGGCCGCTACCAGACCGCCGGCTTTGACTACGAGAACAACTTCCGGGCGGGCCGGGGCCTGGACCTGGACGAACTCCGGGACGCCGTGCAGTTCTATCCCATCATTGTGCTGAACGGGGAGAAAAACATCGACGGCTCTTTCGGCATGGGCATCCAGCCCCGGACAGTCATTGGCCAGACGGCGGACAAGGCCACGCTGATGCTGGTCATCGACGGCCGCCGGGTGGGCCACAGCCTGGGCACCACGGTGTCGGAATGCGCGGACATTTTGCTGCGCTACGGCTGCTGGACCGCCATGAACATGGACGGCGGCTCCAGCTCCTCCATGACCTACAACGGCCGGATCATCACGAAAACCAGCAGCTCCATGGCGCAGGGCCGCTATCTGCCCGACGCCTGGGTTGTAAAGGGAATCCCCTTTATAGATGTTTTAGACTGACCCGGTAGGCCCGCAGCTCTTCCTCGCTGGTCCCGGCCATCAATCGCTCCAGCCGGGCCGTCAGCAAATCCCGATCCTCCGGCAGTGTCCCCCGGATGTGAAGCAGGTTGGAGGCCCCGTCCGTCTCGAAGCGGACAGGAATCTCCAGGTGTCCGATGAGGGTCTTCAGCTCCTCCAGCTTTTCCAGCTCGCTCTCCTCCTTCCAGCGGCCCGCCTGTATCTCCCGGTACAGCTCTGAATTCGGGAAGATGGTCAACATGGAGGAGCCCACCCGTTTGGGATGGGTCTGGTTAAATATCTCCGCGCTCCGCAGGGCTCCTTCCGTCCCCCGGCCCGCGCCGGAGATGCCCGCCAGATAGAAAAAGCTGTAGGAAATCCCCGCCTCATCCAGGCGTCCGGCCTGTTCCACAATGTCCCGAGGCTGATAGCCCTTGTTCATGAAAGCCAGAGCCTCGCCGTCTCCAGTCTCCACGCCGACGGTCAGACCGTCGTAGCCCAGGGCCCGGAGCCGCCGGAGCTCCTCACCGCTTTTCAGTCCCACATCCGTTACCCGGGCAAAGCAGCCGATGCTCTCCACTGTGGGAAGGTATTGCCGGATAAGCCCCGCAATCTCCTCCAGCCGTTTTGGCAGCATAACAAAGGGATTGGCCCCCACCAGGAAGACCCGCCGGACCCTCTCGGCCCGGGGAAGGCCCTGGAGCCGGGCGGACAGCATCGCCATAGGATCCGTGCCCCAGAGCTGGGCCTCCTGTAAGTCCGCCTCCACCTCTTCCAGGGGCGACATGCGGAACCGGAAGGGCAGATCTTCATAAAGGGTACAGAATTTACAGGCATGATGGGTACAGCCCGCCGTGGCCTGGAGCAGCAGCGAGCCCGCCTCGTAGGGCGGCCTCCAGATGATTCCATGAAAGTGCATGGACAGGTCTCCTTTCCAATCTGATCTTGCCGCCATCTTACTCCGGGCGGCCTGCCGCCGCAAGTACGCAATTTTTTTGGTGCCGGTATCTTTTTTTGCACCAAAGGAGGCTCCCCTATGGATGGAAATAAGTTTCAGACGCCGGACATGATGGCCCGCTGTGTTCCGATGGCCAGTCTCCAGGCCGTCCTGGGGGGAAAGTGGAAAATCCTGATTCTCTGGTACGTGGCGTTCTACAAGGTTCAGCGCTTCGGCCAACTGCTGCGCCGCCTGGACGGCATCACCCAGTCCTCCCTGACCAAGCAGCTCCGGGAGCTGGAACGGGACGGCTTTTTGCACCGGGAGGTCTATGGGGAGGTCCCGCCCCGGGTGGAGTACTCCTTGACGGAACTGGGAGAGAGCTTCCGGCCCATTTTGGAGCAGATGCTCCAATGGAGCGCGGAACGGCTCTGTTCGCCGGGCTTTGTCAATCCTTACGAAATTCAGGAGCAATGAAAAAGCGCCCGCTGCCGAAAGACAGCGGGCGCTTCTCATACGGATAAATACGGATAAAGACAAAGCGAGAGGGGAGGCGCTTTGCAGACGGCCGGGCTCAGCCAATGCCGCCGAACTTGACGCCCAGAATCAGGGCCGCGATGCACAGGACGATGAACCCATAGCCCAGGGGAATGAACCAGCTGCCGATGGGCTTCTTGGCGCCCCGGTTGACTTCCTCCAGGGCCTTCTCCCTAGGCAGCACCACGAAGAACATGATGGCCGCCAGAGCCGCGCCCAGGGGGCAGATGTAGATGGAGACCACGTCCATCCACTGGGAAGTCCAGGGCTGAATCAGCAGGGCAACCACCGCGCCGACGACACCGATGATCGCCACGGCGGGGCCTCTCTTGAGCTTGAACTGCTCCTGCATGGTGGCCACTGGGGCCTCATACAGGTTGACAATAGAGCTCAGGCCCGCGAAGAGAACGGCCACATAGAAGATCACGCCGATGACGCGGCCGCCGGGCATGCCGTTGAGGATGTTGACCAGATACACGAACATCAGGCCGGGGCCCGGGGTGACATCGGACATGGCAAAGCCGGAAGCGCCGATGGCGGGGATGATCACGAAGGCAGCCAGCAGAGCGGCCACGGTGTCAAAGAACGCCACCCGCAGGGCGGAGTTGGGGATGTTCTCATTCTTGGGCAGATAGGAGCCGTAAATCACGGAGCCATTGCCCGCCACAGACAGTGAGAAGAATGCCTGACCGAAAGCGAAGACCCACACCTCAAAGGAGAGCAGACCCTTGGGGTCCAGGGTGAACAGGAACTTGTATCCATCGGAGGCGCCGGGCTGGAACGCGATATAGACCGCCAGAATGACGAACAGGCCGAACAGGACGGGCATCATGATTTTGTTGGCCACCTCAATGCCGTTGGCCACGCCCATGGCCATGATGATCAGAGCCACCACCAGGCCGATGAGCAGCCACACGCCGTTGCCGATGCCGAAGATTCCGTTGCTGAACATCATGCTCAGGGCCTCGCCCAGGGTGGCGGCCTCGGGGGCCGCGCCGCCGAAGGTGCCGCCGATGGTGCCCATATCGGTGCCCATGGCGTACAGGCCGCCGGTGATGGACATGAAAGCATACTTGAAAATCCAGCTCATGACCACCGTGTAGCCGATGGCCAGCATCAGCGCGCCCACAATGGGGATAAGACCGATGGCCTGGCCCAGCTTTTTGTTGCCGGTTCTGGCCTCGGTGCAGGAGCCGAAGGCATCAATGGGTCCCGCCTGGGCCCGGCGGCCCAGGGCGAACTCCTCAATCACGCCGGAGGAGCCCACCAGGACGACAATCAGAAAATAGGGCAGCAGGAAGGTCATGCCGCCGTACTTGGCGACCATGATGGGGAAGCGCCAGATGTTGCCCATGCCGACGGCGGAGCCGATGCAGGCCAGGATAAAGCCCCACTGGCTTTTAAACCCGTCGCGGGTTTGCAAGGTCTCGTTGCTCATGTAACAATTTCCTCCTCTTTCTCAATATACACACAACCGCCGGACGAAAAACAAGAAAGAGAGGGCTGTCCGCCGGGTCCACGTCATTTGACTTTGGAACAGGGCGGACGCCCTCTCTAAGCTGTACACTCAACCTGCGGTACAGTGGCACTTACTTTTCAGGGGGGGGGACTTACTTCTCCTCGTTGGCGTAAGGCTCGAGGAAGGCGTGGAAGTGGCGCATGGGCAGCT
>CAJUQQ010000064.1 GCA_910588175.1 uncultured Oscillibacter sp.
TCCTTCTCGTTCCAGTCCACCGGGCAGCCCCGGCCCGCGTCCTCCACCTCCACGCTCCGGTCCAGGAAGCGGGTGACGGTGATGGACGTTCCGTGGCCCTCCCGGGCCTCGTCGATGGAGTTGGAGAGAATCTCAAACACCGCGTGCTCGCAGCCGTCCAGGCCGTCGGAGCCGAAAATGACGCCGGGCCGCTTGCGCACCCGGTCCGCGCCTTTTAAGGCGGAAATGCTGTCGTTGCCGTAATCCTGTTTCTTCGCCATACTTCCTCCAAAACCGGCGGCATCCGCCGGAAAACTTCCTTTTCTGCCTCCCGGCGGGGGATATAGGGGGAAAACCCTGCAATAACCCGGGATTTTGAAACGGTTCGATTATATCACAAGAATTTCCCGGGTTCAAGCCCTCTCCGGGGAAAGGGGGCCTTTCCCGTCTTTTCCCGGCCGTCTCCGCCGTTTTGAGCGGAAATGTTACTTTTGTTACTTTTTCATAACCGGCTTGTTACCACGGGGAATCCCTTCCGGAGCCAGAGTTTTTCACATTATCCACAGAGTTATCAACACTGTTATGTCAACCGTGGATTTGGGGAAAAAATTTCTCTCCCGCCCCGGCGTGTCCGGCGGGGCCTGCCGCCCCTTCCGGGGAAAAATTCCCTCCTATTTTTCTTTTTCGGTTGACAAGCGGGGCAAATTCCTGTATGATAACAGAAGACGTGATATCGGAAACCATATTATGGGGTGTGTTGTATGATTTGTAAAATTGTGAGCGACAGCAGCTGCGATTTGCGCATGAGCGCCTTTGACGGCGGGGAGCTCCGCTTTGAGACGGTTCCTCTGCGGCTCCAGGTGGGCGAACGGGAGTTCATCGACAACGACGCGCTGGAGATTCCCCAGCTCCTGGGGGCCATGGCTCATGAGAAGGCCGCCGCCTCCACCGCCTGCCCCTCCCCCGCCGCCTTCGCCAAGGCCTTTGAGGAGGCGGACCGGGTGGTGTGCTTCACCATCTCCGCCAACCTCTCCGGCACCTACAACGCCGCCGTTCTGGGCCGGGACATGGTTTTGGAGGAGCACCCGGAGAAGGAGATCTGCGTCATCGACTCCAAGGCCACGGCGGGGGCCATGATTCTGCTGATCCGCCGGGCCAAAGCGCTGCTGGAGGCCGGAGGGGACTTTGAGGACATCTGCGCCCAGCTGCGGCTGTACCAGGCGGCGCTGCGGACCTGCTTCACCCTGGAGAACTTCGACAACCTCATTAAAAACGGACGGATGCGCCCCCTGGTTGGGACTCTGCTCCACTCCCTGGGCATCCACGTCATCGCCGACGCCACCCCCCAGGGCACCATCCATGTGGCGGGCAAGGCCCGGGGGGAGGCCAGGACCTACCAGACCATCACGGCGCTGATGAAGGACAGCAAGGACTGCACCGGCGCGGAGGTTGTCATCTGTCACTGCGAGAATCTGCCGGGGGCCCTGAAGCTCAAGGAGCAGATTTTGAAGGACCTGGCGGTGAAGAGCGTGGAGCTGGTTCCCTGCCGGGGGCTGACCAGCTTCTACGCGATGGAGAAGGGCCTGATTATCGGATATTGAAACCCTTTGGAAAGCGAGAGAAACCCTAGCGGGTTTCTCTCAGGCTGTCGAAAAAGTGTTTTCGCCAGCCTGAGCAAGTTTTCAGACCTTTAAAAAAGTTCTGAAAACTTCCGATTGAAAACGAAAGGAACCCTTCCTGGGTTCCTCTCGTAACTCTCTTCCTTCCCGTTGATGGAGTTTTTACTGTTTTTCGACACTCTGAGCGAGAGAAACCCGTTAGGGTTTCTCTCGCGGCTTTTTTCCGCCCGTTATCAGCGGGCGCCCTTTTGACAAGCGGAGAACGGCTCCGTTCGCCCCTTCACCATGAAGCCTGCGGGTTGTCCGACAGGCCCAGAATATAGTCGACGCTGGTGTGGTAAAAGCGCGCCAGCGCAATAAGCGCTCCGCTGGGAATGTCCAGCCCCCCGCTCTCGTAGCGGGAATAGGTCGCCTGGGAGACGTGCAGCAGCTCCGCCAAAACTCGCTGAGGCAGATCCCGGTCCTCCCGGAGATCCCGTAGCCGCTGGTACATGCCTCTCTCCCCCTTTCCTGTGCTTCCGAATTCGCTTCATTTTAGGATATGCGAAAATTGCATATTGATTTTTATACGGAAATCGCATAAAATGAAAAGAAAGTCAGCGAGAGGGGGATCACATTGCCTGGGAGAGAGAACAAAGAGCGCCAGGTGTGGCGGGTATGGGTGGACACCCGGCGGCGGGTGGTCTCCTTCCACGCGGCGCCAGGCTTTCAGATGTTGGAGTTCCGCAGCTACGAGCTGTTCCAGAGCTGCATTGACGGCTATACGGCCCAGCGGTACCGTTACCAATAAAAAAGCCGCCCCAGGCGGTTGACAAACGGAAAAAACGTGATATTATAAGGAAGCAACTGAACATTGGGCGTTGATAAGGACGAGTAGCCGGTCAGAAGCCTGTCAAGAGAGCCGCCGGAGAGGTGCGAGGCGGTCAGGGCTGGCGGCGAAAATCACCTTGGAGCCTCCCGCTGAAAGGCAGAGTAAGCGCGGACGTTTGATGGGCGTTACTCCATCGGCCCGTGAACGCGGGCGCTGAGAGGCCGTTTCCCGTGAGGGGACGGCAAAAAGAGTGGTATCGCAGAGCGTAATACGCGCCCTGTCTCTTGAGGGAGACAGGGCGCGTTTTGACATTTGCGGACATGGAAAGGAGCGAATGTCCCATGGGAATCTCCGGCGCCGCCCTCCGTCCCGCCGTCCCGGGGGACGCGGCGGCCCTGTTGGAAATCTATGCCCCCTATGTCCGGGAGACGGCCATTACCTTTGAGTATCAGGTCCCCTCTCCGGAGGAGTTCCGGGAGCGAATACGAAGGACCCTGGAGCGCTGGCCCTATCTGGTGGCGGAGGCGGAGGGCCGCTGCCTGGGCTACGCTTACTTGGGGGCCTTTGTGGGCCGGGCGGCCTACGGCTGGTCCGCGGAGACCAGCATCTACCTCCGGCGGGACGCCAGGCGGCAGGGCATAGGCCGGCGGCTCTACGAGGCCCTGGAGGACCTGGCCCGGGCCCAGGGGATCTGGAACCTGAACGCCTGCGTCGACACTCCGGCGGCGGAGGACCCCTACCTGACCCGAAACAGCCTGGAGTTCCACGCCCATATGGGCTTCCGGCTGGTGGGGGAGTTCCAAAAATGCGGCTATAAATTCGGGACCTGGTACAACATGGCCTGGATGGAAAAGCTGCTGGGCGAGCATCCCGCCAGACCGGACCCGGTCCGCCTTTTCCCAGAGCTGCCGCTGGAGCAGGTGGCTACGATTTGTAGTTATTATTCAAATTAATACGAAAAGGAATTTATCTCTTTGCGAACGCAGTGCCAAAAAGACAACAAACAGTAATATCATTTTTATAATATACAAGGAGGAATCAACCATGGACTACAACAAGACCATCAACCTGCCGAAGACCGGTTTCCCCATGCGGGCGGGCCTGCCCAAGCGGGAGCCGGAGATGCTGAAGCGCTGGGAGGCGGAGGATGTCTACCACGAGCTTCTCAAGAAAAACGAGGGCAAGCTCCTCTTCAATCTCCACGACGGCCCCCCGTTCTCCAACGGGTCCATCCACATGGGAACGGCCATGAACAAGGCCATCAAGGACATCATCACCCGGTCCTATGCCATGCGGGGCTACTACACCCCCTATATCCCCGGCTGGGACAACCACGGCATGCCCATCGAATCCGCCATCATCAAGGAAAACAAGCTGAACCACAAGGCCATGAGCATCCCGGAGTTCCGCTCCGCCTGCCACGACTTTGCCGCCCACTATGTGGACGTGCAGCGGGACGCCTTCAAGCGCATCGGCGTCATCGGCGACTGGGACCACCCCTACCTCACCATGGACCCCGGCTTTGAGGCCGAGGAGGTGAAGGTCTTCGGGGAGATGTACAAGAAGGGCTATATCTACAAGGGCCTCAAGCCCGTCTACTGGTGCCCCCACGACGAGACCGCCCTGGCGGAGGCCGAGATCGAGTACCAGGAGGACCCCGTCACCACCGTCTACGTGAAGTTCCCCATGCACGACGAACAGGGGAAGCTCGCCGCCTATGACAAGAAAAGCCTCTTCTTCGTGATCTGGACCACCACCATCTGGACTCTCCCCGGCAACCTGGCCATTGCCCTCCACCCCGCCGAGAGCTACGCCGTGGTCAAGGCTCCCAACGGCGAGCACTATATCATGGCGGAGGCCCTGACGGAGAAGGTGATGAAGCTGGGCGGCTTTGACACCTGGGAGATCGCGGAGACCCACCCCGGCAGCTTCTTCGAGAACATGCTGGCGGACCACCCCTTCCTGCCCAAGACCTCCCGCCTGGTGCTGGCGGACTACGTCACTATGGACAGCGGCACCGGCTGCGTCCACACCGCCCCGGGCTTCGGCGCGGACGACTACCAGACCTGCCGCCGCTACGGCATGGACATGGTGGTCCCCGTGGACGACCAGGGCAGGCACACGGACTACGCCGGAAAATACGCCGGCATGACTACCGACGAGTCCAACCCCGTCATCCTGGCGGACATGAAGGAGAGCGGCATGCTCTTCGCCTCTGAGGACATCGTCCACAGCTACCCCCACTGCTGGCGCTGCAAGAGTCCCATTATCTTCCGGGCTACCCCCCAGTGGTTCTGCTCCGTGGACAGCTTCAAGGAGCAGGCTGTCGCCGCCGCCGGCGAGGTGCGCTGGGTGCCCAAGTGGGGCATCGACCGGATGAAGTCCATGATCCGGGAGCGGGCGGACTGGTGCATCAGCCGCCAGCGCCGCTGGGGCCTGCCCATCCCCGTGGTCTACTGCCAGGACTGCGGCAAGCCCGTGGTGACGGACGAGACCATCGAGACCATCTCCAAGCTTTTCGCGGCGGAGGGCTCCAACGCCTGGTTCGCCAAGGAGGCGGAGGAGATTCTCCCCGCCGGCTTCGCCTGCCCTCACTGCGGGTCCAAGTCCGGCTTTGAGAAGGAGACGGACACCCTGGACGGCTGGTTCGACTCCGGCTCCACCCATTACGCCGCCATGAAGAAGGACCAGGGCTTCTGGCCCGCCACCATGTATATGGAGGGCCTGGACCAGTACCGCGGATGGTTCCAGAGCTCCCTGCTCACCGCCGTGGGGGCCTTCGGCAAGGGCGCGCCCTTCAAGGAGTGCGTCACCCACGGCTGGACCGTGGACGGCGAGGGCAAGGCCATGCACAAATCCGCCGGAAACGGCATGGACCCCGCCGAGATCATCGACCAGTACGGCGCGGACATTCTCCGCCTCTGGGCGGCGAACACGGACTACCACGCCGACGTCCGCTGCTCCCACGAGATTTTCAAGCAGCTCTCCCAGAACTACCTGAAGTTCCGCAACACCGCCCGGTACTGCCTGGGCAACTTGGACGGCTTCGACCCCAACCACCTCACCGCCCCCGGCGAGATGGAGGAGCTGGACCGCTGGGCCGTCACCCGGCTGAACGCCCTGATGGAGAAGTGCTTTGCCGCCTACGATGAGTACGAGTTCCTGGCGGCCACTCACGCGGTGAACGACTTCTGTGTGGTGGACATGTCCAACTTCTACCTGGACGTGATCAAGGACCGGCTTTACTGCGACGAGAAGGACGGGGCCCTGCGCCGCAGCGCCCAGACCGCCCTGTACCTGATTCTGGACACCATGACCCGGATCATGGCCCCCATTCTGTGCTTCACCTGCGACGAGATCTGGCAGGCCATGCCCCACCGGGAGGAAGACGACGCCCGGAACGTCCTCTTCAACGACATGCACCGGCCCTTCGCGGACTACGCCCTGGACGCTGCCGCCATGGAGCGCTGGGCCGCCATCGAGGCCCTGCGGGACAAGGTGAACGCCGCTCTGGAGACCGCCCGGGCCGAGAAGAAGATCGGCAAGAGCCTGGAGGCCGCCGTGACGCTCACCGTGCCGGAGGCGGAGGGCTGGCTGGCGGAGCTGCCGGAGCTGGCGGACCTGCTGATCGTGTCCCAGGCGGAGGTGAAGGCCGGGAGCGAGGCCGCCGTGGAGGTCCGCAAGGCCGAGGGCGGCAAGTGTGAGCGGTGCTGGAAGGTGCTACCTGCCGTAGGGGCGGATGCGGAGCATCCCACACTGTGTCCCCGCTGCGCGGCGGCGGTGAAGAATCTGCCTCAGTTCTGAGGCTGGAACTCGCCCTTGTGGGCGGGGGGATTTCAGCCATGAAGATGGCTGGTCCATTGCACCCCCCATTTTCTCTTTTTCTTCCAGAAGAAAAAAAGAAAACGGGCCGTGCACGGTCCAAAAGAGAAAAAGAAGTACGAGGGGACGCGACGGGGCGCGCCTGAATGATTGGCGGAGCCAGAATGACTACCCTCGCGTAATTGGATTCGGCGGGGGGTTGTTCTTCACTGAATGGACCAGCTCCTCTTTTTGCTGCCGCACCCCGGTGGTTCCGCCGGAGCTGCATTTACCGGGCTTTGAAGAACCCCGCACCAAAAGCAGAAGAAGGTCTACCGCTGAAAACGGTAGACCTTCTAACTTTCTTCAACCACCTGGGTGCGGCAGCGGAAAGAGGAGCTTGTACATTCATCGCAGAACAAACCCCGTCCGCACCACGCCGCGGGCAGGAGACATGCGTAAAAACCGGTCAGAACCCCTTGCGCGTCCCCCGTCTCTCGTCCCCCCCCCGCAGGGGCGTACTTCTTTTTCTCTTTTGGACCGTGCACGGCCCGTTTTCTCTTTTTCTTCTGGAAGAAAAAGAGAAAATGGGGGGTGCAAAGGACCAGCCATCTTCATGGCTGAAATCCTCCCCGCCCGAAGGGCGAGTATAAGCCTCCCCCTTTATTCGGGGTATTCTTCATAAAAATCCGCCAGCATTTCCTCCACCGTCACGCCCAGGGCGCGGCAGAGGCAGGCCAGCTCATAATCTGTGACAATGCGGGAATTGTTTTCAATACTGCTGATACCCTGTTGTTCAATGTTGACATTCATAACCTGGAGTCTTGCGGCAAGCTGGCTCTGAGAGATGTTCCGCAGTTTGCGGAAGTGCCGGACCCGCCCGGAGACCACATTGCATTTGTCATAGTAATTAATTTTCTTCATAGGGCCCCACACTTATGTGATGTATTTTGCTTGACTTTAGCATTAGCAATTTGCTAAAATACATTACATACATGTGAAGGAGGCAGTTATGATTTTTAAAGGCTCCATGAAAAAACGCCTGGCCAAACGAAATCCCGACAGGTACCTGTCCTTCCTTGGAGAAACTCTCTCGGAATTTCGCTGCGACCAGATGGCGCTGCGGCAGATTCGCCGTATCATGCGGCAGGAGGGCCTGGATGACGCGGACCGCGTGCGGGGGATTCGATTCATCCTGCTGGTGCGCGGAGACCCGGACAGCCCCAGGAAGGACGGGGAAAATTTTTCAAAAAACATTTGACGCTCTCCTCTTGCATCCCGCCGGAGAATATGCTATACTAAATTTACTCTTGCGGTTAGGAGGAGCTAACTTTGCAAAAACGTACCCACACTCTGCTGGCCCGGACGCTGCTGCGCGGTGAGACGGGCTTCCCTGCCCGGCGCTTTGAGCTGGCCTTTCTCTTCGGGTCCTTTGAGCCGGATGTCAACCCCTTCAGCTATCTGAAGGGCTCCCTGCGCTATAACAAGCTCAAGGGGCATAACTACAACAACTCCCGGGAGTATATCAACGCCAAGATCGTAAAGCTCCAGCGCCGCCGGCGGTGGACCATCTGGCATTATTACACCCTGGGCAAGCTGACCCACTACCTGGCCGACGCCTATACATACCCCCATAACCCGGACTACCCCAATACCATGCTGGACCATCACAACTACGAGACGGACTTCCGGCGGTTTATGCGGGGGTATCTGGCCCACCAGCATCTCCGCCGCCAGCAGGCCCGCCGGGACCTCGTCGCCGCCCTGGAGGAGCTCCACGACCAGTACATGGCCACCCGGGCCAGCATGCTTCGGGACGCCAGCTATATCCTCAAAGCCACCAGCCTGCTGATGGCCGGCTGCCTCCCCGCTGCGTGACAAGGAAACGGGCCGCCGGGGGCGGCGGCCCGTTCTTCGGCTTCCGTCTGCGCAAAACCCACAAGCGCGCGTTTTCTGGAGCCCCCCGCATTTGTAAAAACTCACAATTTCCATTTCTCCGGTGTTGTGCTATGCTTTAAACATCTAAAGAGTCAAAGGGGAACCTGACTATGACCGCGATTGCCCGCACTGCTGAATACGGCTTTTTCTACTTTAGCTTTACCTATTTTGGTAAGGCTTTTCGTGGTTTGGCTGTAAACGAGCGTGTGTGAGCTTCCGGTCCTGGTGGGGACCATTGTATGAAGCGGCCCGCAGCCAAACCGGCTGCGGGCTTTTTGCATGTTCCCCGGAATTGAATTTACAGGAGGAATCCGCCATGATCGTCATCTTAAAGCACAATCCCAACCGGGAACAGCTGGACAGCCTTATCACCTGGCTCCAGGAGAAGGGCGTCGTCATTCACACCAGCATCGGCGAGGCCAACACCATCCTGGGACTGGTGGGAGACACCTCCAAGCTGGACATCGACCTCATCGCCGCCCTGGACATCGTCCAGGATGTGAAGCGGGTCCAGGAGCCCTATAAAAACGCCAACCGGAAGTTCCATCCGGAGGACACTGTCATCCCCGTGGGGAACACCCAGATTGGCGGCGGCACCCTGACCATCATGGCGGGCCCCTGCTCCGTGGAGAGCGAGGAGCAGGTGGTGGCCATCGCCAAGGCGGTGAAGGCCGGCGGCGCCACCATGCTTCGGGGCGGGGCCTTCAAGCCCCGGACCTCCCCCTACGCCTTCCAGGGCTTGGGGGCCACGGGGCTGGAATACCTGAAGGTCGCCCGGCAGGAGACGGGGCTGCCCATTGTGACGGAACTGATGGACGTCACCCAGCTGCCCCTCTTTCAGGATGTGGACGTGATTCAGATCGGGGCCCGGAACATGCAGAACTTCGACCTGCTGAAAGCCGTGGGCCACCAGGAGAAGCCCGTCATGATCAAGCGGGGCATGTCCGCCACCTATGAGGAGTGGCTGATGAGCGCCGAGTACGTCATGGCCAGCGGCAACGAAAACGTCATCCTCTGCGAGCGGGGCGTCCGCACCTTCGAGAGCTACACCCGGAACACCCTGGACGTGGCGGCGATTCCGGTGATGCGGACCCTGACCCATCTGCCCATCATCATTGACCCCAGCCACGCCACAGGCAAATACTGGCTGGTGGAGCCCCTGGCCCGGGCCGCCGTGGCGGCGGGGACCGACGGCCTCCAGATCGAGGTCCACAACGACCCGGCCCACGCCCTGTGCGACGGGCCCCAGTCCTTGAAACCGGAGGTCTTCGCACCCCTGGCCGGGAAGCTTCTCAGGCTCCACGCCTTTATGAAGGACTTGGACAACGAGTAAGGAGGACGCGTGATGAATGTCGGCATTGTCGGCCTGGGGCTCATCGGCGGCTCCATGGCCAAGAGCGTCAAGACCCGGACGGCCCACACCGTCTGGGGCGCGGACCTGGACCAGGAGACCATGTCCCTGGCCCGGATGAGCGGAGCCATTGACGGGGCCCTGACGGAGGAGAACCTGCGGTCCTGCGATCTGATTCTCGTGGCCGTCTGCCCCGGCGCGGCCATACGGTGGGTGAAGGACCACGCGGACAACATCGCCCCCTCCGCCATTCTGGTGGATCTGTGCGGCGTGAAGCGGGTGGTGGTGGAGGCCCTGGCCCCCCTGGCGGAGGAGCACGGCTTCGCCTACATCGGCGGCCACCCCATGGCGGGACGGGAGCGGGGCGGCTTCACCGCCTCCAGCGAGGATTTGTACGTGGGGGCCTCCATGATACTCACGCCGGACAAGCGGACGGACATGCAGCTGTTGGAGACCCTGAAAGCCTTCTTTCTGGATATCGGCTTCGCGGGGCTGACCTTCTCCGACCCGGAGGAGCACGACCGCATCATCGCCTTCACCTCCCAGCTGGCCCACATCGCCTCCAGCGCCTATGTAAAATCGCCGGAGGCCCAGCGCCGCCGGGGCTTTTCCGCCGGGAGCTTCCAGGACATGACCCGGGTGGCCCGGCTGGACGAGGACATGTGGACGGAGCTGTTTTTGGACGACGCGGACTATTTGGTGAAGGAGCTGGATATTCTGATTGAGAACCTCACCGCCTATTCCCA
>CAJUQQ010000065.1 GCA_910588175.1 uncultured Oscillibacter sp.
TTCAACACGGGCAAATACGTCCAGGGCTTCCCGGAGTACGGTCCGGAGCGGATGGGCGCGCCCATCACGGCCTACAACCGCATCAGCTCGGAGCGGTCCACCGTTCACTCCAACATCTATGAGCCCGACTTTGTGGTCGTGGTGGACGAGACCCTGCTCTCCGCTGTGGATGTGACGGCGGGGCTCAAGAAAGAGGGGGCCATCGTCATCAATTCCGGCAAATCCCCCGAGGAGCTCCGCCCTCTGCTCAAGGGCTACGAGGGCCGGGTCTGCGCCATTGACGCGGGGAAAATTTCCGAGGAGGAGCTGGGGAAAAATTTCCCCAACACCCCCATGCTGGCCGCCATTGTGAAGGTCTCCGGCGTGGTCGGGGCGGAGGAGTTTATCAAAGACATGGAGGCGTCCTTCCGGCACAAATTCGCCTCCAAGCCCCAGGTCATTGAGGGCAACATGCGGGCCCTGAAACGCTCTATGAAGGAGGTCCGCGTCTGCGGACCGGAAATACCGGGAGGCCCGCAGGCCGAGACGGTAGAGGAGGTCAAGGAAGGATGAGCCATTTCGCGAAGGATATGACCCCCCAGGTCACCTGGAAGGACATCACCCCCGGCGGCGCCATCTTTGAGGGCGGCACGTCCCAGGTGGTGGAGACCGGCGACTGGCGGACCATGAGGCCAGTGCTGGATATGGACAAATGCAAACAGTGCTTGCTCTGCGTTCCCGTCTGTCCGGACATGTCCATCCCCGTCAATCGGGACGGCCGGCGGGAGGACTTCAACTACTTCTTCTGCAAGGGCTGCGGCATCTGCGCCAACGTCTGCCCCTTCGGGGCCATCACCATGGTAAAGGAGGAGAAGTGACATGAGCATCCGAGAGAGACTGTCCGGCAATGAGGCGGTTGCCTACGCTATGAAGCAGATCAACCCCGATGTCATGGGCGCGTATCCCATCACGCCGTCCACCGAGATTCCTCAGTATTTCTCCGCCTACGTGGACAACGGCGAGGTGGATACGGAATTCATCGCCGTGGAGTCCGAGCACTCCGCTATGTCCACCTGCATCGGCGCGGAGGCGGCGGGCTGCCGGGCGATTTCCGCCACTTCCTCCTGCGGCCTGATCTACATGGCCGAGATGCTGTACGTGGCGGCCTCCGACCGCCTGCCCATCACCCTGGCGGTTTCCTGCCGGGCCCTCAGCGGCCCCATCAACATCAACAACGACCACTCGGACGCCATGGCGGTCCGGGACGCGGGCTGGCTGATGCTGTTTGCCGAGACGAACCAGGAGGCCTATGACAACTACCTCCAGGCCATGCGCATCGGCGAGGCCGTGTCCCTGCCCATCATGATCTGCCAGGACGGCTTCATCACCTCCCACGCCATCGAGAACATCGAGCTGGAGGAGACGGAGAAGGTCCGGGAGTTTGTGGGCGAGTACAAGCCCCAGCACTACCTCCTGAACAAGGACGAGCCCATGGCCGTGGGCCCCTATTCCACCCCTGTGTACTACATGGAGACCAAGCGCCAGCAGGCCCAGGCCATGCTGGACGCGAAAAAGGTGATTCAGGACGTGGCGGACGAGTTCGCCGCCTGGACAGGCCGCCGGTACGGTCTGATCGAGACATACGAGATGGACGACGCGGAAGAGGCCATCATCATCATCGGCTCCTCCGCCGGAACGGCCCGGGAGGCCATTAAGCGGCTCCGGGCCCAGGGCAAGAAGGCGGGCATGATCAAGATTCGCTCCTTCCGCCCCTTCCCCGCCGGAGAAATCGCCAGGGCCCTGAAAAACGTGAAGGCTTTCGCCGCCATGGACAAGGACGACAGCTTCAACGCCCACTGCGGCCCCATTTTCGCGGAGGTCTGCGCGGGGCTGTACGCGAGCGGCGTCAGCGGCCCCAAAGGCATCAGCTACATCTACGGCCTGGGCGGCCGGGACGTGCGGGTGGAGAGCATCCAGCATGTCTTCGCGGACCTGGAGAAGATTGCCGCTACCGGCGACGTGGGCGAGACCTACCGTTACCTGGACGTGCGCGAGTGAGGAGGAGTCAACATGGCCTATCATCTGAAAGAAAACGTCATGAAGGAAGACCGCTTTACCGGCGGTCACCGGATGTGCGCGGGCTGCGGCTGTCCCATCGCCGTGCGGACCGTTCTGCGGGCCCTGGAGCCGGAGGACCACGCGGTGGTCTGCTCCGCCACCTGCTGCCTGGAGGTCTCCTCCTTCATGTACCCCTATACGTCCTACAAAGACAGCTTCATCCACAACGCCTTTGAGAACGCGGCGGCGACCCTGAGCGGTGTGGAAACCGCCTACCACGCCATGAAAAAGCGGGGCAAGATTGACGCCACGTACAAATTCATCGCCTTCGGCGGCGACGGCGGAACCTATGACATCGGCTTCCAGAGCCTATCCGGAGCCATGGAGCGGGGACACGACATGGTGTACGTCTGCTACGACAACGAGGCGTACATGAACACGGGTATTCAGCGCTCCAGCTCCACCCCCCACTTTGCCGACACCACCACCACCCCGGCGGGCAAAGTCGTCCCCGGCAAGCTCCAGCAGAAGAAGAACCTGACCAAGATCATGGTGGCCCACGGGATTCCCTACGTGGCCCAGACCACCTTTATCGGGAATTTCAAGGACATCACCGAGAAGTCCCACAAGGCGATTTACACCCCCGGCCCGGCGTTTTTGAACGTCATGGCCCCCTGCCCCCGGGGCTGGCGCTATCCCAGTGAAAAGCTGATGGAGATCACGAAGCTGGCGGTGGAAACCTGCGTGTGGCCCCTCTACGAGGTCATGGAGGGCAGGTATATCCTCAGCTACAAGCCGAAGAACAAGCTGCCGGTGGAAGAGTACCTCAAGTCCCAGGGGCGCTTCGCCCACATGTTTAAGCCCGGCAACGAGTGGATGATCGAGGAGACCCAGAAGGAAGTTGACAAGAACTGGGAGGACCTGCTGAAACTCTGCGAGCTGTAAAGGAAGTAAAATGGAAACGAGGGAGACCGTCAGAAGACGGCCTCCCCCGTTTTTACGTCTGTGTTCCCCCGCTCCGGCCCGGATAACCGCCGGACCTCCGGAACGCGTGAAGCGCTTTTCTTCTCAAAAGAGCAGGTTAGAGCAGGGTAATTCCCGCCTTCTCGCAGCCCTTCATGGTCTCCTGGTCCCACAGGCTGGCCTGAACCTCGCCGATGTGGCAGGCTCCCAGCAGCAGCATGCACACCCGGGACATACCGATGCCGCCGCCAATGGACTGGGGCAGTTCCCCGTTCAGCAGCATTTGGTGGAAGGGCAGCTTCCGCCGCTCGTCGCACCCGGCGGCGGTGAGCTGGCGGTCCATCGCCCCGGCGTCCACCCGGATGCCCATGGAAGATACCTCAAAGGAGCGCTCCAGCACCGGATTCCACATGAGAATGTCCCCGTTCAGCTCCCAGTCGTCGTAGTCCGGGGCCCGGCCGTCGTGGCGGTTTCCGGATTTCAGGGTCTTGCCGATCTGCATCAGAAACACCGTCTGGTGCTCCCGGCAGATTTCCGTCTCCCGGTCCGAGGGGTCCAGCTGGGGATAGCGGTCCTCCAACTCCTGGGTGGTGATGAAGTACACCTCCCGGTCGGGCCGGAAACTCAGGACGGGGAAGTGGTTGCGCAGTACGGAGGCGGTGTCGCACAGGGCCCCCGCGATGTCCAGGACGGTGTCCTTCAAATACTGGAGGCTGCGGTCCTCCATTCCAATGTGCTTTTCCCAGTCCCACTGGTCCACGTAGATGGAGTGGAGGTTGTCCACCACCTCGTCCCGGCGGATGGCGTTCATGTCGGTAAAGAGCCCCATTCCCTGGGGGAACTCGTAGCGTTTCAGCGCCAGGCGCTTCCACTTGGCCAGGGAGTGAACCACTTGGCCCTCGGTACCCACGTCGGGAATGTCAAAGCTGACGGGCCGCTCCACGCCGTTCAGGTCGTCGTTCAGGCCGGTGCGGCCGTCCACAAACAGGGGGGCGGAGACCCGGTGGAGGTTCAGACGAAGGGTGAGATTGCGCTGGAAGTCCTCGTGAATGAGCTCAATGGCCCGCTGGAGTTCATTGTTGCTCAGGGGCATCTTGTAGCCGCTGGGGATGGTGAGCTTGCTCATGTGATAAAACCAGTCCTTTATTCAGATTATGTGGGGGAAGGGGTTACAGCTTTGCCAGACCCAGCTTCAGGCGGCGGAGGGTTTCCTCCCGGCCCAGGATGTGGCAGATTTCCACCGCGCCGCCGGGAGTCACCTGCTTGCCCGCCGCCGCGATGCGGACGGGCCACATCAGCGTGGCGTTTTTCACGCCCAGCTTCTCCGCCAGGCCGATCAGGCAGTCGTGGACGCTCTCCTGGGTCCAGTTCTCCAGGCCCTCCAGGGCGGGGATGGCGGCCTCCAGCATGTTTTTGGAAATCTCCGGGTCGGTCTTGGACTTCTTATTGGTGAAGAGGACGGCGTCGTAGTCCGGCAGGGCGTCGAAGAAGTCCACCTTCTCCGGGATATCCGTCAGCCTTTCGCACCGGGCCTGGAGCAGGGCGGCCACGGCGGCGGCGTCAATGGCGGGATTCTTCACCGACTGCCGGATGTAGGGCTCCGCGGTTTTGGCGAAGTCCTCCGGGGCCATGGCCCGCAGATACAGGGCGTTGAAATAGGTCAGCTTCTCCATGTCGAAGATGGCGGGGGACTTGGAGATGCCCGCGATGTCAAAGGCGTCCACCAACTCCTCCAGGGAGAAGACCTCCTGCTCGCTCCGCTCCCCCTTGGGCGCCCAGCCCAGAAGGGCCACGTAGTTCAGCACGGCGGGAGTCAGATACCCTTCGGCAATCAGGTCCTCATAGGAGGGGTCGCCGTGGCGCTTGCTCATCTTGTTGTGCTGGTCCCGCATGACGGGGGAGCAGTGGACGTAAGTGGGGATGTCCCAGCCGAAGGCCTCGTACAGCAGATTATATTTGGGGGCGGAGGAGAGGTATTCGCTGCCCCGGACTACGTGGGTAATGCCCATCAGGTGGTCGTCCACCACATTGGCGAAGTTGTAGGTGGGCAGGCCGTCCCGCTTCAAAAGCACCTGGTCGTCCAGGGTCTTGTTCTCCACGGTGATGTCTCCAAAGGAAACGTCGTGGAAGGTGGTGGTCCCCTCCTGGGGGATGCGCTGGCGGATGACATAGGGCATCCCCGCCAGGAGGTTCGCGTCAATTTCCTCCTGGGAGAGATCGCGGCAGGGGTCGGCGGCCCGGTCAAAATTGCCGCTGTCCTCCTCGGATTCGGCCTTCTCGCAGAAGCAGTAGTAGGCCGCGCCCTTTTCCACCAGGAGCTTGGCGTACTTTCCATATAAATCCCGGCGCTCCGACTGGATGTAGGGTCCCGTGGGGCCGCCTACGTCGGGGCCCTCGTCGTGGGTCAGGCCGCACTCGGCCATGGTGCGGTAGATGACATCCGTGGCGCCCTCCACCAGGCGGCCCTGGTCCGTATCCTCAATGCGGAGGATAAAGGTGCCGTGGTGGTGCCGGGCAATGAGCCAGGTGTACAGGGCGGTGCGGAGATTGCCCACATGCATGTAGCCTGTGGGAGAGGGGGCGAAGCGGGTGCGGACCATCCCCTTGGGGATGCGGTCCTCCATGTCCTGGAAAAAGCGGCTGTCGGTAGCCATAAGGAACCTCCTGGTCAAGCCGGGGAAGGCCCCGGCGTATTTTCAGACATTGCCATTATCCTCGTTTTGGGCAGAAAAGTCAAGCGGAAGCCCGCAATAAAATCCGGCGGAGAGCGGCAAAGCCGGCGGTTGCTTTTTGGCCGGAAGGGGTGTATGATAGAAAAAACCGCAGGGGTGAGTACCTACCGTATAAGGCTGAGTCCTTGTGCGGTATTTTTATGTTCAAGGAGGAAACAGTATGTGGAAGATGTTGTGGCCCATTTTGATGGTGGTGGCATCCAATACCATTTATAACATCTGCTCCAAGTCTACGCCCAGGGAGGTGAACGGCTTCGCCTCCCTGACGGTAACCTACACGGTGGCGGCGGTGTGCGCTGCGGCGCTGTTTTACGTCACGGGAGAGCAGAAGAGCCTGGCGGCGGAGCCGGGCAGAACGAATTGGACGGCGTGGGTGCTGGGGCCCGCGATTGTGGGACTGGAGTTCGGGTTTCTCTGCGTTTACCGGGCGGGCTGGAAGATCAAGGCAATCTCACCGCCAGCATTACGCTGTCCTGTGTGCTGCTGGCGGTGGGGGTTCTGCTCTATGGAGAGACCCTGACCCTCCGGCAGGCCGCAGGCTTGGCCGTCTGCGGCCTGGGGTTGTTTCTGATTACGGAATAGAGAGGGAGAGAGCACCCGGAGAGAAGCCGGGAGTCTTTTTTGCCAGATACGCTAAAAAAGCCGCCGCCGCCGGCCTTGGCTTTCAGTCCCTTCGTCACTTGCAAAGGCGGAGGGGGCTTGCTAGAATATCGGTAGTCAAAAACTTTGGGCAAATCCCGCTTTCACGATTTCGATAACTGATGATGAGGTGTTACATGTATCAAACCGTAATTTTCGACCTGGACGGGACCCTGCTGGATACCATCGAGGACCTGGCCGCCGCCGGAAACTGGGTGTGCCGCCGCAACGGCTGGCCGGAGCACTCGGTGGAGCAGTTTCAGGCCATGGTGGGCCACGGCATCCCCAACCTGGTCTCCAGATTCTCCCCCGAGGGCTGCCAGAGCCCCCTGATTCTGATGAACACCCTTTCCCAATTCAGCGAATATTACGGCCAGCACAACATGGAGGCCACCGCCCCTTACGAGGGTGTGGCGGACCTGCTGGGCCGCCTGAAAGCCGCCGGAGTTCAGATGGCGGTGTACTCCAACAAGGCCGACGGCTTCAGCCGGGAGATGGTGGAGTACTACCTGCCGGGCTTTTTCGACCTGGTTCGAGGGAAGGTGGATGGCGTGCCGGTGAAGCCGGACCCGGCGGGCGTCTGCCGCATCATGGAGGAGCTGAACGCCCGGCCGGAGACCACCCTCTTTGTGGGGGACAGCGCCACGGATATCCAGACCGGCCGCAACGCGGGACTGACGGCCTGCGGCGTCACCTGGGGCTTCCGGCCCCGGGCATCTCTGGAGGAGGCCGGAGCGGACCATCTGGCGGACACCATGGAAGAACTGGAGGCCGTCATCTTGGAGGGGCCATGCTCCTGACGTTTGACCAGGTGGGAGATCTGCTGGATGAGCTGGCGGAGGCGTTCCCGCCTGCCCTGTTTGACGGGCTGAACGGCGGCGTTCACCTGGTGGAGGATGCCCTGCCCGACCCGGAGTTTCCCCAGGCGGAGCTGTATATCATGGGGGAGTACCATGAGGATCTCCTGGGCCGGTATATCAATTTGTACTACGGTTCCTTTGCCGCCGTGGCGCTTAAAGAGGAGTGGTCCCTTGAGGAGTGGCGGGCGGAGCTTCGCCAGACCCTCTCCCATGAGCTGACCCACCACATGGAGGGTCGGGGCGGCCTCCACGCCCTGGATGACAAGGACGAGGCGCAGATGGCCGCCTGGCGGGCGGAATACGGGGAGCAGGACCCATAAAACAGCCGGAAGGGGAGGTTCCTCCGCCACTAAAGGATAATAATGAAATAGCCGTTTAGGGCGTTTCAAGAGGGCAGCAACCGATCATCTGCGGTTGTTGCTCTCTTGTATTGACAGCGCCAGTGGTTCACGCTCTCATCTCTTCAAATGTATCGCCGCCGCACGATTCCTCTTATCTTCAAACTTTGATTCGTAACCGTAAGCTTCTCGACTACAAGTGATGTTTTGGCTTTTTTCATCTTGCCAGACATAGGGCGATTCATTAGAACAAAGGCAGGGGACACATCGCTCAGTCGAGTGAAAGGGAAACCGTTCCCCCCCCTCTTGTGGATGCGTTTCCGACCGGAGTTCCATATATCAATTAAAAAGAGGCGGCAGATGATAAAAAACCACTTTTATTATCCCACAGGGGATTTTCAGGGGAATAGCCCGAAAACAGCCCACTGGAGTTTCGAATGGCTGTGAAAAAATCAACGCTGTTGGAATTGAGAGCGACGTACACATCTCGAAGGACGGCAAGGATTCGATTGGGTAAGAACACATGAGTATGGCAACATCGCGGCAGATCGTTCTTCTGGAAATGTGAAATTCAAACGACAGATTGTCGTATGTATCATGCCGCCTATGGCACAGCACCTTCAACAGCTCTTGCTGCCGTTTACTTGGGCTCATGCGCTCCCCCCCCCCGATGCTCCTGGGGAGATGCTAAAAAAACTTATGGAACGGCTTTTGTCCCATTTCCCAACTTTGTGTAGGGAAAAAGCAGAAAATGAGGATTTTTTAAAGTAAGAAACGATAAAGCACGAAATGAAGCAAGTGCGCAAACGACAAAAAGAAATTGGAACAAATTTTCTTTTTAATTTCAAAATAACGTCTCCAAGGATACAACATAGCATTTTTTAATTGGGAGTAAAAACGCCACCCCCCTGAGCTACCATAGGCCAGGGAGAATTTATTTTGTCAACCACTTTCCACCATTGTTGCTTATGCTTCGTGTGTTCAGCGTTCTTCGGTGGTGTTGGTAATAGCTTTCTCAATGCTTTCCGGCTATACTGTCGTTACAACAAACGGGAAGGAGCACGGCAGCATGGAACAGAAAAAGAACCTCCGCCTTATGCCGGGCGGGGGCCTTTTTGTTTTTGGCCAGCTTGCTCTGCACACGGTCAAATAATTCTCGAGGAACGATTGCGGGGATGCCGTCAGGAATAACGATCTCCCGATATTTGTACTCGCCCAGGAACTTCCGATTATGCAGGATCGCCGCCACAAAGTTGAGGTCGACTGCCTTGCCCCGCACGGTAATCACGCCAGTATCATTGAGATAATCCCGTATCCCCTTCATAGTCTCGCCATTGCCATAGCGTGTGAAAATTTCCAGTACGACAGGAGCGGTGCGCGGGTCGATTTGATAGTGCCAGTCGTTGTCAATAGTGTAGCCGAATGTCGGTGTGCCGCCATTGTATTTGCATTTCAAAGCGTTCTCTGTGTGGCCTCGGATCACCTTCTCCGACAACTCGGCAGAGCAGTATTCTGCCATGCCTTCCAGCAGTGATTCCAAGATGATGCCCTCCGGTCCTTCCGAAATGTTCTCCGTGGCGGACAGAACCCTGACGCCATATTTTTTGAGCTGCGCCTTGTAGTGCGCACTGTCATATCGGTTGCGGGCAAAGCGGTCCAGCTTCCAGACGAGGACTACATCAAAAAGCCCCTTGGCGCTGTCTTTTATCATGCGCTGGAAGTCCGGGCGGTTGTCCGTTTTAGCAGATAAGGCCCGGTCAATGTAACTGCAAATAATGGTGATGTCGTTCTTTTGGCAAGTAGGCCGTACACTCCCGGAGCTGGCCCTCGATGCTCTCCTCCCGCTGATTTTCGCTGGAGTACCGGGCGTAAATCACCGCTTTCATCGTTTGGCCTCCCCCACCATATCCAATATGGCCTGTTTCAATTTTTCATTCATAGGCGAACCTGGGTCGAAGCACATCTCTATAAATTTTTTCATCTCCGGGTCATTGGAAAGATTCGGTTTATACTCATATAGTTTGCCTCTTGGTTCATCTGTGCGGCCAAAGATGTAGTCCAAAGACACATCAAAATAGTCCACATAGCCTCGCAAAATTGAAAACGGTGCTGCCGCCTGTCCATGTTCATAACGGTTAATGGCTGACTGCCGAGTGCCAAGCAGTTCCGCTATTTTTGCTTGGGTCAGATGTGCCTTTTCCCGCAGGAACGCGCATCCAGCCCCGCAAGGGGCTGTTCAAAGGGGTTTGGAGGGAGATTGTGTCAAAACGCTATGCAAAAGGTCGTTTTTATGGTATAATAGAGCA
>CAJUQQ010000066.1 GCA_910588175.1 uncultured Oscillibacter sp.
GCATCAGCTCCGCCGCCTTCCGGTTGGAGCGGATGGCCTCCTTCCCGCCCCGGAGAATGCAGACGTTGCCGGATTTCAGGCACAGCGCCGCCGCATCCACGGTGACGTTGGGCCGGGCCTCGAAGATGATGGCCACCACGCCCAGGGGCACCCGCCGCCGCCCGATGATGAGCCCGTTGGGCCGGGTCTCCATCTTGTCCACTTTTCCGATGGGGTCCGGCAAAGCGGCGACCTGCCGCACGGCCTCCACAATCCCGGCAATCCGCTCCTCCGTCAGAGTCAGCCGGTCCAGCATGGCGGAGCGCATCCCCGCCTCCCTGGCGGCGGCGATGTCCTCCGCGTTGGCGGCCAGCCACTCGTCCCGCCGCTCCGTCAAGATGTCCGCGATGGCCTCCAGCGCGGCGTTTTTCCTCGCCGTCCCGGCGGCGGCCAGCGTATAGGACGCGGCCTTGGCCCTCCGGCCCTGTTCCTGCAATGCCGTCATGACAATCCCTCCTTATCAGCTTCCGCCCGCCGGTTTTCCCGCAGAATCCGGCAGGGGTTTCCCAGGGCGATTACGCCGCTGGGGATATCCTTGGTGACGACGCTCCCCGCTCCGACGACCACGTTGTCCCCGATGGTCACGCCGGGCATGATGACGGCTCCGCCCCCGATCCAGACGTTGTCGCCGATGATCACCGGGGCCGTCCGGGTTTTGCAGAAGGCGAAGGAGCCGTCCTCCCGGGGTTCGCCGAAGCGGTCCGCCGGGTGGGTGGGGTGAAAGGCGGTGTAAATCTGCACCCCGGGGGCAATGAGGGCGTTCTTTCCAATGACAATCCGGTTGTCGTCCAGAAAGACGCAGTTCATGTTGATCTCACAGTTGTCCCCCAGATAGATGTTATGGCCGTAGTCCACAAAAAACGGAGGCGTGACCCACACGTTTTTCCCCCGTCCGCCCAGGAGCCTGGTCAGAATCCGGTCCTTCTCCGCCAGATCCCGGGAGTCCAGCCGGTTGTAGTCCCGGACCAGGTCCTTGGCCGTGTGCCACCGGTCCAGCAGCTCCGGGTCCCCGCAGTCGTAGAGCAGGCCCGCCAGCATTTTCTCCCGCTCCGTCACAGCGCGCCGTCCTTTCCCGCCGCGATGAACCGCGTCCCGATGTCCTGCCCCTCCGCGATGCCGTAAAGCTCCTCGGGCCGCTGGCCGTTGGTAATCACCATGTCGCACCCGGACTCCATGGCGATTTTCGCGGCGGAGAGCTTGGTGGCCATGCCGCCGGTGCCCCGCCAGGTCCCCGCGCCCCCGGCCATCTCCAGAATTTCCGGCGTCAGCTCCGTGACGCGGTGGAGGAGCCTGGCTCCGGGGTCCTTTTTGGGGTCCCGGTCATAGAGACCGTCAATGTCGCTGAGGAGGACCAGCAGGTCCGCCCCGCAGAGCTCCGCCACAATGGCGGAGAGGGTGTCGTTGTCTCCCAGGACCTTGTGGTGCCCCGTCTCGATCTCGGCGGAGGAGACGGAGTCGTTTTCGTTCACCACCGGCAGGACCCCCAGCTCCAGAAGGCTGGTAAAGGTGTTTTTCAGATGCTCCGCCCGGACCGGGTCCTCCACGTCCTCCCCGGTGAGGAGAATCTGGGCCACGGTGCAGTTGTACTCGGAAAAGAGCTTGTCGTAAATGTGCATCATCCGGCACTGGCCCACCGCCGCCGCGGCCTGCTTCATCCGCAGGGCCCGGGGCCGCTCGTCCAGGCCCAGCCGGGCCGTGCCCACAGCGATGGCCCCGGAGGTCACCAAAATCACCTCGTGCCCGCCGCCGCTGAGGTCCGCCAATACCCGGACCAGCCGTTCCATGCTCCGCAGGTCCAGACTGCCGGAGCTGTGGGTCAGGGTGGAGGTGCCCACCTTGACCACCACCCGCCGTTTTTGTTCGTTCATAGACCGCCTCCCGCCCCACGGGCCTGATTTTCCCCCAGTATAGCACGCCGGGGCGAAAAAGGAAAGCCCGGAGTACGCAGGAAACCGGCGGAGCCATACGGTCCGCCGGTTTTTCGTTATCCGCGCTTTTCTGCCTTTGCCTCCCGCCGCTTCCGGCACGACCGGAAGATCGTATAATAGAACAGGAAGGCCACAGCCGCTCCCCCCGCCAGCTCCGCGGTGTGGAAGCCCGCCACGCCGGTCAAGGCCATCTGCCCCGCGATGACCACTGCCACCGACAAAATCCCCAGCGCGATTCCCTTCATCATATCCTTCATTGTATTTTTCATTGTTTTCTCCTCCGTTTCTGTTCTCTTGGAACTGATGTCAGTATAGCAAACCGCCGCCGGCGCTGCCATCGATCTTCCTTACATTTTCCCGCCGTATCTTACAATGCTGTAAGATTCCGCCGGGCGCGGGTAATTTCCGAAAAACCGCAAAAGCTACCTTCACGAAAGGAAGGTTGCTGACTATGACCAAATCCACCAAGCCCGCCGAGCCGGAAACCGATACACAGAACGAGGCCGTCCAGAGCATCCTGGACTTCGGCTCCGCCATGACGGCCACGCCTCACGGAAACGTTTACTGTCTGACCATCATCGGCCAGATCGAGGGCCACATCACCGCCTCCTCCAGTACAAAAACCACCAAGTACGAGCATGTCCTCCCCCTCCTGGCCAAGCTGGAGGAGTCCGACGAGGTGGCGGGAGTCCTCTTTCTCCTGAACACCGTGGGCGGGGATGTGGAGGCGGGCCTGGCCATCGCGGAGCTCATCGCCGGGATGACCAAGCCCACCGTCTCCATTGTCCTGGGAGGCAGCCACTCCATCGGCGTGCCTCTGGCGGTGGCCGCCCGTCGGAGCTTCGCCGTGCCCTCCGCCGCCATGACCATCCACCCCGTCCGGATGAGCGGCACCGTTATCGCCGCGCCCCAGACCTACAGCTACTTCCAGCGGCTCCAGGACCGGATTGTGTCCTTTGTGGCGGGACACAGCCACATCAGCGGCGGGGACTTCCAGGACTTGATGCTGAAAAAGGACGACATGGCCGCCGACGTGGGCAGCGTGATTTACGGCGAGGAGGCGGTGCGGCTGGGCCTCATCGACCAGGTAGGGGGCCTTTCCGACGGGCTCAGCTGGCTCTACGGGGAGATTGACGCGGGAAAGAAAAAGCGGAAGAAGAAGTAAGGCGCTTGCGGGGCTCCTCCTCCCGAGACCATGGCATTCCCGAAAGAGGTCCGCCCCTGCGGTCCATTTACCGGGAGAGAACTCCGTGCAGGGGCGGACCTGCGTGTCCGCCCTGCCCCCTTCTCCTCACCGGATGCCAGGTGAGGGAAATTTTATCATTCTTTTAGTAAAATATACTTGACAAATAGACGTATTAGAATTACAATGACCATACAAACAGAAAACAAGGAGGACTTTTTGATGAACCGTTTTGAGAAGGTATACAGCCAGGGAGCCATAGAGGTCATGGAAATCTGGGTGGATACGGAGACCGGCGTCCACTACGTGTTTCACAGAAACGGGAACGCGGCGGGCTTTACGCCTCTGCTGGACCCGGAAGGCAAGCCGGTCGTCACGCGGCAGGCGTAAGCGGAGGGAGGATTTTTATGGAGCGCTACCATGCCGGGATGCTGTGCGGGCTCACGGTGGGGATTCTTGCCGGCCTGCTCTTTGTCGCGTTCCTCTTTAAGAAAAAGATTCTGGACATGCACTTCGACGAGCGGCAGGAGCGGGCCCGGGGCAAGGCCTTCCAGTACGGCTTCTTCACCATGATTATATCCACCTACTTCTACGCCGTCTCGGACATCATGCTTGGACACTGGTGCGACACGATGGTGGGGGTGTCCCTCTGTATTGCTTTAGCCATATGCGTCTTCGCCATTACCTGCATTCTGAAGGACGCTTACCTCAGCCTCCGGGAGAAGCCCCGGACGCTCATGACCTTCTTCGCATTGCTGTCCATCATCAACCTGGGCTTTGGCTTCATGTTCCACATCTCCCCCGGCCTGACGGAAAACGGCGTGCTGACTTATCGGGCGGTGAACCCCATCATGGGGACGGCGACCCTGGTGATTCTCATCGTGTACATCGTCAATTACCTCCTCCGCCTCCGGGAGGAGGAGGAATGAAAAATCTGCGTATGAAGGCCGCCCGGGCCGCCCGGGACCTGAGCCAGCAGGAGTTGGCGGAGGCGGTGGGGGTTTCCCGCCAGACCATCAACGCCATTGAAAAGGGAGACTACAATCCCACCATTAAGCTCTGCGTCAGCATTTGCCGGACCCTGGGCAAGACTCTGGACGAGCTCTTTTGGGAGGGATGACCGTAAAGGGGCGGACCTGCGGGTCCGCCCCTTTACGAACCTTTAGGAAACACTTTCACAGAGACCAGGCTAAACGATTACGTAAAATTTATGGAATTCTAACCTACCCAGAAGGGGAAGACTCTTGTATAATAAGGAATTGCAGGAACGAGTTTTTAGGTTTCGGATTCCAAGGGGGAATCCAAGGAGGAATTTCATATGCTGAGAAAAACAAAAATTATCTGTACCCTGGGCCCCGCCGTGGACAGCGAGGAAATGATCGTCGCCTTGATCAAGGGCGGCATGAACGGCGCCCGGTTCAACTTTTCCCACGGCAGCCACCCGGAGCATCTGGAGCGGCTGAACCGCCTGAAGGCCGTCCGGGACCGGATGGGCGGCGCCGTGGCCACCATTCTGGACACCAAGGGCCCGGAGATCCGCATCAAGAGCTTTGAGACCAAGACCGTGGAGCTCGCCGCCGGAGAGACCTTCACCCTCACGGTGGAGGACGCGCCCGGCGACGCGTCCCGGGTCTCCGTCACCTACGCCAAGCTCCACGAGGAGGTGGCCCCCGGTCAGGAGATTCTGATTGACGACGGCCTGGTCGCCCTGCGGGTCCGGGAAATCCGGGGCGGCGACATCGTCTGCGAGGTGGAGAACGGCGGAACCCTGTCCGCCAACAAGTCCATCAACATCCCCGGGGCCCACATCCAGCTCCCCGCCCTGACGGAGAAGGACGTGGCGGACATCCGCTTCGGCGTGGAGAACGATTTCGACTTCATCGCCGCCTCCTTTGTCCGCCGGGCCGCCGATGTGGAGGCCGTCCGGCAGGTGCTCCACGACTGCGGCGGGGACGATGTAAAAATCATCGCCAAAATTGAAAACCAGGAGGGCATCGACAACATCGACGATATCCTGGCCGCCGCCGACGGGGTCATGGTGGCCCGGGGCGATCTGGGGGTGGAGATTCCCGCCGCCAAGGTCCCCGCTCTCCAGAAGCGGATGATCCGCAAGGGCCTTCAGGCGGGCAAACCGGTGATTACGGCCACCCAAATGCTGGACTCCATGATGCGCAACCCCCGTCCCACCCGGGCGGAGGTCTCGGACGTGGCCAACGCCGTCTACGACGGTACCAGCTGCGTCATGCTCTCCGGGGAGACTGCCGGAGGCAAGTACCCCGTGGAGGCTCTGGCCGCCATGCTGGAGATCGTCACGGAGGCGGAGGGCTCCATCGACTACTGGAAGCGGTTCCAGAAGCAGCTGGTGATCACCACCTCCAACAACATCAACGACGCCATCACCCACACCTGCTGCCTCACCGCCCGGGACCTGGACGCCACGGCCATCCTGGCGGCCAGCAGCTCCGGCCGGACGGCCCGGATGATCTGCCGGTTCCGCCCCGCCTGCCCGGTGGCGGCGCTGACCATGCAGGAGAAGACCCGGCGGCAGCTGGCCATCTGCTGGGGAGTGATTCCCTTCCTGACGGGGGAAGTCAACTCCACGGACCGGATTTTCTCCCTCTCCGCCGAGGTGGCGGTGAAAGAGGGGCTGGTCCAGCCCGGGGACACGGTGGTCATCACCGCCGGGGTGCCCCTGGGGAAGAGCGGGTCCACGAACCTGATCAAGGCGCAGGTTATTGAGGATATTACGCTGTAATACCGCTCTCCCAAGCGGGGGGCTGGTGCTCGCCCTGACGGGCGGGGCGGATTGGTAACCAGCGATGGCTGGTTCATTGCACCCCCCATTTTCTCTTTTTCTTCCAGAAGAAAAAAAGAAAACGGGCCGTGCACGGTCCAAAAGAGAAAAAGAAGTACGGGGAAACGATGCGGGGGCGCGCCTGAATGACCGGCGGAGCCGGAATGACTTCCCGCGCGCAATTAGATTGAGCGGGGGTGTCCTGTGACGAATGGACCAGCTCCTCTTTTTGCTGCCGCACTCCGGTGGTTGAAGAAAATTAGAAGGTCTACCGTTTTTCAGCGGTAGACCTTCTTCTGCTTTTGGTGCGGGGATCTTCAAAGCCCGGTAAACGCAGCTTTACAGCAACCACCGGAGTGCGGCAGCAAAAAGAGGAGCTTGTCCATGCAGTGAAGAGCAACCCCCGCCGAATCCAATTACGCGAGGGTAGTCATTCTGGCTCCGCCAATCATTCAGGCGCGCCCCGTCGCGTCCCCTCGTACTTCTTTTTCTCTTTTGGACCGTGCACGGCCCGTTTTCTTTTTTTCTTCTGGAAGAAAAAGAGAAAATGGGGGGTGCAAAGGACCAGCCATCTTCATGGCTGTATCCCTCAATAGGCACTGATATCCAGCGTCTCGTCGTCCTCCCCCTTTTCAATCCCCCGAATTTCCAGAAAATACTTCATATTTGGGTTCACTTCAACCTCCACCCGGTCCCCGGCCCGGCGGCCGAGAATCGCCTTCCCCACCGGGGACTCCTTGCTTACCAAGCCCTTCAGGGCGTCCTGCCGCAGGGTGGTGACAATCCGGACCACCATTTCCTTCTTTGCCATCTCATTGTAAATCGTCACCCGGTCAAACAGCCCCACAGCGTCCGCCCCGCCTGTTACCTCAATGACCTTCGCCGTGCGGATCATCCGCTCCAGATACCGGATGCGGCTGTCGTTCCGGTTTTTCGCCTGCTTGGCGCACTTGTACTCGAAGTTCTCGCTCAGGTCCCCGAAGGCCCGGGCGGTCTGAACCTCCTCGATCAGCTGAGGCCGGAGGACCCGGACCCGGTGATCCAGCTCCTCCCGCATCTTTTTGATATCCACCGCCGTCAGTTCGTCGTACACGGCGCATCCCTCCTTTCCGCCCATCATAGCGCGTCCCGCCGCCGGTGTCAAGCCGCCCTTGACGGCGGGCCGGGAGGGTGCTATCCTATAAGGAGAACAACGAAAGGGAGAATCTGCCATGCCGCTGTCCGAACGGCTGGGCATCCGCCCCGGCGTCACCGCCGTCATAGGCGGCGGCGGAAAAACCACCCTTCTGCGGACCCTGGGAGAGGAGCTGGCGGCGGGCGGGGCCCGGGTGTTGCTCTGCGCCACCACGAAGATATACCCCTTTGACGGCCTGCTCAACCTGGCGGACCCTACGGAGGAGACCCTGGCGGAGGCGCTGGAGTCCCGCCGCCTGGTCTGCGCCGGAACTCCGGTTCCCGGCACGGGAAAGCTCACCGCTCCGGGCCTCCCCATGGCCCGCCTGGCGGCGCTGGCGGACTGCGTGCTGGCGGAGGCCGACGGCTCGGCGGGCCGCCCTCTCAAAGCCCACGCCGCCCACGAGCCGGTGGTTCCCCGGGAGGCGAACCAGATCATTCAGGTCGTGGGGGCCTCCGGCTTTGGCCGCCCGATCCGGGAGGCGGTCCACCGGCCGGAGAGGTTTTGCGCCCTGACGGGGCTGGAGCCGGAGGATCCGGTGACGCCGGAGGCCCTGGCGGAGGTTCTGCGGGCGGAGGCGTCCCGGACGTGGCCGCCCATCCGGGTACTGGTCAATCAGGCGGAGGACGAAACCGCCATGGAGGCCGCCCGCCGCCTGGCGGAACGGCTACCCTGGCCCGTGTGCGCCGGGGCGTTGAAAAGGAGGAGCTGGATATGCTTGTCATCATTCGGGGGGCCGGGGACATCGCCACCGGCATTGCCCTGCGCCTGTGGCGGGCGGGGATTCGGGTGGTCATGACCGACCTGGAGAAGCCCGTTGCCATTCGCCGCACCGTGGCCTTTTCCCAGGCCGTTGTCCATGGGGAGGCGGCGGTGGAGGACGTGACCGCCCGGCGGGCGGACTGTCCGGGTCAGGCCTTGGAGTGGCTGAAAAACGGCGTGATTCCGGTGCTGGCGGACCCCCAGGGGGCCTGCGTCCCGGCCCTCCGGCCCGACGCGGTGGTGGATGCTATTCTGGCGAAGAAGAACCTGGGCACCAAAATCACCGACGCCCCGGTGGTGATCGGCGTGGGCCCCGGCTTTACGGCGGGAGAGGACTGCCACGCCGTGGTGGAGACCATGCGGGGCCACTATCTGGGCCGGGCTCTTTACGAGGGCTCCGCCCAGCCCAACACGGGAATCCCCGGCCTCATCGGCGGCTTCGCCGGGGAGCGGGTCCTCCGGGCTCCGGCGGAAGGGGTTTTCCACCAGTTCCTAGACATCGGCGCCCAGGTGAAGGAAGGAGACGTGGCCGCTGAGGTGGACGGCCTCCCCATGCTCTGCACGCTGGATGGGGTGCTCCGGGGCATCCTGCCGGAGGGGACCCCGGTCCATAAGGGCATGAAGGCCGGGGACATCGACCCCCGGTGCGAACTGGAGCACTGCTACTGCGCCAGCGACAAGGCCCTGGCGGTGGGGGGCGGCGTGCTGGAGGCGGTTCTGCGCCTCAGCGGGGCGCTGGCGGACGGCGCGCCGTCCACCCCGCCCGGCAGGGCGGGGAGCGTTTAGAAAGGAGCGCCCATGTCTGAGAATCAAGTGAAGCTGACCAAGCTGGCCAGGTGCGCCGGCTGCGGCGCGAAAGTCGGGGCCGGGACCCTGGCGAAGCTGCTGGAGGGCATCCGGGTCCGCCAGGACCCCAACCTGCTGGTGGGCTTCGACCGGAGCGACGATGCCTCGGTCTACAAGCTCTCCGAAGACCTGGCCCTGGTCCAGACCGTGGACTTCTTCCCGCCCATTGCCGACGACCCCTATCTCTTCGGTCAGATCGCCGCCGCCAACGCGCTTTCCGACGTGTACGCCATGGGCGGGGAGCCCAAGCTCTGCCTGAACATTATGGCCGTGCCCAAGGACATGCCCCCCGAAACGGTCCACCAGCTGCTCCGGGGCGGCTATGACAAGGTCTACGAGGCCGGGGCCCTCATCACCGGGGGACACAGCATCCTGGACGACGAGCCCAAATACGGCCTGGCCGTCACCGGCTTCGTCCGCCCGGACAAGATGCTCACCAACTCCGGGGCCAGGCCCGGGGATGTGCTGCTGTTCACCAAGCCCGTGGGCACCGGCGTGCTGACCACCGCCGCCAAGGCGGATATGGCCCCCGCTGGAGCCATGGCCCGGGCTTACGAGCTGATGACCACCTTGAACAAGGCCGCCCGGGACATCATGGTGCGCCATCCGGTTCACGCCTGCACCGATGTGACGGGCTTCGGCCTCCTGGGCCATGGGCTGGAGATGGCCCAGGGCAGCGGCGTGGAGCTGGAGATCGACGTGAGTGCCGTGGACATGATTCCCGAGGCGGCGGAGCTGGCGAAAATGGGCATTCTGCCGGAGGGCATGTACCGCAACCGTGCCTTCGCGGAGGATTCCGTGGACCCCGGGGCGGCGGAGCTCTGGCAGCAAGACCTGCTTTACGACCCCCAGACCTCCGGCGGGCTTCTGATGGCGGCGGACCCCGCCGGGGCGGAGGCTCTGTTCCGGGAGCTGGAGGGGGCCGTGCCCAGCGCCCAGCGGTTAGGCGTGGTCCGAGAGTACCGGGGCGGGAAGCGCGTCTTCCTAAGATGACGAAACAGCGGACGGCAAAGCCGTCCGCTGTTCAGAGTTTCAAAAAACAGGGAAACCATCCGCGGCGGGAAGGAAGAGAGTTACGAGAGGAACCCAGGAAGGGTTCCTTTCGT
>CAJUQQ010000067.1 GCA_910588175.1 uncultured Oscillibacter sp.
CCAGGGACAGGAATTTCTTCATTGAACATTCCTCCTTTAAAGATTACGGTCCGTCCGAATGTCCGAGCGCCCCCTCCAGGATTCGTGTCGGGGCTAGCCTCATCCCACATCAAGCCTGGAATTGGCCCCTTTCATTCGTCGTCCGCATGTTCAATCTAACAGTCTCCCGCCCATTTGTCTATAGATTAGGCTTAGTTGTAATTTGTTTGATAATCACTATGTATAAACACCGTGTTTGTGAAAATATTTGTAACAAAATATGGATACAGGAACTAAACCTCATGTGTTTTCGCTTCAAGCAGGGAGGCCGCAGCCATATCTTTTCTACTACTTAATATGTATCGCTGCCGGTCTTGTATCAGAGTTCCCCGAGCCAGCATCCGTCGAAGCAGCGGGCGGCACTGACCTGCATCAATGCCAAGAAGGCGGGCTACGTCCTGACGGTAGGCAAAGCCCTCCCGCTCCAGGTACTTCACCAGAGCGGCCTCTTGGCTGTTGGGCGGTACTACGGTTCCAGGCAGATAGTACCGGGCTCCCACCTGTGTCAGCTGACCTCGATTCACCAACTGCTTGAGCCGATGATAGGCAACGGCCTGAGAAACGTTCAGCAAAGAACGGACCTCATTCCGGGTTGTCCAGCCTTGCCGTCGGACCTGGGAGAGAATTTGCCCCGCTCCGCCGGAGCGCAGAGCATAATCTACCCGCAGATCCCGGAGCGTCAGGTCGTCCAGTCCCGCCCGGATCAGCGCGGCTCGGGCCAGCTTAGAAAGCCTGGTCCGGTCATATGGCAGACCGCTTCTGGGGGCGGTAAGGACATACCCCCTTCGGCCTTCCCGGGCGGTCAGTTCTTCCAGAACTTGTTGGGTCCCGCTGGTAAGCAGGACCTCTCGCCGGGGAAGGCGCAAACAATCTCCTTGAATCTGCTCCCAGGTCAGGGCAACAATTTCCTCCAACCGGAGCCCCGCCTGCCAGGTCAGCCACAGAGCGATTCCGGCGGGACTGGTTCCTTCTGTTCGGAGGAGTTTCCATAAGGCGAACTCGTCGATGCGGGCACTTTCCTCCCGGTGAATGCGAGTAGAGATTTTCTTTTCTTCCAGGTGCCCGGCAAAGTGTACATTGAGCCCTGCCGCTTCCACGCCGGTAATCCGGGAAACGTACTGCCAATCGTGTTCTTCCAGCTGCCGGAGAACGAAGTCGTGACGCAGGTCAATGAGTCGTACATCCGTTTGTCCCTGCTTGTTCAAGGCCAAACGGGCAAGACGGGAGATAGACTGTGGTGTCAAAGGCCTTTTATCCCGGTCAGAGAGGACCACCGTCTCCTGGCTCTGATCCCGTCCGTCCCGCAAAACCTGGAGCCAGTCCGCCAGCTCTTGGCCGATGGGGACCTTCCGGTCCGGCAGTACAAGACAGCGGTCCAGAAAGTCCACCTGCTCCCAGGTAAGGCGCTGAATCTCGTCCCGCAGCAGACCGGCCTGCCAGGCCAGACGGAGAACAGCTCCCGCCGCGTTTCCCGGGTTTTCCAGCAAGGCCTGTTCCATGGCCTTTTCATCTGGGCGGTTAACGACATATTCCCGCATAACGATTCCCCCTCCTCCACGTTCAGTTTGTTACAATCATATGATGCGAACATAGTGATAAGCAAAATTGTAAAATCCTTGTCATGTAAATGAAATCCTGTTTTTCTCTTTGCATCATACGCCAAAAGGTGGCAAAATGCAATATCTTTACCACGCATTTTGGATGTAACCGGAAAAAAGACGGCCCACTGAAAGCGGATCATCCCGACTTCTCAAAAAAATACTGTCTGAAAGAGGATAGAAAAGAACGACGAGAGAAACCCCTGATGGGTTTCTCTCGCTTTCAATCAGAAGTTTTTAAAGGCTAGAAACACTGGCTCAGGCTGTCAAAAACGCCTTCTTGACCACCTGCACGCCCCCTCAGAGAGCCTTGATCTGGCAGCGCATGTTTTCCGCGAACCGCTCCAGCCGCTCCCCAATCCCCGGCAGGCGCATCGCCGCCCCGGCGTCGTTGGCGGTCTCCATCAAAATGGAGCCGGGAGGAAGCCAGAAGCCCTTGTTGACGCACAGGGCGGAAACCACCTGACTGGCCACGATGTCTCCTCCGGAGTATCCCGAAACCACGATGGCAAACACCGCCTTGTCCTCGAAGGAGGCGGCCCGGTACAGCGCCGTCAGCCGGTTCACAGCGGCGGTGAGGTTGGCAGAGAGGGCGTCGTTGTAGTTGGGGCAGAGCAGGACCACCGCGTCCGCCTCCCGGAGGGCGGGAAACACCTCCTGAACCATAACGCCGCCGTAAAAACAGCCTCCCCGCTCCCCGAAGTGGAGGCAGGTGGTGTAGGGGCACCCGGCGCAGTCCTCCAGGGTCCCGTTCCGCAATCCGATCTCCCGAATGGCGCAGTCTCCCTCCAGCCTCTCCCGGACCCGACCCCAGAGATCCAGAGTGTTGGAGGTGGCCCGGCTGGAGGCGTGGAGGGCCAGCACACCAGGCCGCTCCCGCCGGGGGGGCGCGAAGCCCGTCACCCGCGCCGCCAGGTCCGACACCGCCCGGCGGTAGGCTGTGGGCAGATCACATCCCCCGTTCCGGGCCTGAACGGCAAAGTTTTGAAGTCCTCCCGTGGCCTCCGTCAGGGGCCGTCCGGGAAAGGTGCAGCCCGCCATGCTTGCCGCCAGGATGAGCTCCCGCCCCGCCGCTTTGGTGTACAGGTCCCCGGCTCCGTCGATGACCACGCCGCCCACGCTGCCGCAAAGGCAGCCCCGGTGATCCCGCAGCCAGCCCAGGAAGCCCCAGAGTCCGGCGCTGACCCCGTTCTCCGGCAGAGAAAAGGCAAACAGCACCCGCCGGTTTTCCAGGGACTCCCCCTCCCGGTGAAACCGGACCGTCCGTCCTTCCAGGGCGGCGCGCAGCGTCTCCCCCAGCCGTCCTTCCAGGGAGCCGGGGGCGGTGACGAGGGTCAATTCCTGTTCCATGGCATCCTCCCGTTTCAGGAAATTTCGCGCAGAGCCCGCTCCGTGTCTTGGAGACGGGCAAACAGGGCGTCGGGCAGCTCCAGGGTCTCCAGGTGCAGGCCATAGGAGGTGAAGCGGTTCCGGCATCCGAACCATATGCCCCCCAGAGGCACCGAGGAGTCATGCCACTCCCCCTCCAGGGCCAGGAGAAGCTGCAAAGCCCCGGAGGAGATGGCGGGGGCCACGTAGGGCTTGAAGCCCAGCTCCCGGACCCGGAGGTTGGCCTCCAGCGTCAGCTGGGTCAGCTCCCGGGAGAGGGCGTCGTCATAATGCCGGATGGAGTTGGCGATGACCAATCCCTGCCCATGAGGGCCGAAGGCCCGGCCCTCCGTGAAGAAGGAAGCGAAGCGGGGGGCCCGCTTGGCAAAATAAGCCGCCCGGGCGCTCATCACCCCCAGACCAAAGCCCTGAACCTGCTCCGGCAGGAGGCCGAGATGGTCCAATTCCCCGTCCGGGCCGATGTTGGAGGCCCGCCACACCGCCTGGCACAGGGGGTCCACCGGGTCGCTGAGGACGGCGAAAAGGCCCCGGAAATCCGCCTCCCGGGCCTGCCGGGCAAAGGACTCCGCCAGGGGGCGGTTGGCCTCCAGCTGGGCCATGCGCACATCCCTGACGCCGCTGTCCACCGGGGGAATCGCCTTCGCCGCGGCAAAAATAAACACGTCACAGTCGAACAGGTTTTCGGAGGAGACGGCCTCCACCTCCGGCAGGTCATCGTAGTGGATGGGACTGCAGGCGATCTGGCCCATTTCCATAACCCACCGGGCCACGGCCTTTTCGTTCAGGTCGTAGATTCCGATGGCGGAAATGATACCGCCGCCCTTCAGCTTCAGGGCTGTCAGCAAAACGCCTCCCACGTCTCCCACCGCCAGGATGTGGACCCGTTTCGGCCCAGGCCTGGGGGTGACAAATTCCAATGCCCGCTCCCAGCGGGGGTGGCGGATGTTTACCCCCGTCACCCTCTCGCCGGGAAGGGCGGCCGCCTCCGGCAGGGCCGGGACCTCCCCCAGCCGCCGGGGGTCCAGCCAGCCGGTGCCCGCCCCTTCCCCGTTCAGCTGCCGGGAGTCCGCCGCCAGCCAGGCGGCGGGAGTCCGGGCGGGGTCCTGTCGGATGCTGCATAGTCTGCGTTCAAGCATAGCTTCTCCTTCCAGTTTCACCGTAAAAGTTCCTTCATCCGGTCCAGCTGCCGCAGGTCGCTCTCCAGGCACACAGAGGCGGAGAGATTGGGGTCGTACCGCAGAGCCGCCCCCTTATCGGGGCTCAGGGGCAGAATCACCGCCTCGCTGAGCCGGGAGAGGGTCAGGTTCCGAGCGTACCGCTCCCGGTAGGCCCGCTCCAAAGCCAGGAGGATGTCCCGGCTGTTTTCCATGCAGGTTCGGGAGAAGCGAAACACCGCCTCCCGGCCGCAATGGCTGTAAAACCGCGGGAAGGCATAGGGCAGAATCAGGTTCACCGCCGGGGTCAGTCCCGGAACGGAGGGCCGGGCCTGGGCCACGGCGTCTCCGCCGATAAAGGGATACATGGTTGACTCCACAAACCAGGCCCGGAGGTCCGGCACAAAGTACACGCTGTCCACCGTCCGGCCCCGGGCGGCCATCAGGTCCCGGCCCCGGCCGGAGAGGAGCCCCACCACGCAGCGGTCGATCTCCAGCTTCTCCCGCCGGAACAGGGGGTCCAGGGCGTTGATCCGGTTGCCGGTGTGAAGCAGGTCGTCCACCAGCATCACCGGCCGCCGGAAGGAGCGGATGGTCCGTATCTGGCTCTCCAGCGGTGCGTAGCCCGGGAAGGGGGCGATGGAGAAGGAGTGCAGGTCCGGGGCGAACACCTTGTCGGTGTGGATGGTTTTGGTCACAGTGTTGGGCACGGCGTTGCCCCGGAGAATCTTGCCGAAGGGGACGCACATCTTGGGTCCCAGCACCCGGGGCCTCCGGGGCTCGGCGGGGACGCCGTTTTCCTCCGTCAGCTTCCGGACCAGGCGGTGGTAGATCACCTCCGCGTTGAGGGACAGCACCAGCGTCCCGGGGTACAGCCCGCACACCGCCTCCTGGAGGCGGAGGTGCGCGCTCCGAATCGCGGCTAGAACCTGCCGGTCCGAGGCCAGGGGCTCTTTCAGCGTGGTGGGGATGTTCTGCACCACCACCGCCGGGGACCGCATATCCACCAGCAGCAACGGCTGCGGCGCCTCCAGCTCCGCGGGCAGAAACCCCTGCCGTCCCAGCAGCTCCAGGCCCGCCGGGTCCGATGGGCCCCACCACACGGCATAGCCGCAGTCCTCCTCCGCCGCCCGGGTCAGCACCTCCGTCAGCAAAAGCTGGCGGGTGTCATAGCTTCCCGCCGGAGTCTTGACGGCCCCAAGGCCCGTCAACAGCTGGACCCGCCCCGCCGTACGGGTGCGGACCCAGTGAGCCAGTTCCTCGCTGCCAAAGGCGTCGTACAGCTCCCCGGAGTTGATCACCCGGGCGGTCAAAAAGCCCAGCAGCCGGGGGTGGGGACCGGCGGCCCGGAGGAGGAAGACGCTGTCCCGGGGGTCTGGGGCAGGCAGGGGCCCGCAGACGCTCCGCAGCTCCTCCCAAAGCGCCGGGCCGGGGTGGTCCTCCCGGGAGAACTCCAGAAAGCTGGCCCGCACCAGCTGCTTGTACTGGGGCTCCCGGAGGTAGAGGCTGTTGCGGTAGATCAAGTCCTGCACCGTGGGGTCCACCAGGTTGGAGATATCCCGCCCCAGGTCGATGTTCTCCCGGATACGGGTAGAGCTGATATCCTCCAGATGAGTGGGAAGCTGGAGCTGAACCACCCGCCCGGTGATCCGGCTGAGATCCGCCTCAATCTCCTGGCCCTCGGCGTCGCTGGCCCGGCGGAAGACGATGTGGTTCAGGGAGTGAACGGAGTCCCCGGCGGCCGGAGCCTTGTAAGAAGAGGCGTTGGCCACCACGTCGGACCCCACCACCAGATACAGCTCCCTCCCCGCGAAGACCTGCCGCAGGCGGCGGAGGTCCTGGGGCGTGGCCAGGTTCACGGGAATGTCGTGGGGGAAGAGGTACACGCCGAACTCGTCGGCCACCGACATGCTGACGATCTGCCGCCGGACAAGGGAGGGCTGGGCCTTCTTGGACCAGGAGAACTCGTCCACGGCCAAATAGACCTCCATACCCAGGTCCCGGATGGCGGTGACGATGCCCTTGTGGGACAGGGAGAAGGGGTCGAAGGTGCCGGGGAAAAAGGCAGCGGCCTTGTCCCGCCACTCAAAGACAAAGGGACCGCTCTCAATCCGGTGCTCCACGGCGAAGCGGTAGATGTGGGAGAGCGCCGCGGCGGTGTGGAAGAAGGTCAGCTCCCCCTCCGGCTGCTCGTGAATCAGGAAGAGGAGCTTCTTGGCCGTCAGGGTAAAGAGGCCGGTCTTCTCCTCATAGCTCAGGGTCTTCGAGGCGAAAAGCCCCTCTCCCAAAACCCGCAGGGCCTCCTGCCGCACCGGGTCCATGCAGGAGGCCAGCCCCTTCAAAAGCAGGCCCGCCATCCGCTGGCGGCGGCGGTTCCGGTCCTCCTCCGGCTCCGGGAAGCGCCTTGCGTACACGCGGTAATGCTCCAACACGGCCCCCACGGTGCTGAGGGCCGCTGCCGCCACATTGGCGCTGGAAGAGGAGAGGAAGCGCAGCAGCTCATTCAGGGACTCATCCAGCTCCCGGGGGGTGAGCCACAGGAGGAACTGCCCCAGATAGGGCGGGATATACTGGGAGATTTCCGACTGACCGGTTTCCAGAGCCTCGCACAGCTCCACGGCCACCTCGTTCCTCCGGGCGGGCGTCAGCAGGGGCGCCATGTCCAGCAGGGCGTTTCCCGCCATGCGCCGGACCACCACGTTCTCGCTGACCTTCATCAGGTTGGAGAAGTGGGTGGCGATATGGAGCGCGCCCACCGGCTCCCCCTGCCGGGCCTGGTCCAGGAGGTACTCCACGCCCACGGCCTTCAGCACCCAAGGCGTGGCGGTTTTCAGGTTGTCCAGAAACACGCCGCTGGCGGCCTCCTCCCCCTGGTCCAGCAAGGCCTGGTATCCGGACACGTCCAGACCCAAAAGCCGCCCCAGCCGGGACTGGAGGTAGAGCAGGGGCGTGGAGGAGCGGCAGTCCGCCGCTTCCACGGCCTGTACGACGGCCTCCCGCTGAGGGGAGCCGGGTCCCAGAACCGGCAGCAGGCGGCGGCACAGCCGCATGGCGGCGGCCTGCTGGGGAGCCTCTCCGCTTCGCAGCCACCAGGCGGCGAAGCCCGTCAGCCGGGCGGCATCCCGGGGAGCCACCCGCTCCAGGGGGAGGTTCAGCGCCGTGTTCATCAGGGCGAAGGCCCCCTCTTCCGTCTCGGCGGCGGGGTCCTGGTAGTGGCGGAAAAGGAGCTCCGCAAAGCGGGGGAAGTCCTCGTCGGTGCAGCCGCCCAGCAGCGCGTCCGCCGCCGTCTTTGCCTGATAGCGAATCATGCTGATCTGCCGGGGCGTGAGACGCCGGTCCGGGTGGATGAGCTTTTCCAGGTACTCCGCCCACAGCTCAAAGGGCCGCTCCTCCTGGGGACTGGGGGCCGTCCCCTTGGGCAGCTCCTTCTTGTAGCCGGAGAGGAACTTGGAGAGAATCTGCCCCATCAGCCCCGCCGCCTGGCGGCGGATGTCCCCGTCGGGCTGAAGCAGCAGCTCATAGAGAAACTCCAAGGTCTGCTCCTTCTGCTCCACGGTCCAATAGGTGAAATATTCCCGGAAGATGGACACATAGGCCCGGATGCGCCCCGGGTCCTTCTCCCCCCGGGCGGCCTCCAGGGTGCCCACAAACAGCCGCTCCCGGCTCAGCCGGTGCATCAGGCGGATGTTGTGGTCCACCGCCGTCTGCCGCAGGCCCAGGACCACCTCGTCCTCGTCCATCAGGGAGGGGTCCTTCCGGGGCAGGGGCGGCCCTCCGGCGGTCTCCAGGGTCACGTCCACGCCGAAGGACCGGAGGTATCCCTCAAAGTCCCGGAGCTTCAAATAGACGTAGTTGTACCGCCGCCGCTTGGCGGCGTCCACGTTGTCCAGCTTGGAGAGAATCACGTCGAAGGCGTCCGCCAAAGAGAAGAGCTTGGCCGTCTCCCCGCCTCCGGGAAGCCGCTCCTGCTTCACCCGAAAGTCGGCGTAAACCAGCACCAGGGATTCGGAGGACAGGTTCTCCAGCTCCAGGTCCCAGACGGAGTGGTTGGCGGCGATGCGGCCCAGCGACCCCAGCCCCCGCCAGGAAAACCACTGGTCCGTGTAGTAATAGTGGAGGTAGGGCACCCGCTCCCCGGGCCTGCAGCCAAACTTCCCGATGTCGTGGCCCGCGGCGGCGGCGGAGATCAGCCCCAGGTCAATTTTCCCGCCCCCGGCCTTAAAGGCCCGGGACACCGTCATGGACACATGATGGACCCCGGCAATGTGCTCGCAGGTGCGGAAGGGGGTCACCTCCCGGCCCAGGCGGAGAAGCTCGTAGACATACTCCTCCCGCCAGCGGCGGAGAAACAGGCGGTATTCCTCCGCCAGGCCGCTGCCCTTCAGCTCTTCCTCCGTGCAAAAGGCGAAGTCCAGCCAGAAGTCAAAGGGCAGAACCTCCCGCTCCGCGTCAAAGAGGGTCCGCAAAAACTGGAGGAAGCACAGCGCCCCGTCCCGCTGCCGGGGGGTGTGGTCCGGGGCCGCCTGGGGGTAGAGGAGGGAAACCGCCGTCCGGTAGGCGCAGAGGGCCCATCCCTCCTCCGGCTCGGGGGCGGCGTCCAGCACCGGCCGGAAGGCCTCCAGGGCCCGGCCGCAGGAAATCCGCTCTTGAATGGGCAGCAGGGGGGCCAGCAGGGCGGGCCAATCCAGACCAGCGAAGAGCTCCTCCGCCCCAGGGCGGGAGAGCTTCCGCAGAAACGCCTCCTCCCGGAAGGCCTCCGCCAGCGCCGCGCGCAGGCTGTTCGTTTGTTCCATGGGTTCCTCCATTCCGCCCGGAGAGGGCCGGTGATTTTGATAGCTCCAGTATACCGCAGTTGACCGCCGGGGGGAAGGGGAAAAGCGAAAAAAGCCGGGGCGCCCATTGGGAGAGAGCCCGCTTGCCGCGCCCCGCCGCCTGTGGTACAATGGTGGGACGGTTATAAAGGAGGTGCTTGGCACAATGAGCGTCTATTTTTACGGCTGTATCACCCTGGACGGCTATCTGGCGGCGAAGGACCACGGGCTGGACTGGCTCCACCAAACGGGAACGGCGGAGGAGACGGACTGCGAGGCCTTTTACTCCCGGATGGACGTCACCCTCATGGGGCGGCGGACCTTCCGGGAGATCGAGCGGCTGGAAAACCCGGCGGAGGCTTATCCCACAACGGAAAATTACGTCTTCACCCACCAGCCCTTGAATCAGCCGGGCTTCACCGCCGTCAGCGGGGACCCCGCGGACTTCGTGAAACGCCTGGGCCGGGAGAAAAACATCTGGGTCGTGGGCGGAAACACGATATTGGCCCCCTTGCTGGATCGGGATCTGGTGGACCATCTGATCATCCAGACAGCCCCGGTCCTGCTGGGGGAAGGAATTCCCCTCTTTACCCAGGGGGAAGCTCTCCGGCGCTTCCGTCTGGAGGCGGTGAAGCAGTACGGCCAGTTTGCGGAACTGGTTTACAGCAGGCTGTGAGTCCCGCCGCCGGGAACTTTGAAAAAAGGAATGAGCGCCGCCTTAAAGGCGGCGCTCCAACTTGTCGAAAAAGTCTGCCGAGGGGCAGACTTTTTCATATATATAAGGTAAAATGGAGCAGGGTGAGAAAAATGATGGAAAAGGGAAAAATGGAGCGGGG
>CAJUQQ010000068.1 GCA_910588175.1 uncultured Oscillibacter sp.
TTCAGCAGCCCAGCGCCTTGGCGGACTCCTCCAGCTTGGCGATGAGCTCCCGGAACTTCTCCGCCTTCTCCTTCTCGGCGTTCACCACCGCCTCCGGGGCACGGGAGACAAATTTCTCGTTGGAGAGCTTCTGCTCCACGATACGCAGGCCGTTTTCCGCCTTCTCCTTCTCCCGGGCCACGCGCTCCCGCTCCGCCGCCAGATCCACCAGCTCACTGAGGGGCAGGTAGGCCGCGGCGCTGCGGGTGACGATGCTCACCTGGCCGCTGAGGTCCGCCGGAGCCTCGGCAGCAAAGCGCACCTCCGACGCGAAGGCCAACCGCTGAAGGAAGTGGAGTCCCTGCTCATAGGGCTCCGGTGCGGCGGTAACCAACAGAACCTCGGCTTTTTTGGACGGGGGCACGTTCATCTCCGCCCGGCGGGCCCGGATGGCCTTAATAGTGTCCATCACCGCCTCCATAGCGGCCTCCTCCTGGGGGAAGCTGAGGGCTTCGCTGTACTCCGGCCACTTGGCCAGCATGAGGAACCGGTCTTCCGCTCCCGCCCGCTTGGGCAAGGCCTGGAAAATCTCCTCGGTAATGAAGGGCATGAAGGGATGAAGCAGCTTCAAAAGCTCCGCCAGCACATAGCACAGGACATTCCGGGCGGTGTCCTTCGCCGTCTCGTCCTCGCCGTTCAGGCGGGTCTTGGTCAGCTCAATATACCAGTCGCAGTAGGTGTCCCACAGGAAGTCATAGACCTTGGCGGAGGCCACGCCGATCTCGTAGCTGTCCAGATTCTCCGTGACCTCCTTCACCAGGGTGTTCAGCTTGGAGAGGACCCACTTGTCCTCCCGCTCCAGCAGGGAAGCCGCCGGAAGGGCGTAGGTCTCCAGGTCCCCCAGGTTCATCATCACGAAACGGCTGGCGTTCCAGACCTTGTTGGCGAAGTTCCGCATGGCCTCGCACTTTTCCGTGTAGAAGCGCATGTCGTTTCCGGGGGAATTTCCGGTGATAAGGTTGAACCGCAGGGCGTCCGCGCCGTAGGTTTCCGCCACCTCCAGGGGGTCGATGCCGTTGCCCAGGGACTTGGACATCTTGCGGCCCTTGTCGTCCCGGACCAGGCCGTGGATGAGGACGGTGCGGAAGGGGATTTTCTTCATCTGCTCGCAGCCGGAGAAGATCATCCGGGAGACCCAGAAGAAAATGATGTCGTAGCCGGTGACCATGACGGAGGTGGGGTAGTAGAAATCCAGGTCCTTGGTCTTTTCCGGCCAGCCCAGGGTGGAGAAGGGCCACAGGGCGGAGCTGAACCAGGTATCCAGCACATCCGGGTCCCGGGTCAGGTGCGCGCTTCCGCACTGTTCGCACTTTGTCGGGTCCTCCCGGCTGACGTTGATGTGTCCGCAGTCGTCACAATACCACGCGGGAATCTGGTGGCCCCACCAGAGCTGGCGGGAGATGCACCAGTCGTGGACATTTTCCATCCAGTTGGTGTAGGTCTTGCTGAACCGCTCGGGGACGAATTTCACCTCGCCCTCCCGGACCACCCGGAGAGCCTCCTGGGCCAGGGGCTCCATCTTCACGAACCACTGGGCGGAGATCAAGGGCTCCACGTCGTTGTGGCAGCGGTAGCAGGTGCCCACGTTGTGGTTATAGGGCTCGGTCTTCACCAGATACCCCTGCTCCTCCAAATCCTTCACAATGGCCTTCCGGCATTCATAGCGGTCCATCCCGTTGTAGGGCCCGCCGTTTTCGTTGATTTTCCCGTCGTCCCCGATGCAGCGGATGATCTCCAGATTGTGCCGGAGGCCCACCTCGAAGTCGTTGGGGTCGTGGGCGGGGGTCATCTTCACCGCGCCGGTGCCGAAGCCCAGCTCCACGTACTCGTCCGCCACGATGGGGATCTCCCGGTTCATAATGGGCAGGATGCAGGTCTTGCCCACCAGATGCTTGAACCGCTCGTCCTCCGGGTTCACGGCCACGCCGGTGTCGCCCATCATGGTCTCGGGCCGGGTGGTGGCTACCACCAGGTCGCCGGAGCCGTCGGTGAGGGGATAGCGGATGTGCCAGAGGTGGCCGGGCTTGTCCTGGTACTCCACCTCCGCGTCGGAGAGGGCGGTGACGCAGTGGGGGCACCAGTTGATAATGCGGCTTCCCTTGTAGATGAGGCCCTTGTCGTAGAGCTCGCAGAAGGTCTCCCGGACGGCCTTGGAAAGCCCCTCGTCCATGGTGAAGCGGGACCGGGACCAGTCGCAGGACACGCCCATCTTCTTTTGCTGCTGGACAATGCGGTTTCCGTACTTTTCCTTCCACTTCCAGACCCGCTGGAGGAACTTCTCCCGGCCCAGGTCATAGCGGCTCAGGCCCTCGTTGACCCGGAGGTCCTCTTCCACCTTCACCTGGGTGGAGATGCCGGCGTGGTCCACGCCGGGGACCCAGAGGGCGGCATAGCCCTGCATCCGCTTGAAGCGGGTAAGGATATCCTGGAGGGTGCAGTCCAGGGCGTGGCCCATGTGGAGCTGGCCCGTGACGTTGGGGGGCGGCATGACGATGGAGAAGGGTTTTTTCGCGGGGTCCGGGTCCCCGTTGAAGCACCCGGCGTTTTCCCACATCTCGTAGACGCGGCCCTCCACCTGCTGGGGTTCATAGACTTTCGGCAGTTCTTTTTTCATGTCGGTTTCTCCTATTCTGTGAACTTGTATTCTTACTTAATATATGCTATCGGCTTTCCGGTTTTTTCGGTGATGAAGGTTCGGAACTCCTCGGCCGTCCCGCCGCTCAGGGAAGCTTTGTCATAAATCTGTCCGTGCTGGCGGCTGAACAGGAGCACAAAGTAATCCTCTGTCTCGCACACCTGCTGAACCGCCTCATAATGAAATTCCGTGGCCGCCGCCTCTGTTGTTGAGGTGTAACTCTCCTCGGTAAAAACACTCTTCGCGGACGATGTGCCGGGCAGCAGCTTCTTTTGGGCAAAGAAGGCGTTGACCTGATCCTCAGTAAACAATATCGCGATCAATATCACGCCGACGCCGCAGTTCAGGGTGTCCTGAAGGGTCCACGGTTCGTCCAGAAGCCGCCGCGCGGCAATCAGCAAAATCGCCAGCGCCACGATACACCAGCCAAATATATGGCTCCTCCGGCTGCGCTTTTTCCGAATCGTCTTGCGCAGGGCCCGGGCCAGGGCGGTCAAGCCCTTTTGATCGTATCTTGTCTCAAACTGAAATTCCATCGCTATTTTATCCTTTCCACAGGCCATCCAAATTCCTGTTCCAGGAAGTCCCGGAAGTCCTCCGCCGTTCCCCCGGCTAAGCCCCGCTTCGGCAGGACCAAGGGCGGGCGGTCCTCAAAAAAGAGGTAAAACCGCCCCTCGTCCTCCCAATAGGCTCTGATGGACGAATATCCCAGGCGGACATCCCTGAGACCCTCCCAAAGGACAAAGCACCCGTCCCCAAAGAATACAGCCCGGACCGGTGTGTCCGGCATGCCGGAGGGCGGGAAATCCCTGTCGGGCAGCTTTTCAGGCCGCTTTGGAGGGCGGGGAAGCGTCAGAAGCAGCCACCCGCCGCCGCCGATGAGGTACAGCGCTATGATCGCCTGCAAAACGCCCTTAATCACTCCGGGATCCTCCGCGCCGGTCCCATAGAGGATTACCGCGCCGCAACCGGCCAAAAACATTCCCAGGAGCTTCATTACGAGCCATAGTCCCAGGAATAGGCCATAGCCGCTGCGGGCCAATTTTTCCCGCTTAGCGGAAGCCAGCCGCCACGCCTTCCGGTCCTCCTCCACCAGAACCGCCCGCACCCGGAATACCATCTCAGCTCCTCCCAAAAAGAAAACCGCCCCAAGCCACCTGGCTCAGGGCGAATACAAATCCGCGGTACCACCTGAATTTCCCTCGCGGGACACTCGTCTCCCCTCTAACGGCGGGACCTCCGTCGCGGCCTACTCTCCGTTCAGCCGCGCCGCTCCGGGACGACTTCCCCCGCCGCCTTGGGGACGCTCTCACCATCCGCGTCCTCTCTTGGCCTCGGCAGGCCGGGTACTGCTTCCCTTCCTTGCGTTTTTATAGAGGCCAGTATACTACACCCCGTCCCGCCTTGTCAAGACAGGCGCAGAATTTCCTTCTTCAACCGGCTGATAATCCGCTTTTCCAGCCGGGAGATGTAGGACTGGGAGATGCCCAGCCGGTCCGCCACCTCCTTCTGGGTCTGCTCCTTCCCGCCCCCCAGGCCGAAGCGGAGGGTGATGATCTCTTTTTCCCGGGGAGAAAGCGTGCTGATGGCCTGGGCCAGCAGGGAGCGGTCCACGTCCTCCTCAATGGGCCGCATGACCACGTCCTCGTCGGTGCCCAGCACGTCGGAAAGCAGCAGCTCGTTGCCGTCCCAGTCCGTGTTCAGGGGCTCGTCGAAGGACACCTCCCCCTTCCGGTTGGCGTTTTTGCGGAGATACATTAAAATCTCATTTTCAATGCACCGGGAGGCGTAGGTGGCCAGCTTGATGTTCTTATCCGTCCGGTAGGTCCCCACCGCCTTGATAAGGCCGATGGTCCCGATGGAAATCAGATCCTCGATGTTGATGCCCGTGTTCTCGAACCGCCGGGCAATGTACACCACCAGCCGGAGATTATGTTCGATCAGCTCCTGACGGGCCGCCTCGTCCATGTTGGCCAGCAGCTCCGCCTCCCGCTCCCGGGTCAGCGGCGGAGGCAGGGTGTCGCTGCCCCCGATATAGTGAATCTCCTCCGGCTCCCGCAGTCTCAGCCGGACCGGCAGCCGCTCCCGCAGCCAGCCCAACACCCGGTTTGCCAGATGCCTGCATTCTTGAAACATTTCCATATCGTCCTCCCCTTCCCGCCGGGCCTCCCCACAGCGCCGCGTAGCCCGTACCCAGCGCCGTGGGCGCCAGAGCCGCCGTCAGCCCCGGATACCGGATTCCGTTGATTTCCGTCCAGTCCGTTCGGATGGCCAGAAGCAGCCCCCCTTTCGTCCCCACCGCGTGGTATGGCATCAGCCTGGGCCGCAGGGACGGGGCGGCGGAACGCAGGGGCTCCAGCAGTTCCTCCGGGGCCCCGAGCCCCCGGAGGCGGAAAATTCGGACCGCCTCCGGAGGCAGGGCGGCGTCCAAAGCTCCCGGAGCCGCCACCAGCACCGCCCTCCCGTCCGGGGACCGGAGGCCGCTGCCCGTATCCCACAGGGCCGTCAGCTCCGCCGTCCGCCCGGCGATGGAGACCCGGACCGGCAGCAGCTCTCCCCTCACCCCGTGGCCCGCCGCCGCCCGGAAGACCACGGAGAGGACGGCATAAGCCGCCGTCCCGGCGACGGCCAGCGCTTTGGCGTCCACGTTGGTGTAGAACACGCCGTTCACCGCCGGGACCCCGCCCCCCGCCAGAAGCCCTAGTCCCAGCACGCAGCCCGCCATGGCGCAGGAGACGGCGAAGAACAGCAGCAAAAGCCGCAAGAGCTTTTCCTCCCCGCCGTAGGCGATGAGCCCCAGCAGCACTCCCGCCGCCAGCTTCACCGGCGTCTGGGCCAAAAAGCCCAGCCCCGGCAGAAACACCGCCGCCGCGTAAGCGCCCCCGGCCAGGGCCGCCAGGGCATAGCGCCCCCGCCGCAGGGGAAGCCCCGCCAGCCGGGCCGCGCAGAGGAGGAGCAGGTAGTCCATCAGGGCGTTCAGCAGAAACACACTGTCGATGTAGATGACCGTCACGCCGCTCCTCCCCCTTTTCCAAGGGATATTATAGGACAGGACGGGCGGGAAAGCGGTCGCAATCTGGGGGGGCCTTCCGGACGAAAAAAAGCGCCGCTTTCGCGGCGCCTCAGGCTGTCGAAAATAGCTTTTCGACAGCCTGAGCAAGTTTTTCAGCCCTAAAAAGGTCTAAAAACTTATGATTGAAAACGAGAGAAACCCCTGATGGGTTTCTCTCGCAGCTCTTTTCCTTTCCGCCCATTTCAGACGGTGCTTTTCGGATAAGCTTAGGCGCCGCTTTCGCGGCGCCTTTTCAGCTGTTTTCTTTTACATTGCAATACCCCAGAGGTCGTCAAACAGTCCCCCTCCGCCGTTGGGGTCCGGGTTCTCCGGCTCCGCCGGCTCGTTCACCGAGGGCGGTTCCGGGTCCGGTGTGGGGTCCGGCGCGGGGTCCGGAGTCGGATTCGGCGTGGGATTGGGGGAGGGGCCGTAGCCCTCATGACTTTCGCCGGAACCGGGCTCATTGGGCGCCGTCACATCCGGCGGGATTGTAACACCCCCGTTGGGGTCCTCCGGATTCAGCGGGTTGTCCTCCCGGGGAGGCAGGCCCATGCCCTCATGGACGGGACAGCCGCCAAGGGGATTCGTCTCCGAGGGCTCCTTCACCTTCTCCAGATTGCTGATGAGGTACGGGTCGTCGTCAGCATTGATGCTGGGGCCGTAATCCTCCCGGACATAATCCAGATAGGCCCGCTCCTCCACCGTCTCCGCCGGGCAGGTGTCCCCGGCGATGCAGTGGCCCTCGGTGCAGTAGAGCACCACCTTGTGGATGGTACACTCCTCGGTGGGCCCGGACCCTGACGCCGCCGTAAAGGAGCCGATCCGGCCTCCCCGCGGGTCGGCCCGGCAGGCGTCGGTGGGCAGCATGCCGCTGTCCAGACACACCGTGATGCTGGTCAGACCCGTAGAGGGCTTGTTGTCAAAGTCCTTGTCCGGAAGCTCCAGGTGAATTTCCTCCATGACTTTTTTCCACATGGTGATGGCCGGGTTGCCGTTGTAGCTGATCCGCTCGTTCTCGTCATAGCCCGTCCACACCGCCGCCACATAGTAGGGTGTGAAGCCCACGAAGTAGCGGTCATAGTTTTTGTTTGTGGTTCCGGTCTTGCCCGCGATGTGCATGCCGTTGAACTTCGCCTGGCTTCCGGTACCGGCGGAAACGGCGTTTTTCAGCATGTCCGTCATAAGATAGGCGGTGGTCTCCTTCATGGCCACACGGCTCTCCCCCGTGTTTTCCAACACCGTGATCTCCTGGCCGGTGGCGTTGTCGACGCGGGTGACCCGCACATAGGTCCTGGGCTCGTTGTAAATGCCCTTGTTGGGGAAGCAGGCGTAGGCCGCCGCCATCTCCACGGTGTTCAGGCCGTGGGACAGGCCGCCCATGCCTAGGGCGCCCACCACCATATCGTCCGCCACCAGGTTCAGCCCCAGGTTCTCCGTGGCGAAGCGGTAGGCCTCCTCCACGCCCACGGACTGGAGGGCCTGGACAGCAATGGTGTTAATGGACTGCCGGACGCCCTCCTTCACCGTGGTGAAGCCGGTGTATTTATTGGGGGAGTTCTTGGGCCACGGCGTGCCGTTGAGCTCCTGAACCGGGTAGTTGTCAAAGACGCTGCCCGGGCTGATGGTCCCGGCGTCTAGGGCGGGGGCGTAGGCCGTCAGGGGCTTCATGGAGGAGCCCACCTGCCGCCGGCCCGTGGCGTAGTTCCAGCCCAGGTTCCGGTCCTTCTCCCCCACCTTGCCCACCATGGCCACGATGTCGCCGGTGTAGGGGTCGAGGATGGTGATGCCGGACTGGAGCTGCTGGCCGTTTCTCGAGGTCACGTCCAGATTGCTCCGGTCCTCGTAAACCCGCTCGGCGATCTCCTGTATATGGGGGTCCAGGGTGGTGTAGATGCGGTAGCCGCTGTTGTAGAGGCGCTTCCGGGCTTCCTTTTCCTCAATGCCCATGCTCTCCGCCAGGTCCGCCGCCACGTCGTAGATGATCTGGTCCACAAACCAGGAGTTGATCTCCACGCCGCCGGTGGCCTTCTCCACGATCTCCTCGGCGGAGGTGGAACCGTCGGCAAAGTGGAGGACCTCCGCCTTGGCGGCCTCCGCCTGTTCCTTGGTAATATAGGACACGCCGGTTTCCGGATTGATAACGTCTTCCTTGGCCATCGTGTCCAGGATCATCTCCTGGCGCTCTTTGTTCAGCTCCCGGGGGGTGATCTTGGTGCCGTCCTCCCGGGTGTAGGTCACGTCGTACAAGGGCCCGTAGAGGGAGGGGTTGTTTGTGATGGCGATGATGCAGGCGCTCTCCGCCAGATCCAGGTCCTTGGCGTCCTTGCCGAAGTAGAACTGCGCCGCCGTCTGCACGCCGTAGCAGCCCTGGCCCAGATAGATGTCGTTCAAATACTGCTCCAGAATATAATTTTTAGTGTAGTTCTTTTCAAACTCCAGAGCCCGGAAAATCTCCCGGACCTTCCGGTTGACATAGGGCCGGTCGTCGTCCGTCATGTTTTTCAACACCTGCTGGGTGATGGTGGAGCCGCCCTGGCTGCCGTCGCCCACGGCCAGCTCCTTCACGGCGTACAGCGTCCGAATCCAGTCCACGCCCTCGTGCTGGAAGAACCGCTTGTCCTCCACGGCTACGGCGGCCTGCCACAGGTACTTGGACATGTCCTTGAATTCCACCAAAATGCGGTTTTCGTCGCCGTGGATGTTCTGGAACTCCTTCCACTGCCCGGACTCCTTGTCCTGATAGTAGATGAAGGAGCTGAGGTTCATGGTGTAATCCTCCGCCCGGACCTCCACGTTGGGGGTGACCACCGTGTCGATATACTCCTTAAAAAAGTGCAGGCCCACCAGCGCCGTGCAGATTCCGACCAGCAGAACCGTCCACAGCGTGATGAAAAACCACTTTATGATGCCCAGGACAACCCCCAGGGCCGTATGCCTCGGTCTCCGCCGCCGGGCCTGGGGCCGGGGAGACGCCGCTTCTCTTCTTCCGTGCTGCTCCAAAGTAACGAATACCTCCTTTGCGCAAGGGGCGCAAGGTTTCCAAAAATTTCTGGAAAATCCTATTTTTTATTGTACCATCCCTTGTCAACATTGAAAATGTCACATTTCGCCGAAAAAAAGTTGTTGCTTCACATGGTTTTATGGATATTGGGCAGACTAACTCCCGCCGCCGCTGTCAACTTTTCGTGTTTTTCACAAATTCACCTCTTGCAATCGGCGGCGTTTCCGTGTAATATATAGGGGAAGTCAAAAAAGGAGGCCCTGTATGAGTGAAGATTTCGGCCCAACCTTCCTGACCGTCACCGATGAGGAGGGCAACGAGCTGGTTCTGGAGTTTATGGACGCCCTGGAGTACAACGGGCAGCTCTACCAGGCCTTCTTCCCCGCCGAGACCGAGGGGGAGGAGGAGGACCCGGACGCCGGGCTGGTGATTTTAAAGGTTCTCCACGAGAACGGGGAGGATGTGCTCTCCACTCTGGACTCCGACGAGGAGCTGGAGGCGGTATACGACCTCTTTATGGAGTCCCTGTTCGACGGCGAGGAATAAGAGCCCGCGTTATCACCCATTTTAAATATGAGCGGAAAGTACCCTGCGGGGTGCGTGATAGATCTTTTTTTAACCCACATTTCGTTATAAGGGACGCTGGATCAGAGCGTGGTTCGCAGGCCTCCCGGCTGCCGTTCGCGGCTGGAAGTTGGAAGCGGTAAAGCGCTCTGGAGGCGACCCACCTGTCCATGAAGGTGCAGGTTATAACGGGGTCTACACGGCTCTCGCGGGGTACTATTATGCCCGAAATCCCGGTTCCTCTCTGCCTTTCAGGATATTTTCAGGCGGAGGGAATACGATTAATCCGGTATTTTAGCGGACAGGCCACGAAAATTGATGAAAAAACCGTGAATTCTGCGGGATTCTTTCCCGGGAAACGGATTTTAGGCTTGCACAATCGCCCGTCTTCCGCTATAATAGGCAAGTGCGTAAAATCCGAGCCTCCCGGCAAACCGGCCGGAGGCGCCAAAATTGTAACTGAAAACTTGAGAGGACTGAAACACAAATGAGCGCATCGAGAGAAAAGCAAAACCG
>CAJUQQ010000069.1 GCA_910588175.1 uncultured Oscillibacter sp.
GCTGCCATCTTACCATATCTCTTCTCTTATTGCTATTTCAGAGAACCGCTCTAAGAAGCGAATAGCCTCAGCACTCCGCTTCGCGGCCCAAATTGCCGCTGGCCGCGTTGAAAAATCTTGAAATACACAAAGTATTCCCGCGCTTTTTAAACAGGAGAATCACATGAACGTTGAACGATCCAAGAAAATACGCTGGGGCTATCTGGCCCTGGGCGTCGTCCTGCTGCTGTGCCTGGGGCTGATTTACGCCTGGAGCGTGTTCCGCGCGCCGCTGGAGGCGGAGTTCGGCTGGAGCAAGGCCCAGACCTCCGTCACCTTTTCCGTCTCCATGACGATGTTCTGCCTGGGCGGTCTGGCCAGCGGCATGATCACCGGGAAAAAGGGGCCCCGCTTTACTCTGACGGCCTGCGCCTTTTTCCTGCTGGCGGGCTTTGCCCTGGCCTCCCGCATCCATTCCCTGGCGGGCATTTACATCACCTACGGCGGCTTCTGCGGCTTCGGCGTGGGCCTGGGCTATAACGCCACCATCTCCACCCTGATGCGCTGGTTCCCGGACAAGCAGGGCTTGGTCTCCGGCATTACGCTGATGGGCTTCGGCTTCGGCGGAATGCTGCTGGGCACGCTGGGGGCCGGACTCATCACGGCCCTGGGCTGGCGGACCACGTTTTTGATTTTCGCCGTGGCCTTCGCCGTCATCATGCTGGCGGGGGCCGCGCTGCTGCGGACGGCGGAGGACGCCTTCGTGGAGGCCGTGGCCACCGGCGGCAGGAAGAAGGAGGCCGTGGAGGAGATTCCCTGGCGGGAGATGCTGCGCCGCCGGAATTTCTGGCTCTGCTTCGTCTGGGCCGTCATTCTCTCCGCCGCGGGTCTTGCCATCATCAACGAGGCCACCACCTACGCCGCCCCCTTTGTGAACGGGGACCTGACCCGGGCCGCCGCCCTGGCGGGCATGGTTTCCATCGCCAACGGCGTGGGCCGGGTCATCTCCGGGCAGATGTTCGACACGGCGGGCTACCGGACCACGATGCTGAGCATCAGCGTGGTCTACATCGCCGCCTCCGCCGCCCTAACCGCCTCGCTGAAAACCGGCAGCGTGCCCATTCTGACGGCGGCGTTTCTGCTGGTGGGCCTGGCCTACGGCGGCGTGCCGCCGGTCAACTCCGCCTTCGTGGCCTATTTCTTCGGCCGGAGGCACTACGCGCTGAATTTCAGCATCATCAACCTGAACCTGATTGCCGCGTCCTATCTGGGGCCCCTCTGCGGCGGCGGAAGCTACGCCGGGATTTTCACCGCCATTTTGATCTTCGCGGCGGCGGGCGCGGTGCTGACGCTGCTGGTGAAGCGGCCCGTCAGGACGTAAGAGCCTGTTTAATATCTCAGCGTGTGCGGATTGGCGAGATAGATTTTATGTCCTGCAAGGCAAAAAGCCGCAGCAATCCTGACGGATTGCAAGGATTTTTAACGCAGTCAGGGCGGAAAATATGCCGCCAAGGTGGGCGCGGGGAGATGTTAAACAGGCTCTAAGAAAGGAGAACTGGTCCCATGAGCGTTTACGAGGAATATCAAAAGAAGCTGGTCTCCCCGGAGGAGGCCGTCAAGCTGGTGAAGGACGGGGACTGGGTGGATTACAGCCAGACCTGCTCCTTCCCGGAGGCTCTGGACGAGGCCCTGGCCGCCCGGAAGGGGGCGCTGCGGGACATCAAGGTCCGCGGCGCCATCGCCATGAAGCCCATTCAGGTGGTGGAGCGGGACCCGGAGCACGAGACCTTTACCTACAACGCCTGGCACTGCTCCGGCCTGGACCGGAAGTACGTGGACAAGGGCTGGGCCTATTACTCCCCCATGCTGTTCCGGGACTGCGGGTCCTACTACAGCCGGGGCTACGCGCCGGTGAACGTGGCCATGATCTCCGTGGCCCCCATGGATAAGCACGGCTATTTCAGCTACGGCCTCACCAACTGCTGCATGCAGGAGATGCTGGACGCGGCGGAGCACATCATCCTGGAGGTCAACGAGCACATGCCGGTGATCTACGGCTCCGAGGGGGACCACATCCACATCTCCCAGGTGGACTATGTGGTGGAGGGACACCGGGACATCTGCCTGGCCCCCGGCGGCTCCGCCAGCGAGATTGACCGGAAGATCGCCGCCAATATCTTCCCCTATCTCTACGACGGCATCACCCTGCAAATCGGCATCGGCGGCATGCCCAACGCCCTGGGCGGCCTGATCGCGGAGTCCGACCTGAAGGACCTGGGCATGCACACCGAGCTGATGAGCGACGGCTATCTGCGGCTCTATCAGGCCGGGAAAATCACCAACAAAAAGAAGAAGCTGAACCGGGGCAAAGGCGTGTTCTCCATCTGCTCCGGGTCCCGGGAGCTGTATGAGTTCCTGGATCAGAACATGGACATCCTCTCCGCGCCCATGCGGTATGTCAACAACCCGGAGACCATCCGGCAGCTGGACGACTTCGTGTCCATCAACGGCTGCATCGCCGCGGACCTCTACGGGCAGGTGTGCTCCGAGACCTCCGGAACCCGGCACATCAGCGGCACCGGCGGCCAGCTGGACTTCGTTACCGGCGCGTATATGGCGGACCACGGCCAGGCGTTTTTGGCCATGTCCTCCACCTTCACGGATAAGCAGGGGGTTCTGCACTCCCGGATTCTGCCCCGGTTCACCGAGGGCGACGTGATCACCACCCCCCGTACCCAGACGCCAAACCTGGTGACGGAGTACGGCGTGGCCCGCCTCTCCGGCCTCTCCACCTGGGAGCGGGCAGAAAAGCTGATCGCCATCGCCCACCCGGACTTCCGGGAGGAGCTGACCGCCGCCGCCGAAAAGCAGAAGATCTGGCGCCGGTCCAACAAGCGGGGATAAGGACCCGGAAAACAGCCGAATTATACAAGCGGCGCCGCGCCGCCGCCGGTATGCTGTACATAGAGTGATGAAAGGAGCTGTTACCTATGCCGCACGAGAAATATCCGCTGCTGTTCAGTCCCATCAAGGTGCGCAACACGGTTTTCCGCAACCGCATTATGGCGACGCCCACCTCCCTGTCCTGGGCGGACCCCTGGAGCGGCGCGCCGGAGGACATGACCCTGTTTTACTATGAGGACAAGGCCCGGGGCGGAGCCGCCTCCGTGACCATGTCCGAGACCACCATCAGCCGGGAGCACGGCGCTTCCCGGGGCGTGGGGCACTATGTCACCTTCGACCCGGTTCACGGCGACCCCGGCCCCCAGCTCATCAAGATCACGGAGGCCCTCCGCCGCCACGGCGCGGTGCCCTCCATCCAGATTCACCACGCCGGAGACGTGACCTCCCCGGAGCTCATCGGCGGCCAGGACCCCTGGGGCCCAAACGACTACGTCCGCCCCGACGGCGTCCACGTCCAGGGCATGACGGAGGAGATGATGCACCTGGTGGCGGAGGACTTCGCCAACGCCGCCGCCGCCGCCAAGTACAACGGCTTCGGCATGGTGCAGGTCCACGGCGCCCACGGCTGGCTGCTGGGCCAGTTCCAGTCCGGGGCCACCAACTGGCGCAAGGACCAGTACGGCGGCAGCGTGGAGAACCGGGCCCGGTTCCCCCTGATGGTGGTAAAGGCCATCCGGGAGAAGGTGGGCAACGACTTTTTGGTCGAGTACCGCATGAGCGGCGACGAGCACCTGGAGGGCGGCATCGTCGGCGAGGAAGCCGCCGAGTTCGCCTCCATCATCCAGGACTATGTGGACATCATCCACGTCTCCGCCGGGTCCTACTACACTGCCCGGGAGTACACCTTCCCCGGCTCCTATCAGCCCAGAGACACCAACACCCACCTGGCCGCCATGGTCAAGAAGAAGGTCCGCATCCCCGTGGCCACCGTGGGGGCCCACATGGACCCGAAGATCATGGAGCAGATTTTGGAAGAGGGCATGGCGGACTTCATCGCCATCGGCCGGGGCTTCATCGCCGATCCGGAGCTGCCCCACAAGATTCAGGACGGCCGGGAGGAGGACATCCGCCCCTGCGTGCGGTGCAACAACTGCCTGGGCCGCAAGTACGAGGGGAAAAACAACTGCGACATCAACCCCACCGCCGGCGCGGAGCTGTGGACGGTCCGCACCCCGGACGTGAAGGTCCCCCGCAAGGTGCTGGTCGTGGGCGGAGGCCCCGGCGGCATGCAGGCCGCCATTACCGCCGCCGACCGGGGACACGACGTTACCCTGGTGGAGAAGAGCGACGCCCTGGGCGGCATGCTGAAATTCGCCGATAAGGACGAGCACAAGTACGACCTGGCCAACTACCTCCATTATCTGAGGCGTCAGGTGGGCAAGCGGGCCATCAACGTCCGGCTGAACACCGAGGCCACCGTGGAGCTCATTGAGCGGGAGAAGCCCTATGCCGTGATCTGCGGCGTGGGAGCCCAGCCGGTGACGCCCCGCTTCCCCGGCATGGACCGTCTGCCCTGCATGCACGCGCTGGAGGCCTATGAGCACCCCGAGACCGTGAAGAGCGAGGACGTGGTGGTCATCGGCGGCGGCCTGGTGGGCTGCGAGGTGGCGGTTTTCCTGGGCGCGCGGGGGAAGAAGGTCTCCCTGGTGGAGATGCAGGACACCCTGGCCCCGGAGGCCAACCGCATCCACAAGGACTCCATGATGGAGGCGCTGACGGACCCCGCCAACTCCATCACCCAGTACGTGTCCACCAAATGCCTGGAGCTGACGCCGGAAGGCGTCCGGGTACAGACGCCCGACGGGGAGGAGAAGGTCCTGCCCGCCGGAACGGTGGTCTACGCGGTGGGGATGCGGGCCCGCCAGGACTTGGCGATGGAGCTCCAGAGCGCCGGAGGCGTGAAGCGCTTCTTCGCCATCGGCGACTGCCAGACGCCCCAGAGGATTAAAAACGCGGTCCACGACGGCTACTACGCCGCCATGGATATTATCTGAGCCCGCTTTCAAAAAGCCGGCCCGCCGGGGACGGCGGGCCGGTTCTGATTTTAAAAGGGAGGTGCCCTATGGCAACTGCGGATCTGGTGTTACAAAACGGCAAGGTGGCCACGGTGGACAAGGACTTCCGCTTCTGCGAGGCGGTGGCGGTGAAGGACGGGTGGATCATAGACCTTGGGACAACGGAGGAAATGGCGGAGCATGTGGGCCCCGAGACCCGGGTCATCGACCTGGAGGGCCGGGTCATGCTGCCCGCCGCCAACGACGCCCATCTCCACGCCACGCTGACCGGCCTGCGCATGGGAGAAGGCGCCCTGGACGTGGGGGCGACCCAATCCCTGGCGGAGCTGAAGGGGGCGGTGGCCGGGGCGGCCAAGGCGGCCAAGCCCGGCCAGTGGATTTGGGGCAGCGGCTTTATGGAATTCCTGTATCCCGAGCTCCAGGCCCAGGGAATGCGGGGAGTGAACCGCTGGGACCTGGACGAGGCCGCCCCGGACGTGCCGGTGATGCTGAACGATTTCGGCCTGCACACCCTGGTGGTGAACTCCAAGGCGCTGGAGCTGGCCGGCATCACCAAGGACCACCCGGACCTGAAGCCAGAGGAGGGCGTGATGGAGCGGGACCCCGCCACCGGCGAGCCCAACGGCCGCTTCTTTGAGTGGTCCTCCCACCACCTCATTGGAAACCACTGCCCGCCGGTCAGCGACGAGGAGATCGAAGCCAGCATCCTCCGGGTGCAGCGGGCCCTGAACGCCCAGGGAGCCGCCAGCCACGCGGACATCGTGGGCCGGGGCGTGGAGCGAATCTTCCTGGGCGTCAGCCGGGAGCGGTGCATGGAGATTTACGAGCGCATGGCCCGGGAGGGCCGGCTCACCGCCCGGGTCAGCCTCCACATCAACCCCTGCGTGGACGGGGTGGAGAGCTATGACTCCATCCTGCGGGCCCTGGACGAGATGAAGCTGCCGGAGTTCCGGGACCCCAACTGGGTCCAGGCGAGGACCGTCAAAATTTTCGGCGACCAAGGGCTGTGGCTGCGCCCCCGGGAGGACCGGCCGGACGGAGAGGGCCGCTCGGTATTCCCCGGCGTGACCGGCGAAGAGCAGGAGCAGGAGCTCCGCCGCACCATTGTGGAGCTGCACCGCCGGGGCTGGCAGGTGTGCATCCACGCCCTGGGCGGCAGGACCATCGACACGGCCTGCGAGGCGTATATCGAGGCCCAGCAGCGCTATCCCAGGGAGCGGCCCCGGCACTTTGTCATCCACGGCGACGACATGACGGAGGCGGCGGCCAAGCGGATGGGCCGCTTCGGAATCGGCTGTTCGCCCCAGCCCATCGCGGCCAACATCGTGGCCGGTATGAACGCCCCCCGGATGACGGCGGGGGAGGAGCTGTTCAACTGGGGCGCTTACATGAAGGCGGGCTGCTGGATTTCCGGCGGCTCCGACTCCCCCTGCTTTGACTTCAACTGGCGTTCCGGCGTGCAGTTCGCGGTGACCCGTACCACCGCGGCGGGGCAGGCCATCCGCCCCGACCTGGCCATGAGCCTGGAGGACGCCATCCGGATGTATACCATCCACGGCGCGTATCAGGAGCACATGGAGCATGTCCGGGGGTCCATTGAGACCGGAAAGCTGGCGGACTTCCAGGTTTTGGGGCGGGATATCTTCACCTGCCCCGCCGGGGAGATCGGACAGATTCCCGTGGTCATGACCATCTGCGGCGGCAGGGTGGTCTATCAGGTGTAAGAGCCCTGCCTCTTGCCCGGCGTCACGCTCTCCGCCATGCGGAGCATGGTTTCCGCCGGCAGTCCGGCAGAGCTTCCGTCACCTCCCGGACGCTGCCGCGCTCCAGGGACACCCTCCAATGGCGGGCGGCGGGAGAGGCCGCCAGAGCGGAGGTACACAGCGCCAGCGCCGCGGCCAGCAGAAGAAACAACATTCTTTTTTTCATAATGTCCGTCCTTTCGAATCCCCCTGGCTTGCCAGGGGGATTTCCACGTCGCCCCACAGCAGGACCTCCGCCTGGCTGAGGTCCACGGGCTTTTCAAAATCCACCGCCGCCGTGCAGCCGGACCCCATGTCCCCCATGGTCAGCTGTCCCGGGGCCGCCCCGACCTCGCTGCCGTCCTTCATCCGCAGGGCTACCCGGACCTGGGGCCAGGGGTCGCTGCCCTCCAGGCGGTATTTCCACCAGACGCCAAGGGGGGAGACGCTCATGGACAGCAGGGTCATGGTCTTTTCCCCGTCGGTCATGGACAGGCCCTCCACCGGAAGCTCCAGCGCCCGGTCTCCGTTCAGGTCCTCCGGAATGGGAAATTCCCAGGAATCCGTGGGGCCCGTTTCCGAGTCCCAGCCGCCGAATACCGTCTCCCGCTCCCCATCCGGCGTCTTTCGATAAAGGGCCCGGACGACATAGGAGCAGCCGCCGATATCAAAGGATGTGGTTGTCTCCGCCACGCCCACCAGTATGTTGGGCTCCCTGGTCCCGGCCTCCAGCACAGTGAAGCCCCCGGAGCGCCCAAGCGTCTCCGTGCGCCTCTCCTCGGGCACCCGCATCCCGTCGAAGAGATCGTACCGGTCCTCCGGGGAGAAGACCGTCCCCTCCGGCGCGCGGATCTCCAGAATCAGATAGAGCCGGTTTTTCGCGCCCAGAAGGCGCAGGGGCGTGATGGTCACGCCGTTGTGCTCCACCGGCGGAGGCAGGCGGCTTTCCGGCGCGGCTTCCCGGGTCTCCGCCGCCTCCCCGCCGATCTCCATGCGGTCCACGAGTTCCTTCTGCCGCTGGTCCAGCCCGCCGAAGTAGGCGATCCACAGCGGCGCGGAAACCGCCGCCGCCGCGGTGGCCAGCAGGAGGGCCGCGATCAGCGCCGCCAGCCCCCGGGAAAGCCTCGGTACGGCCCGCCGCTTCTCCCAGGGGGCCGACAGAAGGCGCAGCCGCGCCCGGCGGTACCGGGGGGAGAAGTCCGGCTCTTCCCCGGTCTGCCGGAGGACGCTTTCGTACTGGGCCAGGTTGGCGTCCATCAGCCCTTGGCGCAGAAGATGGTCAAACTGCCTCATAGGTGTATCCCTCCTGTTCCAGGCGTTGTTTCAGCATGGTCCGGCCCCGCATAATCCGGACGGCCACGGTGGATTCCTGGATGCCCAGCCGCCGGGCGATTTCCCGGTTGGTCCGTTCCTCCACGCACTTCAGCTCCAGAATCCGCCGGTAGCCCTCCGGCAGGGCCCGGATGAGGGAGACCAGGTAATCATACTCCTCCTGATGCTCCTCCCGGGCAGGCGGGTCCCAGTCCTCCGGAAAGGCGGCGGTCCGCCCCTCTCTCCGGAGCATATCCAGGGCGCAGTTTTTAGCGGCGGTAACGGCATAGCCCTCCGTCTCCTTCCAGGGCAGGGCGGAAACCCGGGTCCAGCTCCGCAAGAGCTGGAGCCAGGTCTGCTGGGCGGCGTCCTCCGCCCTGGAGGGGTCGCCCAGAATTCGCAGAGCGACGAGATACACGCTCCTTTCGTGGGCCTCATAGAGCCGCGTAAACCGCCGCTGGTCCTCTTCGCTCTCCAGCGCGGCAAGGCAAATCGCAAGCATGGCCGGTCACATCCCTTCGTTTGAGTTCATCGGTTCTTCAACAGGTAAACGGTGGGGGAGGGAAAAGTATTACGGCACGGGAAAAATTTTTTTGCCCGGCATAGAAAAACGCCCCCGCGGAAATTCTGCAACTTCCGCGGGGGCCTGTCGTGCCCGAAGGGTCTTCTCACGCCGCCCCATCGGGGCCCGGCGTCTGGAAAAACGGGACGGCGGCGTCGTCCCGCCGCAAAAACAGCAGTCCGAAGGAATCCGGCCCGCAATTGCTGGCGATGGCAGAGGAGGCCTTCTGCAAATAGACCCGCTCAAAGGGACAATACTGCCGCACCAGGTTTTGGATGTACTGGAGCCTCTTCTCGTCCATTCCGGAATAGGTGAGGAACAGAATCCGCCGGTCGATGTTTCCGGTGTTCTGGAGGGTTTTCCGGACGTACTTTTTCGCCGCGTGCGTAAAGCTGCCCATCACCATGCCGCCCACCACCATCCGGCTCTTTTTCAGTTCCAGCACCGGATGCAGCAGCAGCGCGTCGCAGAGAATCTGCACCCGCTTCGGTATCCGGCCGGACTGGCACATCATGTGGGTGCTGTTGATGATGAAGGCGGAGGAGATGAAATGCTCCATCCGCTTGACCGTCTCCAGAATCTCCTCCTTCCCGGCGTGATGCTCCGCCATATAGGCGGCGCACAGCACCGCCAGGCCCATGCCGCTGGAGAGATGGCCGGAGTCTACCACCGTGACGTTATCAAAGGACTTCGCCGCCTCTTTGGCGTTTCGGTATCCGTCGCTGACGTGCTTTGCCATGGAGATGTGGATGACGTTCTGCGCCTCGGTGAGCTTTTGGGCAAAGAACCGCTCGTAATCCTCCACCTCCGGCGGCTGGGAATCGCCCTTCCGCCCCCTGGCGATGTGCATCAGCAGCTCGTCCGGGCACAACTCCTGTTCGTCCAGGAAGCGCCCCGTTTCGGTACAGACGTAGTAGGGGCACACGGGGATGCCGAACGTCCGCCGGAGGGATTCCGGGAGGTCGCACACGCTGTCTGTTGTGATCAGGACGGAGCGCCGCTGGGACTGCTCGAAAATCAGGATGTCCTTCTCAATTTCCGACTGCTGCGCCTCCTCGTTCAGCCGCACCAGGCTCTTGGGGAGGATGCTCAGCACCGCCGCCTCCAGCAGCGCGCCGCTGACCGGCTTGGCCAGATATCCGCTGAA
>CAJUQQ010000070.1 GCA_910588175.1 uncultured Oscillibacter sp.
TTCACGCCCAGCTTCCTTAATAAAAAGTTCAGCGACCGAATATCCGGCGACAACAGCAAACGGCAGGGAATCTCCTTTCCATTGCAAATAAAGTTTCCGCCGATGGTCATGATATAATTGGACTGTCCGCCGTACTCCGCCATGGGTACGGCCATAATGGCGCCCTGCATATCCACGGTGAACGCGGGGACCGTCAGCTCAATGTCCAGACCCGCCAGACCGCTGAGGGCGTTAATGAAAGTGGAGATCATGATGTTGCCCACTTCGGTAAGGGCGGAGCGCTCCAGCTCTTGCAGCGCCAGATAGTCTTGGATGGTCTTCTCCATCATGCTCTCCAGAACCAGGTTTACGAAGTCCAACTGCTGCACCGACAGCATGATGCCGCTGAGCTGTCCGCTCATCCCCACCAGCACGCCGGCGGTGATGGGCTCCGGGCCGCCGATCCACTCGATGGCTTCGTTGTATTCCATAATGCGGACTTCCGGCTGCTGGATGCGCACGGTCTTTCCGATCAGGGCGGACAGGCTGGTGGCGGCGTTTCCGGTGCCGATGCTCCCGATTTCCTTCAGGGTGTCCAGCTCCAGAGAACTGAGTTCGTCGTAGCTTTTAATGGTCATGCCCTTCCTCCCTCTCAGCCGCGCAGGCCGTTGATGGTGGTCTCAATCTCATCGGAGGTCTGCACCATTTTCAGCGCCATGCCATAGGCCCGCTGGGACTCGATGACCTTGGTCATCTCCTCCGCCAGGTCCGCGTTGGACATCTCCAGGAAGCCCTGCATCAGGGTTCCCTCTCCCTGACGGATGCCCCCGTTTTTGTCGACGGCCCGGAAATAGGTATCGTATACATGCTCCATGCCGTCATAGTTCATGTAATCAAAGATGCCCACCGGCATTTTCTCATGCTCATTCTCCACTTCGATCATGCCGCCGGTGTCGCTGAGCACAAAGCGGCCCTCGTTGTCGGAGAGGTAGTAGATTCGCTCCAGAATATCCTGGCCGTTTTCGTCCACCTCGCCGCTGGGGCGCATCAGCTCGGACTTGACAAACGCGCCGTTCCGGGTGAGGGTGATGTCGCCGGTCTCCAGGTCCGCCACGGCGAAGAAGCCGTCTCCGGCGATGGCGTAGTCCTGATCCCGCCGGGTCTCGGCCAGGGCCCCGGACTTGAAATCCGTGTCCGTGGTCCAGAGCGCCCCGCCCACGCCGGAGGGGAGCATTTCGAAGTCGCCCTCTCCCCCCGCGGCGCCGCCGATTCCCTTGAGATCCTCGTACATCAAGGAGGCAAAGCGGCTTTTCTCCGCCTTGAAGCCATAGGTGTTGAGGTTCGCGATGTTGTTGCCGTGGACCGTCAGCCGCTTGAGCTGCTGGTGGGCCCCCACGGCCGCGATGAAAAAGGACTGATTCATAGGCTTCCTCCTTAAGCGAAGCGGCCGACGTCGCTGGCGGCCCGGCTCATCACCTGGTCATAGATCTTGGTGACCTGGGCGGCGCTTTGCAGCGCCCGCTGATAGGTAATCATCTCCGTCATCTGCTTGACCATATCGCTGTTGGACCGCTCCAGGTATTGGCTCCAGATCTCGTAATCCTGGCTCTGCTCCGCGCCCTCCCCGGTAAACAGTCCCCGGTCGTTGCGCTCAAGAGCCTGGTTATCCTCAAAGCTATAGACGCCCAGCTGGCCGATGGCGATGCTCCCGCCCTGATCCGGCGGCTGGTCGTAGAACAGCACGCCCGCTTTGTCGCCGCGGATCTTGTCGGTGCCCAGGTAAATGGGCTCCCCCTCGGGACCCAACACCTGGCCGAAGCCGGGGAGGCAGAGGTACCCCTCCTCATCCAGGGAGAAGTTGCCCATCCGGGTATAGCCTATGTTGCCGTCCGGGTCCTGAACCGCGAAGAAGCCGTCTCCCACAATGGCGAAGTCCAGGGGCAGGTCCGTGGGCTCCGGGGTACCCTGGCTGTAATCCGTATAGATCTCGCTGGCAGCCCGTATATAGCTCTGCCGGCCGATCTCCGTACCGCTGCTCTCATTCACCGTCACCCGGCTGTACATCACATCGTCAAAGGTGCTGGCCACATAGCGGTCCTGCTTATAGCCCGCTGTGGAGATATTGACCATGTTGTTTCCGATGACATTCAGGTTGTTCTGGTGGGTCAGCATCGCGGAGGTGAGGTTGTAAAAGCCTTTGAACACGCGTTATCCCTTCTTCCTCTTCGGTTTCGGCTCTGGCTCATCGTCCAGATAGCGTTCCATGTAGGTTTTCAATTTTTGAATGGCCCGGGTGTGAATCTGGGAAATGCGGGGCTCGCTGAGCTCCATCACCTGGGCGATCTCCTTTAAGTGCAGGTTTTGCTCATAATACAGGGAGAGGACCATCTGCTCGTTCTCCCGCAGGGAGGCGATGCCCTGGGCCAAGGCCCGCTGCATCTCCCGCTCCTGAAGCACCAGCTCCGGCTGGCTGCGAACGTCGCTGGAGGGAATCTCCATGGGGTAGCCCGTGGGCTCCCGGGTATCCATCAGCACATCCAGGGAGAGGACGTTGCTCAGGGCAATGTTGGCAGTGTCCTTCTGGTACCGCTCCTGGGTGATGCCCAAGTGCTGGGCAATCTCCTCGTCGGTGGGGGTCCGGCCCAGAACCGTGGCCAGCTCCGACGAGGCAAGGTCAATCTCCTTGGCCCGCTTCCGGACGTTCCGGGGAATCCAGTCCTGCTTCCGGGCCAGGTCAATGACCATGCCCCGAATGCGCTTGGAGACATAGGTCTCAAACTTCACGCCCTTGTCGGGGTCGAACTTGTCGATGGCCCCCAGCAGGGTAATGATGCCTTCGTTGATGATATCTTCGATCTGGGCAAAGCTGCTGTACACGCCCCGAATCTGCATGGCGGCGTTTTTGATCAGTCCCTCGTAGCGCAGAACCAGGGGCCATTTCAGGCTCTCGTCCCCCGTTTCCTTATAGAGGCGGAGGAGGTCCTGGGTATCCATCTCCTCAATCTCCCGCTCGCTGTAGCGGACGGCGGCGGTCAGCTCGCTCATGTGCCCACCGCCCTTCGCTCCGTCCGGGCCGGGGTTTCCAGGGTGATGTTTCCAATGGCCTGAATCTGCACGGCGCTGGTGATCTCATTGAAAGACAGGACGTAAACGCCGGGGTAGAACTGCGTGATCATCTTGGCGAAGTAGCCCCGGATCACCTGGCTGACCAGGATGATGGGCGTCTGAGAGAGGTCGTTGAACTTCTTCATCTGGTTGGCCAGCTGAGAGACCACCTGCTGCATCAGTTCCGGCCCCATGGCCAGATACACGCCCTGCTCGTTCCGGGTGAGGGAGGCGATGATCTTCTTCTCCACCTCCGCGTCCAGGGTGACGACGCGGAGCTGCCCGTCCTCGCAGAAGCGGCGGGTAATGGTCCGGGCCAGAGCGCCCCGGACCTGCTCCGTGGCGGCGTCGATGTCCCGGCCCTGGGCCAGGGCGTCGGCCAGGGTTTCCACAATGGCTCCCAGGTCCTTGATGGGCACGCCCTCCCGCAGGAGATTGCGCAGCACCTTTTCCAGCGTGGCGTAGGAGATGATGCCGGGAATGGCCTCCTCCACCAGGTCCGGGGCGGTGCGCTTCAGGTTCTCCACCAGCTGGATGGTCTCCGTCCGGCCCAGCATCTCATAGGCGTACTTCTTCACCGTCTCGGACAGGTGCGTCAGCATAACGGACAGGGGGTCGATGACGTTGTAGCCGTAGATTTCCGCCATTTCCTTGTTCTCCGGCAGAATCCACCGGGAGGGGATGCCGTAGGCGGGCTCGATGGTCTCGATGCCGTCGATCTCCCCCAAGGGGTTGGCGGGCTCCAGGGCCAGATAGTAGTCCACCAGGATCTCGCCCCGAGCCACCTCCTCGCCCCGAATGCGGATGACGTACTGATTCGTCCCCAGGGACGAGGCGTCGTGTAGGCGGATGGAGGGGAAGACGAAGCCCATGTCCTGGGCGTACTGGCGGCGGAAAATGACGATGCGGCTGATGAGCTTGCCGCCGTGGCTCTCATCCACCATGGGGATGAGGCTGTATCCAAACTCCATCTCGATGGGCTCCACCGAGAGGAGGCTGTAGACGTTGTTGATATCCTTGTAATAGTCGGTTTCGCTGGGAGCGGCGGCCTCGGACACCTGCTGCTGCTGTTCCGCCGCCGCCTGAATGGCCGCGGTCTCCTGCCGCTCCTGCTCCATGCGGGTGCTGACAAACCAGCCCACTCCCAGAAGCAGCCCGCCGCCAATGGCCAGGGCCAGATGGGGCGTGTTGGGAATGGCCGCCAGGAACAGGAGGATGATGCCGGTGGTCATGATGGCCCTGGGCTGGGCCTTGAACTGACCGATCACATCCTTGTTGAGGCTGCCCTCGGACACGGACCGGGTGACGATCATGCCCGTGGCGGTGGAGATCATCAGCGCCGGAAGCTGAGAGACCAGGCCGTCGCCGATGGTGACGATGGAGTAGCGGGAAATCACGTCGGTAAAGGTTCCGCCGTTTAGGACCATGCCGATGATGGTGCCTCCCACGAAGTTGATCATGGTGATGATCAAGGACATGGTGGCGTCGCCTTTGACGATTTTGGTGGCGCCGTCCATGGCGCCGTAGAAGTCGGCCTCTTTTTGAATCTTGTGCCGGCGGCCCTTGGCCTCCTGCTCGTCAATGAGGCCGGAGGAGAGGTCCGCGTCGATGGCCATCTGCTTGCCGGGCATGGCGTCCAGGGTGAACCGGGCGGCCACCTCGGCCACGCGCTCGGCGCCCTTGGTGATAACGATAAACTGCACCAGCACGATGATCAGGAAGATCACCACGCCGACGACGATGTTGCCGCCGGTGATCAGGTTTCCGAAGTTCTGGATAACTGTTCCGGCGTAGCCGTGCCAGAGAATCTGCCGGGTGGTGGAGACGTTCAAGCCCAATCGGAACAGCGTTGTAATCAGCAGCAGCGATGGGAAAATGGAAAACTCCAGCGCCTCGGAGATGTTCATGGTGATCATCAGGATCATGATGGAGAGCCCGATGTTCACCACCAGCAGAATGTCCAACAGCTCCGTGGGCAGGGGGATGATCAAAAACAGAACGATGACCACGACGGCAAGAGATATTACGTTGTCAAATATCCGTTTCAAGCGCCGGCCACCTCCTGTTCCGCCTGTTCCTTTCCGCCCCGCCTCTTGAGGCGGCCTGCCTTATCCTTTGGACAAAGCGGCAAATTTATTTTACCAGTTTATTCTTCTCGTTCAGCCGGAAGATGTAGACCAGCACCTCCGCCACGGGGTTGTAAAGCGCCGGGGGAATCTCCCGGTCCAGCTCCGCGTCCGCGTAGAGGGCGCGGGCCAGGGGCACGTTTTCGATAACGGCCACCTTGTGCTCCTCCGCCACCTTCACAATACGCAGGGCCAGGGAATCCTGCCCCTTGGCCAAGACAATAGGAGCCGCGTCCTCGTCCGGATGGTACCGGAGCGCCACGGCGAAGTGGGTGGGGTTTCGAATGACCACGTCGGCCTGGGGGACCTGCTGCATCATGCGGCTTTGAGCCCGCTTGCGCTGCATTTCCTTGATCTTTCCCTTGATCTGGGGATCGCCTTCGGTCTGTTTATATTCTTCCTTGATCTCCTGCTTGCTCATGCGGATCTGGCGCTCGTAATCCCACCACTGGTAAAGGATATCCAGCGCCGCCAGGGCGATGAACGCCAAGGCGATCTTCACGACCATGCTCACCCCTTGGGAAAAGAGGTGGGTGCAGGAGGCCCGGAGGTCCACATACAAATATTTCGCGCTCTCATGGAACATGTTTTCAATGCTGAAATAGACAATGACCATGAGAATGCTGATTTTCAATATGCCCTTCAGCGCGTTGATTACGCTTTTCAGGGAAAACAGCCGCTTAAACCCCTCCAGAGGGTTGATGCGGTTGAATTTCGGCTTCATCAGCTCCCCGCTGACCAGCAGCCGGGTCTGGGCAAAGGTGGCCACAACGGCGCAGCCCGCCGTCACCAGCGTAATGGGCAGCACGGTCCGGGCCATCAGGCCCAGAGCTTGCATGGTCAGCTCGCGGAGCATGTCGTCCACGGCCAGCCCTCCGGCCAGGTCCACCTGGGTAAAGCAAAAGCGCATAAAGCCCGTCAGCTGCTCCGCGATCCGCCCGGACATCATCCAGAAAACGGAGAAGGAGCCCAGCAGCGTCACCACCGCCACCGCGTCCTGGCTCAAGAAGACGTTACCTTTTTTTCGTTCGTCTCTTCGCTTTTTTGGGGTTGCTTTTTCGGTCTTAGAGCCCTCCGCCAACGGTCATCCCCCCTTTGGGCACGCGCACCGGGTCAGGAAGCCATCAGCAGCAGCATATCATGGAGACTGCTCAGCATCATCCGCTCCGCCTCCAGCAGAAACTCGCTGATGGGGAGCATCAGCATCAGCAGCAGCGCCAGGCCAATGATTACCTTTAACTCGATATTGATGGAAAAGACATTGATTTGCGGGATGACCTTCATCAGGACGCCCATCCCCAATTGGCCGATCAGCTCCGCCGCCAGAATCGGCATGCACAGCTTCACCGCCAGAACGGTACACTGGATGAACAGTTCCAGCGCCAGATTGGTCACATCGTTTCCGATGGAGATGCCGCCGTAGCGCACCACCTCGCCGGAGGTAATCATAATCCGTATCAGCGTGTGGTGGCCGTTGGCGGCAAAGAACAGCAGAATCATCAGTGTGTTGATCAGCGTACCCGTCACGGACATGTTGGCCTGGGAGCCGGCGTCGTAAATCTGGCTCATGGTCATGCCCATTTGGGTGTCAATGGTCAAACCCGCCATCTGGGGAATATAGAGAAAAAAGTGGACCACCAGCCCCAGCACCAGCCCCAGTACCACCTCCAGCAGCAGCGCCCCCGCCAGGGGAAGCACTCCGCTGGGCGGCTCCACCCGTCCGCCGGTCACCGAGTAGGTGAAGGCCGACAGCACCAGCGTGAATCCCGCCCGGAAAAATCCGGGGATATTCTGCCGGCTCAGCAGGGGGTTGAACAGCACCAGCCCGCTCATCCGGGCGGTAATCAGCAAAAAGAGCGTCAGGGCCCCTTCGTCTATCATAGGCGCCTCCGCTAAATGACCGTCATGAGGTCGAACAGCTCCCGGGTGTATTCCTGGAGCGTCGTCAGCATCCAGCCTCCGGCCAGGAGAAGAACGCCCACTACAATGACCAGCTTCAAAATAAAACTGATGGTCTGCTCATGAATCTGGGTTACCGCCTGGAAAATGGCCACCACCACGCCGGCCAGCATACTGAGTACCAGCATAGGCCCGCCCAGCTTGATGACCACGCCCACGGCGTCCCGCATCACGTCGGTTATCATTCCCGTATCCATTCGTCAGCCCTCCGCTAGTGGAAACCCCGGACCAAAGTAGAGAACAGCAGCTCCCACCCGTTCAGGGTCACGAACAGCAGCAGCTTGAAAGGCGCGGAAATCATGGACGGCGGCAGCATGATCATACCCATGGACATCAGCGTACAAGACACCACGATGTCGATCAGCATGAACGGGATATACAGCAACAGTCCGATGGTAAACGCCCTTCGCAGCTCACAGGTCACAAAGGCGGGCACAATAATCCGCAGAGGCAGCGTTTCCACCACCGTCTGGGTGTTGACCTCCTCCGGCATATCCACGTGGGCCATGTCGCAGAACATTTCCAGGGTATTCATAGTCGTGTTCCGCGCCATAAAATCCGCCAGGGGTATGGAAGCCCGCCGGAAAAACTCCTCCTGGTCGATCTCCTCCGCGGCGTAAGGCTCGTAGGCCTCCTCCTGAATGCGGGTGATCGTAGGCGACATGGTAAAAAACGTCAGGAACAGCGCCAGCCCGATCAGCACAAGGTTGGGCGGCGTCTGCTGGGTGCCCATGGCGTTGCGCAGGAATGAAAAGGAGATGATAAACCGGGTGAAGGAAGTCATCATCACCACGAGAGAAGGCAGGAGCGTGATTGCCGTCATCAGGAAGATAATTTCCAACGCCTGCACGTTCTCGCCGTTTACATTGATCAGCCCTTCCGGCACCTCCGGTTCACCTCCGCTCTCGTTGTTTCATAATGGTGAGAAAAGCCTCGCGAAAGCCCGGCTTCTCTCCCGCCGTCTCCGGCGGTCTCCAGGCGGCGGCCTCCTCCGCGGTCAGCTCCGCCAGCAGGGTGACCCCCGCCGTTCCGGCTCCCAGGAGAAGATACCGCTCCCCCACCCGGGCCAGAACCACACTCTGGTCCCGCCCCAGGGGCAGCCGGTCCAGAATCTCCATCCGCCGCCCCGCCGCGAAGGCGCTCAGCGCCCCCCGGCCCGCCACGTATCTCGTAAACCAATAGGCCAGGCCGATAATCAGGACGACACAGACCAGCATCCACAGGAAGGAGGCCAGGGCCGTGTCGCCTCCCAGGTCCAGCATCCGTCAGGGATTGCCCAGGATGGTGCTGACGGTTTTCAGCACGCGGTCGGGCTTGAAGGGCTTGACGATGAAGTCCTTGGCGCCGGAACGCACCGCGTCCATAACCATGCTCTCCTGACCCATGGCGGAGCACATGACCACATTGGCGCCGCTGTCCTTGGCGCGGATCGCCTTCAGGGCCTCCAGACCGTCCATGTTGGGCATGGTTATGTCCATAATCACCAGATCCGGGCCAATCTCGCTGAACTTCTCCACGGCGTCAGCGCCGTCCACGGCCTCGAACAGCTCGGTGTACCCGTTTTTGCTCAGGGTGTCCTTAATCATCTTCCGCATAAACGCGGCGTCGTCGACCAGCAAAATCTTCTTAGCCATTCTCGTATTCCTTCCTTCTTATCGAAATCACAATGTTATCGGATATCGGATTATCTTATCTCAAAAGCGCCGGGGTCCGGACGCTTATTTCTTCACCAGCTCGATCACGGGGTCCTGAACGATCTCGGTAATCCGGACGCCGAAGTTGTCGTCGATTACCACCACGTCGCCCTTGGCCACGCATTTGCCGTTGACAAACAGATCCACCTGATCGCCCGCCAGCTTGTCGAGCACCACCAGAGAACCTTTGGAGAATTCCAGAATATCCTGAACCTTCCGCTGGGTCCGGCCAATCTCCACCGTTACCTGGAGGGGAACCTCCATAATCAGGTCCAAATTCTGGGCCTGCTCCTTCCCCAAAACCTCCGACGGGTCCAGATCCCGCAGAGGCGCGGGCTTGGTGCTGATGACCTTGGGCTCCGGCGCGGCGGCCTGGGGCGGGTAGGGGTAGGGATAGGGGTAATACATCGGCGGGTACATGCCGTTCATCCCCTCCGGCGCCGGGTAAGGCATCTGAGGCATCGGGGGCATTTGCGGCATCTGAGCCGCCGCCGGCTGAGGCGCGGGCTGAGCCGCCGGGGCAGGCTGAGGCGCAGGCGCAGGCGCGGGCTGGGGAGCGGGAGCCGCCCCGCCTCCGGCCATTCCGGCCATCATCGCCTCAATTTCCGCCTGGCTCATCTTCTTGCCCGAGGAGGCGGGCTCCGGCGCGGGAGCGGGCTCTCCGCCGCCCATACCGGCCATCATCGCTTCAATCTCCTCCTGGCTCATCTTGCCGCCGGAGGAGGCAGCGGGCTCCGGCGCGGGGG
>CAJUQQ010000071.1 GCA_910588175.1 uncultured Oscillibacter sp.
GCCAGGTCTTCTCCACCGCCGCCGACAACCAGACCAGCGTGGAGGTCAACGTCCTTCAGGGCGAGCGGGAGATGGCCGCCGCCAACAAGAGCCTGGGCCGCTTCCATCTGGACGGCATCGCGCCGGCCCGCCGGGGCGTGCCCCAGATTGAGGTCACCTTTGATATCGACGCCAACGGAATTGTGAACGTCTCGGCCAAGGACCTGGGCACTGGGACGGAACAGCACATCACCATCACCTCCTCCTCCAACATGAGCAAGGAGGATATCGAAAAGGCGGTGAAGGAAGCGGAGCAGTATGCCGCCCAGGACAAAAAGCTGAAAGAGGAAGTGGAGACCCGGAATCAGGCTGATCAGATGGTCTACCAGTGCGAGAAGACCCTGGCGGACATGGGAGACAAGATTCCCGCCGATGACAAGGGCAAGGTCCAGGGAGCGCTCGACAAGCTGAAGGAGACCCTGAAAGGCCAGGATACCGCCGCCATCAAGGCGGACACGGAGGCGCTCCAGCAGGCGTTCTACGCCGTCAGCGAGAAGCTGTACCAGCAGGCCAATCCTCAGGGCGCTCAGCCCGGCGGCGACGCCGGCGGAGCGCAGGAGGGCCAGTATTACGACGCGGACTACAAGGTTGTGGACGACGACGATCAGAAGAAATAATGGTTCATTCAATGGGACGGGGAGAAATCCCCGCCCCATTGAATGGCGTTATTCGCAGGAGGCAATATGTCTGAGCAGAAACGCGACTACTACGAGGTCCTGGGTGTGCAGAAGGGCGCCTCGGACGATGAGATCAAGCGGGCCTACCGGAAGCTGGCCAAGGCCAGCCACCCGGACCTGAACCCTGGCGACAAGGAGGCCGAGGCCCGGTTCAAGGAAGTCAACGAAGCCTACGAAATCCTTTCGGACAAGGAAAAGCGGAGCCGGTACGACCAGTTCGGTCACGCCGGCATGGACCCCAACTTCGGCGCGGGAGGCGGCTTCGACGGGGGCTTTGACTTCGGCGATCTGGGGGATATTTTCGGCAGCTTCTTCGGCGGCGGCTTCGGCGGCGGGCGGCGGACCAACCCCAACGCTCCCCAGCGGGGGGAGAGCATCCGCATGTCCCTGATTCTCAGCTTCGAGGAGGCGGCTTTCGGCTGTGAAAAGGCCGTCACCGTGGAGCGGATGGAGACTTGCGCCAGCTGCCAGGGAAGCGGATGCGCCGAGGGCACCACCCCCGAGATCTGCCCCGACTGCCGCGGCACCGGCACGGTCCAGGTCCGGCGGCAGACGCCTATGGGGGTCTTTGCCACCTCGTCCCCCTGCTCCCGCTGCGGCGGCAAGGGGAAGATCATCCACCAGCCCTGCAAGGAGTGCCGGGGCACGGGGGCGGTGCGGCAGCGCCGGACCATCCAGGCCAGCATTCCCGCAGGCATCGACAACGGGCAGACCATCTCTATTCGAGGCCAGGGAAACGCCGGGAAAAACGGCGGCCCCGCCGGGGACCTGCTTATCACCATCACCGTCCGGCCCCACGAGATTTTCCGCCGGGAGGGCACTTCCGTCCTCTGTGAAGCGCCCATCACCTTTGCCCAGGCGGCCTTGGGCGCGGAGCTGGAGATTCCCACCATCGACGGCAAGGTGAAATACGACATGCCGGAGGGAACCCAGAGCGGCACCACCTTCCGCCTCAAGGGAAAGGGCATTCCCTCCATCAACGGCCGGGGCCGGGGGGACCAGTATGTCACCGTTTACATTGAGACGCCCCGAAACCTGAACAAGGAGCAGAAGGAGGCCCTGCGGAAGTTCGCCGAGACCATGGGCGATGACAACTATGAGGAGCGGAAGGGCTTCTTCGGCAAGGGTAAGAAAAAGAGGTGAGGGACGATGTATCTGGCTGACTATCATCTGCACTCCCGCATCTCGCCGGATGCCGGGGATTCCATGACCGCCCTGGCGGAGGCCGCCGTGGCGGCGGGGCTGGATGAGCTCTGTTTCACCGACCATGTGGAGCCCATTGCCTGGGCCAGCACGAACCTCCGGGAGTCCTATGACTGGTCCGCTCTGACGGCGGAGTTTGATGCCGCCCGGGACGCCATGGGGGACCGCATCAAGCTGCGCCTGGGCATTGAGCTGGGGGATGCCTGCTGGGATTTCGCCCACACGGAGAAGCTGCTGGCGGATGCGCCGCCCCTGGATTTTATCATCGGCTCCGTCCATATGCTCTCCAAGCGCTATCAAGGTCTGGACCTCTACTACTTCGACCCCAAGACGGAGGAGGAGGCCTACGACGGCATCGCCGACTATCTGGGCCGGGTAAAGGTGATGGCGGAGTGGGGACAGTTCGACGTGCTGGGCCACTTGACGCTGCCTCTGCGCTACCTCAACGAGAACCGGGGCTGGAACCTGAGCATGGAGCGCTTCGGCTGGGAGATCACGGAAATTTTCTCCATTCTGAAACAGAAGGGGATCGGCATTGAGCTGAACACCAACCGGGGCGGCACGCCCCTGCCGGACGAGATGTGGCTGCGGCTGTATGAGGACATGGCGGAAGACCCCATTGTCACCCTTGGCACCGACGCCCACGCCGCCCAGTTTGTGGGCTGCGCGGTGCGGGAACGGCAAGCGCTGCTGCGGCAGTGCGGCTTCCGGCGCTTCTGCACCTTCGAGAGGCGGAAGCCGGTCTGGCACAGCCTTTGAGGCCGCGCGCGGCGGGGATGGGCGAAAAAGGTCTGATTTGCAGGGGAAAAGCACCTTGATTTTTTGAAAAAAATGGAGTACAATATAAGCCACAAAAAATGAGAAGACATGGAGGAATACTGCCATGAAAATTGCGCTGGGCTGTGACCACGGCGGCTATGAACTGAAACAGCACATCAAGATGGTTCTGGAGAAGCTGGGCCATGAGGCGGAGGACTTCGGCTGCTCCTCTAAGGAGAGCTGCGACTATCCGGATTTTGGAGCCGCCGCCGCCCGGGCCGTGGCGGAGGGGAGGTGCGACCGTGGCATCGTGGTCTGCACCACCGGAATCGGTATCTCCATCGCCGCCAATAAAGTGAAAGGCATTCGCTGTGCCCACTGCGCCGACTGCCTCCAGGCGGAGATGACCCGCCGCCATAACGACGCCAACATGATGGCCATCGGCGCGGGTTTCACCGGTCCCAACATGGCCGAGCGCATGGTGGAGGTGTTCCTGGCCACCGAGTTTGAGGGAGGCCGCCATGCCCGCCGTGTGGAGAAGATGATGGCCCTGGAGGGCTGAGCTTTCCGGAAGACCAGAACGACGGGAGCGCCGCTCCTGAAAAGAGGTGACGCGCATGGCAGGTGCCAAGGGCTACAGCAGTTACCGGGGCCGGGGGCCCAGATGGAAAATTTTGCTGGCGGTTGTGCTGGTGGTGGTGATCGCCGTGGCCCTCAGCGTTGTCTATTTAGGGGAGCACGTCGTCTACAGCGCCGACGGCCGCCGTCAGATCGTTCTGCCCTGGCAGAGGGAGGAGCGGGACGCTCCGCCGGACGGGGAAGAGGAGGATCCGGATCAGCCGGACGTGTCCGTCACTGTCCAGGAGCCGGAGGAGCAGGAGCCCCGGGAGATTGCGGCGGGTTCTCTTCCGGCCAAAGCGCTGACTGCGGCGGACTGGACGGCGTGGTCCGGCGAAACGAAGAACAAAGATTTCAACGCCGTGGCCGTCCGGCTGAAGACCAGCAACGGGACGATCTACTTTAACTTTACCGGCGCTGTTTCCGGCGCGGTGGAGACCGAGCTGGACACCGCCTCCACGCTGAGCGCCCTCACTTCCCGGGAGGGGCTGCACACCATCGCCAGCGTGGCCTGCCTCCAGGACTTCAAGGCCGCCAACGCCGACGTGGAGGGCCGGGGGCTGAAAAACACCGGCGGCTATATCTTCTACGATGGGAACAACAATCTCTGGCTGGACCCCGCCAAGCCTTCGACGCGGGAGTATGTCTGCGACCTGGCCAAGGAGATCGCGGAGCTGGGCTTTGACGAGCTGCTGCTCACGGATTTCAGCTATCCCACTGTGGGAAAGATCAATAAAATCAACTACAACACCGACGTGCCCCTGGCCAACAATCTGGACCTGCTCCTGGGCGACCTGAGGACGGCGCTGGAGCCCTATGACATCCTCCTGTCCGTGGAGGTGCCGGAGGCTGTCATCGCCGAGGGCCCCGACACGGTGGCCGGACTGGATCTGAACCGTCTGGCGATTCGGGTGGACCGGATTTACGCCGCCACTACGCCGGAAAAGGTGGAGACCCTCTCCGCTCTGGTAACCCAGGCGGCGGGAGCGGAGGGGACGGCGGAGTTCGTCCCGGAGCTGACGGCGGACAGCCCCGGCATGACGGGAAACCGCCTGATTCTGGCGGAATAACGGAGTTGCTTATGTGAGAAAAGGCTCCCGGAGGGAAACCCCTCCGGGAGTTTTTGGTATAGGGAAAGAGATGGTTCGCGGGTGATGAGAATGAAGGGCGGAACGGCTGGCCCTCCGCCGCCGGAGGGCGGCCGATGAGGCGGCTGGCGGTATTTGCCGGGGGCTTTTCCCTGGGGGTGTTTTTAGCCCAGTACCTCTTGGGGGACGGCTGGCCGCTGCTGGGAGGCGGGATAGCTTTGGCGCTGGGGCTGGCGTCCACGGGCCTGCCTGGGATGTGGCGGCGGCGGGCCGTGGTGCTCTTTGCGGCGCTGTCCCTGGGCCTTGGCTGGAGCTGGCTCTACGCCCGTCAGGTCCAGCGGCCCGCGCAGGCCATGGCGGGCCGGACGGAGACGGTGGCCGCCACGCTCTGCGGCTATGCCTCGAAGAGCGATTTCGGCGCCCGGGCGGTGGTCCGGCTGGAGGGCGTCCCCGGCAAGATCATGCTCTACGCCGGGGAGGAGCTGCTGGACCTGGTCCCAGGCCAGACCGTCGCCGGACAGGTCCGCTTTCAGGACGCCGCCCGGATCCGGGACGAGGATATTACCACGTTCACATCAAAAGGTGTTTTTCTCCTGGCCTATGGCCGGGGTGAGCTCACCCTGGGGGAAGGGACGCGGCACAGCCTCCGCTGGCTTCCCGCCTGGGCGGGACGGGCCATGCGGGAACAAATTCAGATCCTCTTCCCCGGGGACGCCGCCGGCTTTCTGACGGCCATCCTCACCGGTGACCGGAGCGAGGTCTCCGGGAAGGCTTATACAGCCCTCACGGAGGCGGGGCTGAATCATATCCTGGCGGTGTCCGGCATGCACTGCGGCTTTCTCATGGCCCTGGCGGGCTTCCTGCTGCAAAGCCGGAAGCTGCAAGCTCTGCTGGGTATCCCGCTGCTGGCGTTTTACGCCGCCCTCACCGGCGGCAGTCCCTCGGTGCTCCGGGCCTGTATCATGCTGTCCCTGCCCTTGCTGGCGATTCTGGCCCGCCGGGAGAACGACGGGCCTACGTCGCTGCTGGCGGCCCTGTTTCTGATTCTGCTGGCAAACCCCTTCGCCGCCGCGTCGGTGGGACTCCAGCTGTCCTTTGCCGCCATGGCGGGCATCCTCTGGCTCACACCAAGACTCTGGAAGGGGCTGACCGGCGAAAAGAAACGGGGCAGGGCATTCCGCTTCCTGGCGGCTACCTTCTCCGCCTCTATGGGGGCCATGGTGTTCACCGTGCCGCTGGCGGCCTATTATTTTGGCGCCCTGGTGCTGATTGCCCCGCTGAGCGGCGCCCTCTGCCTCTGGGCGGCGGTCTGGGCCTTTACCGGTGGACTGCTGTCAGTGACCGTCAGCTTTTTCTGTCTGCCTCTGGGAGCACTGCTGGCCCTTCCGGCCCGGCTGGCGGCGGAGTTTATCCTTTTGGCCGCCGGGCTCCTCTCAAAGATTCCCTATCACGCCGTCTACACCGCCAATCCCTACCTGAAATACTGGCTGGTGTACGCCTACGTTCTCTTTGCCGCCGCCTGCCTGGTCCGGCGGACGGGACGGCGGAAGTATGCCCTGGCTTCCGTTTTGGCGGCGCTGACCTTAGCGTTGACGGTCCGCCTGGGCGAAGCCCGGTATCACAGCGATCTGGATGTCCTGGTGCTGGATGTGGGCCAGGGGCAGAGTGTGGTTCTGGCCTCCGGCGGCGCCTTCGCCCTGGTGGACTGCGGCAGCGCCAACAGCTGGAAGGACCCCGGCGAAACCGCCGCCCGGCAGCTGGCCGCCATGGGCTGCAAGCGTCTGGACTACCTGCTGCTCACCCACTATGATAAGGACCACGTCTCCGGCGTGACAGACCTGCTGGACCGGCTGGAGGTGGACACGCTGCTGGTTCCCGGGGGGGAGGACAGCGCGGGTCTCCAAGGCGTGGTCCTCTCCGCCGCCGGGGAACACGGCGTCAACGTCCGCTTTCTCACGTCCCGGGAAGGGTTGGATTTCGGCAGGGGAACCCTGACGGTCTTTCCGCCCGTGGGGGAAGGGGAGGACAATGAGCGGGGCCTGGCTGTTCTGGCTTCCGCCGGAGACAACGATCTGCTGATCACCGGCGACATGGACGCCGCCACGGAGGCAAAGCTGCTGGAGGCTTATGACCTGCCGGACATTGAGGCCCTGGTCGCGGGGCATCACGGCTCCAAATACGCCTCGTCCCAAGCTCTGCTGGAGGCCCTGAGGCCGGAGACGGCCTGCATCAGCGTGGGCTCCAATCCCTACGGGCATCCCACGGAGGAGACCCTGCTCCGCCTGGCCCGGCAGGGCTGTGACATCTATCGGACGGACCTGCACGGGACCGTTCATCTCGCCTGGAATCAGGAGGAAAGCCATGGCTGACAAGAAAAAGCTCCCCCGGAAGGGGGCGGCCCTGCAAAAACTGAAGGAGGACCTGGCCGCCGGAACCGCCGGCTCCGCCTACGTCTTTCACGGAGAGGAGAGCTACCTCCGGGAATACTACCTGGGAGAGCTGCGAAAAAAGCTGGTGTCCCCGGGCTTTGAGACCTTCAATTACCACGCTTTGGAGGGAAAGGACCTGACGGCACAAGCCCTGGCGGAGGCGGCGGAGGCGATGCCCATGATGGCGGAGCGGACCCTGGTTTCCGTCACGGACTGGGACCTTTTCAAGCTGGGGGAGGACCAGCGGGAGAAGCTCATCGCCCTGCTGGAGGACCTGCCGCCCTATTGCTGCGTCGTCTTTGTCTACGACACCCTGGAGTATAAACCCAACAAGACGATGAAGAAGCTCTGCAAGGCCCTGGAGACCCACGCGGAGGTGGTGGAGTTCCCGGCGGCGTCCAACGCGGACCTGCTGCCCTGGATTTCCCGGCGCTTCAAAGCGCTGGGGAAGGAGATTGACCGGACGGCGGCAGAGTATCTGGTCTTTACCTGCGGCGGGCTGATGACGGGACTGGTGCCGGAGATTGAGAAGATCGCCGCCTACGCGAAAGGAAAAACCGTCACGCAGGCGGATATCGACGCCGTGGCGGACCCGGTGCTGTCGGCGGAGGTGTTTAAACTGTCTGACGCGGTGCTCCAGGGGCGGTACGACCAGGCGGCCTCCATCCTGGGGGACCTGCTGAAAATGCAGACGGAGCCCATCATGATCCTGGCGGCCCTGGGGAGCCAGCTTCGCCGCATCTGGACGGCCCGGCTGGCTCTGGACAGCGGAAGGGACCGGTACTGGCTGATGGAGCTGTGGGGCATGAAGTCCGACTATCCCGCCAAGCTGCTGCTGGACACCGCCCGGCGGACTACGGCGGAGTGGTGCGCCCAGGCGGTGCGGCGGTGCCAGACGTTGGACCGCCGGATGAAGAGCGAGCGGGGCGTGGACAGCGCGGGTGAGCTGAAACTGCTGCTGGTTCAGTTCGCCGCGGAGAGGAGATGAGCCTATGGAACGTATTCGGGAAGTGATCGTTGTAGAGGGCCGCTACGACAAAAATACCGTCTCACAGGTGGTGGACGCCACGGTGGTTACCTTGGGGGGCTTCGCCGTGTTCAACGACAAGGAGAAGCTGGCCTTCCTCCGCCGTCTGGCGGAGAAGCGGGGCCTCATCCTCCTGACGGACAGCGACGGGGCGGGGTTTCTTCTGCGGAATTATCTAAAGGGAGCCCTGCCCAAGGACAAGGTGAAGCAGGCCTATATCCCCGACGTAAAAGGCAAGGAACGCCGCAAGCGCAAGGGCGGTAAGGAAGGAAAGCTGGGTGTGGAGGGCATGTCCCCCACGGTGCTGCTGGAAGCCCTCCGCCGCGGCGGCGCCACCTTTGAGGGAGAGGTTCCGCCGGAGCGGGGACAGGCCGTTACTAAGGCGGATCTCTTTGCTCTGGGGCTCAGCGGTGGGGAGGGCAGCGCGGAGAGGCGCCGCCGGCTCCTGAAGCGCCTGGACCTGCCGGAGCATCTCACCTCCAACGGGATGCTGGAGGCGCTGAACCTGCTGTTTACCCGAGAGGAACTGGAGGCGTTGCTGGCGGATTCGTAAGGATTCGACATTATTCGACAAAATGCGCGCTCTGTTCATGATATGCTGGAAAAAGATGGAATCGGCCTATAACGCGGGGCCGGTCCGAAAAAAAGAGGGGAGCAGCGTGATGGGAAAACGGTTTGTGGGAGAAGCCTTGTGCCAGACCGCGCGGGTGCGCTATTATCTGCTGGAGGAGGATGCGGCGGAGCCAGCTTCCTACGGCGTGGAAATTGAACTGGAGGGAGAGACAGCGGCGGTCCGGGACCTGAGTCTTTGCCGGGAACGGGTTCAGGCATTGGCGGAGAAATTGGTGCGGGGAGCCGTGACGCCGGTGGCCCTGCGGGACGTGGTAGACGACTGGCTGCTGGAATAAGGACGCAACATTTACAAATTCTTCATAACTTTTGCGAAAAATCCCCTTTACAAATAGGGGCGGCTGTACTATGATAATCACTGTTAGCACTCCGGATACTTGAGTGCTAACAGTGATTACGTTTTTTCAAATTTTTATATTTTAAGGAGGAACCAGATATGAAACTCACCCCGCTTGCAGACCGCGTCATTTTGAAGATGGTGGAGACCGAGGAGACCACCAAGGGCGGCATCATCCTCACCGGCTCCGCCAAGGAGAAGCCCTCCGTGGCCGAGGTTATCTCCGTGGGTCCCGGCGGCACCGTGGACGGCAAGGAAGTCACCATGACCGTAAAGCCCGGCGACAAGGTGATCACCAGCCAGTACGCGGGCACCAAGGTCACCCTGGAGGAAGTCGAGTACGTGGTCGTGCGGCAGAACGACATCCTGGCGATTGTCGATTGATTAAAGAGGGGACTTCATCCCCCCTTTAGATTGCCCCTCCGGTCTGCGGACTGGAGCCGCCGCCCAAGGCGGCTGGAATATTGGAATTTTCCGACCCGCATGTCGTCGGAAAAGCGATTCAAATTTCGTTCTCCGCTTTGCGGAGAAACCAGGGGGCGCCCCTGGCCCCCGGCGAAACCAAGCAGCGAAGCGCACTTGGTTCCGCGGTTCTAACAACATGATTCTATGGAGGTAGATTGATTATGTCTAAGCTCATCAAGCGCGGCGAGGACGCCCGCAAGGCGCTGGAAACCGGCGTCAACACCCTGGCCGATACCGTCAAAATCACCCTGGGCCCCAAGGGCCGGAACGTGGTTCTGGACAAGAAATACGGCG
>CAJUQQ010000072.1 GCA_910588175.1 uncultured Oscillibacter sp.
TTTCCCTTCAAAACATCCTCACTCCCTGCCTCTTGTTGGTCCATCCTATGCGCCGGGACGTGGGGAAATGCGAAAAACTTCTTGACATGGAGCGGGCTCCAAGTGTTATGCTGGAAGACAGACAAATGGTCTCATGAAACAAGGAGGTAGGACATATGAAATACCGCGTGTTGGGCCGGACCGGCCTGCGGGTTGGAGAAATCGGCGTGGGCTGCGAGGGATTCCTGGGAAAGACCCCGGAGCAGGTGAGCGAATGGCTGGATGTACTGGAGGAGGCGGGAGCCAACTGCATCGATCTCTATACGCCGGACCCGGCGTTCCGCGGGGGCCTGGGCCGGGCCCTTCGGGGGCGGCGGGAGAAGTTTGTTCTCCAGGCCCATCTCTGCTCCGTCTGGAAGGATGGGCAGTACAAAAGAAGCCGGGACATCGTCGAGGTCCGGGCCAGCTTTGAGGACCAGCTCCGGCGGCTGGAGACGGACCATGTGGAAATTGGCATGGTGCATTACGTGGACTCCCTGGCGGACTGGGAGGGGGTGAAAAACGGCCCCGTCATGGCCTATGCCAAGGAGCTGAAGGAGGCGGGGAGAATCGGCTGCGCGGGCCTGTCCAGCCACAACCCCCAAGTGGCCCTGGCGGCGGTGAAGTCCGGGCTGATCGGCGTGCTGATGTTCAGCGTGAACCCCTGCTACGACCTCCAGCCCGCCAGCGAGGATGTGGAGGAGCTCTGGGCGCCCAAGAACTACGCCGCCCCGCTGCTGAACATGGACCCGGAACGGCGGGAGTTGTACGAGACCTGCCAGCGCTTGGGCGTGGGCATCACGGTGATGAAGGCCTTCGGCGGCGGGGATCTGCTCAGCGCGTCCCTCTCCCCGGCGGGGAAGGCTCTGACGGCCTTCCAGTGCCTCCAGTACGCCCTGGACCGGCCCGGCGTGGCCTGTGTGATGTCCGGGGCACGGAGCTTGGAGGATTTGAAACACAGCCTCGCGTTTGAGGAGGCCCCGGAGGGGGCGCGGGATTATGCCGCCGCCCTGGCGGCCCTGCCTAAGATCAGCTGGAAGGGCCGCTGCATGTACTGCGGCCACTGCGCCCCCTGCCCCAAGGGCATCCCCGTGGCGGACGTGACCAAATTTCTGAACCTCTCCCTGGCGCAGGGGGCGGTTCCCGAGACGGTCCGGGAGCACTACGCCGCGCTGTCCCACGGGGCGGGGGCGTGCGTCCGGTGCGGGGCCTGTGAGACCCGCTGCCCCTTCGCGGTGCCGGTTATGGAGAACATGGCCCGGGCGGCGGAGCTCTTCGGGAGGTGAGGACATGAGACGTACGGTTTTGATTCTGGACGGCCAGGGCGGCGGCGTGGGAAGCCGGCTGGTGAAGCTGCTGAAGCCCCGTCTCCCGGAGGACTGCCTCCTCCTCTGCGCGGGAACCAACGTGGCGGCCACCGCCGCCATGCTGAAGGCCGGGGCCGCCCAGGGGGCCACGGGGGAGAACGCCGTGGTGTACAACGCCGCCCGGGCGGACCTGATTCTGGGGCCCATCGGCGTCATCCTGGCCAACGGCATTCTGGGAGAGGTCTCCCCCGCCATGGCTGCCGCCGTCTCCGGGTCCGGGGCGGTGAAAATCCTGATTCCCTCCTCCTCCTGCGGCGTATATGTAGCGGGGGTGGAGGAGTGCCGCCTGGAGGAGTACCTCCACCGGGCGGCGGAGCTGGCGGAGCGGGAGCTGGGCCTATGAGCGGGAACTTTCTGGACATCGCAAGGGCCCATTGGACCCGGTATCCGGCCATGGAGCCCCAGGACTTTGCCAAGCTGGCCTATCAAAGCGAATTCGGTCCCGCCCACATGGTCCGGAGCCCGGACAAGGTGCTGGCGGCCCTGCTGGAGGAGCGGAAGGAGGCGGGGACGGAGCCTCTTCCTCCGGAGCCCATCGGAAACGGCCTCTGCCGCTTCCACCTCACCCAGGCGCTTTCCACGCTGTCGGAGCTTCCCCTGATCGGGCGGATGTTCACCCTGACCATGGGCTCCGTGGAGGGAACCGTGTCCGGTCTCTCTGTAAAGCTGGACCAGCTGACCGCTCTCCCCGTCCCCGGACTGCCGGACTATCTGGAGAGCTGGCGGCGGGAGGGCTGTCCCTCCGTTCATCACAGCGAGGCGTTTCGGAGCGCCTACCGCCCCCACTACCGGGTTCTGCAAACGAAGCTGGCCGGGTTCCTCCCGGCGCTGGTCCCCATCGACCGGCTGTCCAGAGAGCATTACGCCGCCTGGCTGCGCCTGCCCCGCCCGGGGGACAAGCGGCCGGATGAACGTCCCAGCGCTCACCTGCGCCGCCACGGCATCCGTCCCTTTCTCGTCGCTGTGGACGGCCGCTGCGGCAGCGGAAAGACCGGCTTTTCCGGCATCGTGGAGCAGCTGATTCCCGGCTTCAAGCACATCGCCCACATGGACGATCTCTACCTCCCCTGGGAGAAGCGGCCCCCGGACTGGATGGAGACCCCTGCTGGGAACATGGACCTGGAACGGCTCCGGCGGGAGATCCTGCTGCCGGTTCGCTCCGGGGAGCCGCTGGCGTATCCGCCCTTCCTTCCTGACGGTCCGGTGCTGGACGAATACGGAGAACCCATGGAGATTGACCCGGACGAGGTGGAGCTGATTCTTGTGGAGGGCACCTATTCCCAGCACCCCTCCCTGGCAACGTACTACGACTATAAAATCTTCCTCACCTGTGACCATGAGGAGCAGACCCGCCGCCTCCGGGCCCGGGAGGGGGAGTATTATCCCACCTTTGACCGGGTGTGGCGGGCACTGGAGGAAGCCTATTTTGCCGCCTGCGGCACGGAGGCGGCCGCGGATTTGGTGGTGGACACCACCGGATTTTTCGATTGAGGCGGCCCGGCGGGCACACAGGTCCGCCTGGGCAGTCCCCGCTAAAAAATGCTTGGCAGAAGCGAGCCCCCTGTGGTATACTATGGGGGAAGCGACCCGCCGCCAGGAAGGCGGCGGACTGTCAGAAGACGGAAAAACTGATCCGCAAAGGAGTTTTTCCCATGAACAAATCCAAGACGCAATCCCCTCTCCGGACGCTGGTTACCGCCGCCATGCTGCTGGCCCTGGGCCTCGTCCTGCCCTTCCTCACCGGGCAGATTCCCCAGATCGGCAAAATGCTCTGCCCCATGCATCTGCCGGTGCTGCTGTGCGGCCTCCTCTGCGGGTGGAAATACGGCCTCGCCGTGGGCCTGATTCTCCCCCCGCTGCGCTACGTCCTCTTTTTCGCGCCGCCCCTGTTCCCCACCGGAACCGCCATGGCCTTTGAGCTGGCGGCTTACGGCTTCCTGGCGGGCTTTCTCTACGCCCGGTCTCGCTGGCAGTGCGTCGTCGCTCTGTACCGCTGCCTCATCGCCGCCATGCTGGGCGGACGGGTGGTCTGGGCCGTGGTTCAGGTGATTCTCTCCGGCGTGTCCGGCCAGGCCTTCACCTGGCAGATGTTCCTCTCCGGCGCGTTTCTCACCGCCATCCCCGGCATCATCCTCCAGCTGGTCTTCATCCCCGCAGTGATGGTGGCTCTGGACCGGACCGGGCTGGTCCGCTTCCGGCGGAGCGGAGAGACGGCCCCGGCGGTTTGAGAATCGGGATACACAACCGGCAAGCCCTGTCCGGGCGGGGATTTTCCCGCCGGAGCTTCGCCAATGTTCCTTTAGAACCATCAAGAGTCCCGTGGAACAGGTCCTTGTCCGGCGGGAAAATCCCTCGTCCGGTGTCTCCCGGTTGTGAAGACGGGTATTAAGGCCGGAAGACCTCCGACAGAAGGGCTTCCGCCTCGTCCAGCCCCGCGATGTCCAGCCCCGCGTAATTCACCACCAGCGTGTGGGCGTAGGCAGGATTGGGAAGACTGGCGTACTCCGACAAAAACCCAAGACGCACCCCCAGGCCCTCCGCCCTTTGGCGGAGGGCTTCGTCGTCCTCCGGCCTGTTCAGCCGGAGGAGGAAGTGGAGCCCCGCTCCCCGGTCTGTAAGCGAGGCGGCGAAGGGGCACAGCCGGAACCGCTCCAGCACCGCCTCCCGGAGGAGACGGTACTGCTTCCGGGCCCGGGAGAGGTGCTGTTCATACCAGCCGCCCCTCAGAAAGCGGGCAAGCACCTGCTGTTCCAGGGCGGGGACGGTGGAGGCGTAAAACCCCAGCTCCCGCCGCCATCGCTCCAGCAGCCGGGGCGGCAGGACCATGAAGCCTACCCGCATGGAGGGGGAGATGGTTTGGGAGAAGGTGTTCATATACACCACCCGCCCCCGGGTATCGATGCTCTGGAGGGTGGGAATGGGCCGCCCGGTGAAGCGGAATTCGCTGTCGTAGTCGTCCTCAATGATGATGCCGTCCGTTTCCTCCGCCCAGCGGAGGAGGGCCTGCCGCCGGGCGATGGGAGTGACGATGCCCGTGGGGTAGTGGTGGGTGGGAGAGAGGTGAACCGCCGTGGCTCCGGAGGCGTACAAGGGCTCCAGGGCCATGCCCTGGCTGTCCAGGGGGATGGGACGGCAGACCGCGCCCCACTTGCCGTAGACCTGGCGAATCTTCGGGTAGCCCGGGTCCTCCAGGGCGAAGACGGTTTCCTCCCGGCCCAGCAGTTGGGCCAGGAGCAGGTACAGATACTCCGCCCCCGCGCCCACGACAATCTGCTCCGGGGATACGGTCATGCCCTTAAAATCCCGCAGGTCCCGGGCGATGGCCTCCCGCAGGGCGGGGAGCCCCTGGGAGGGAACCGGGGCCAGGTGCTCCCCCTCGGAGAGGACCTGCCGGGTCAGCCGGGCCCAGAGGGCTGAGGGAAAGCGGGACGGGTCCGTCCGTCCGCTTTTCAGGTCCAGACGCCAGGACCGGGGAGGCTCCGCCGCCGGGAGGACGGCCCCCGCCTCCGCCGCCGGGAGGCGGCGGTCCACCTGCGCGGCGAAAAAGCCCCGCCTCGGCCGGGCGTCCACGTAGCCCTCCGCCTCCAGCTGGCGGTAAGCTCCCTCCACCGTAATCACGGACACCCGAAGGTGCTCCGCCAGGGCCCGTTTGGAGGGCAGCCGCTCTCCCGCCGCCAGCTTTCCGCTTAAAATATCGTCCCGCAGACGGCGGTACAGGTACTCGTAAAGAGACAGGCCTCCCCGGGCGTCCAGGTCGTATGTCAGCATGGGGACATCCCTCCTCTGACCTTATAAAAAATTTCAATTTTGGCTATTTCTATCCTATCACAAAGGCGCTATGATGGCAACATCAACAAGGAAAGGAGCGAGGCGCGATGGAAAACCTTTTGGATCGGGAGACAGGCCGGGCGGATGCCCGGCTGCTGGCCTTGACGGGGCTGTTCGCCGCCCTGGGCTGCGCGGGGACCATGGTGATACAGGTCCCCTCCCCCACTGGCGGCTACATGAATCTGGGGGACGCGGTGGTGATTCTGGGGGCCTGGCTGCTGGGGCCGGCGTATGGAGCGGCCGCCGGGGGCGTGGGACCCGCCATGGCGGACCTGCTGAGCGGCTACGCCGTTTATGTCCCCGCCACCCTAGTGATCAAGGCCGTCATGGCCCTGACGGCGGCGCTTTTGTACCGGGCGCTGAACAGGAGGGGGCTGCTCCTCTGCGCCCTGGCGGCGGAGGTCCCTATGGTTTTGGGCTACTGGCTGTTTGACGGACTGCTGGCCGCCGTTTCCGGCGGCGGGGACCTGGTGCTCTGCCTGACGGCCAGCGCGGCGGGACTGCCCAGCAATTTGGTCCAGGCCGCCTTCGGCGCGGCGGCGTCCACGCTGCTGGCTTTGGCTCTGCGGCGCAGCGGCTATGTCCGAAAGCGGTTCCCAAACCTATAAGCAAGCCGCTTGAAAAGAATCTTTGATTTTCTTCGACTGCCCGGGCTTTCCGCCCGGGCAGGCCGCTTTCGGCGTCCCCGGTTTGGATTTCGCCGTCCAATGCGGCGTGTTTTACACGCCGGCGGCGGCGTTTGTCCGAAAAGCGGCGTTGCTGTGTTTCAAGGTATTTGACGGTAGAAACGAAACCAGGCCCCAAGGCACTTGCCTTGGGGCCTGGTTTTTTGATTCGGTTCAAACGCTCAGCCCAGCCCGTCCGGAGGATTCCAGCCACCCCAGAAATCGGTCTGGGGCGGCTCCGCTCCCAGGCCCACGCCGGAGGTCCGCTTGGCGGTCTCGAAGTAGCAGAGGCGGACGCAGACATAATTGGGGTAATAGAACAGGGACACCGCCAGCTGCCAGAGACCGAAAAGAAGGTCCAGCGCGATCAGCGGCAGGCCGAAATATGTATCCGGGGCGGGGATGCCGTAGAGAAGCTCGGCGGTAATGTCCCGGGCGATCAGCTGGTTCATGAAGATGGCGGGGAATCTGGTCAGGAAGTTCCAGCCGAAGTAGCTCAGATCCAGCATGAAGAGCTGGGACTTGTAGCCAAGGGTCTGCCGCTTGCTCATGTCCAGGGCCTCCATGACGCCGATGCCGGGGTTCTCATAGAGGTTGAACGACGCGAAGCTGTACCGGTAGGCGGCGATGACGCCGGGGATGAGAAAGAGCATCGACCAGAGAACGATGAAAAAGCCGCTGATGATGTCCAGCAGAATGATCTTTCCCACAAAGGAGAACCCGTCGAACAGCGTCAGATATTCCGCCCGCTCACCCCGGCGGATGGCCATGCAGTACAGCACGAAGCCCGCCCCCAGGACGGAGGCCAGAAGCGAGGACAGAATGGAAATGAAAATGCCCAGGAAGCCGTTGCCTCCCAGGGAGGAGAGCAGCCCCAGCGCCACCGCCAGCCCCATGCACAGGGCGGTCATGGCCTTGGGGGAAACCTGGGCGCTGCGCAGCAGCTCCGCCGTTTCCCACTTGCATTTTTGCCGGTCAACCTGTTCGTACGTCATAACGAGGACCTCCTGAAACGTGGTGGTGTCTTTGCTTTAGTGTAGCACATTTGGGGCGGGATGGCAAGCGGGAAAACGGGCCCGCCCAGGAGCGGACCCGTCCATTTCATGCCAGCGCCCCCTGGGGAGCGTCCAAAAGCTCCAGCTCTTGGAAAATCTGGGCTTCCAGCTCCTCGTAGGCCCGGGGGCCCCGGGAGCGGCGCATCCGGCCCCCCAGGCGCTCGCCGTTTTCAAACAGGTGAATCAGGTAGAACCAGATTTCCTTCATCCGCTGGGAGGCGGGGGCGGTCTGCCCGTCGGGAGCGGCCTGGGCGTAAAACGCCTGATAGGCCCGGTAAAGCTCCGCCGTGAAGGCCTGGAGCTCTTCTTTCGTGGCGGCGGGGCCGCCCCGGAGCCGCCGGAACAGCGCCGGGTCCGCGATGGCCCCCCGGCCGATCATGGCGGCGTTCAGGCCGGGGAATTGGGTCTCCAGAGCCCGGATCCCCGGGACGGAGGTCAGGTCCCCGTTGTAGCACACTGGGTTTTTGCTCTCCGCCAGGGCCAGGGCGAACTGGTCCATATGCACCGTCCCCCGGTACTTCTCCGGCCGGACCCGGGGGTGGACGGTGAGACAGGCGATGGGATAGCGGCTGAACACCTCCAGCAGCCGGGGGAACTCCTCCGGCGTGTGATAGCCCAGCCGGGTCTTCACGGAGACGGGGACCGGCGCGCCGGAAAAGACCTCCTCCAGAAAGCGGTCCAGAGCATCCGGGTCCGCCAGCAGGCCGGAGCCCTTCCCTTTGGCGGTGACGGTGCCGGAGGGACAGCCCAGATTCAAATTCACCTCCGGATAGCCCAGCTCCGCCAGGACCTCCGCCGCCCAGACGAAATCCGCCGCCCGCTTCGCCATCACCTGGGGGACCTGGGGGAGCCCCTCGGGATTCTCCAGCTCCCGCCGGTCCCGGGGGGTGAGGATGTGCTGGTCCGTGGGGGAGATGAAAGGAATGAAATACCGGTCCGCCCCGCCGAAGTGGGCATGCCACACCCGGCGGAAGACCCGCTTCGTGATGCCGTCCAGGGGGGCGAAGTCGAAACGCCGGATCATCCCAGCGTCTCCTCCCATTCCTGGGGCTTGAAGCCGGTGAGGACGAAGCCGTCCCCCGCCAGGATGGGCCGCTTTACCAGCATGCCGTCGGAGGCCAGCAGGGCCAGCTGCTCCTCCTCGTCCATGCCGGGGAGCTTGTCCTTCAGGCCCAGGGCCTTGTACTGGAGGCCGCTGGTGTTGAAAAAGCGCTTCAGGGGCAGGCCGCTGGCGGTCCACCACCGGCGAAGCTCCTCCAACCTGGGGTTTTCCAGCTTGATGTCCCGGACCTCGCAGGCGAGGCCCCGTTCGTCCAGCCATTTTTTCGCCTTCTGGCAGGTGGTGCATTTGGGATACCATAACATGAGCATGGGGAGTCCTCCTCTCAGATAACCATCAGTTCCTTGGGGGCCTTCGTCAGATTCCGGCAGCCCTCCGGGGTGATTAAAATCACGTCCTCAATGCGGACGCCCAGCTTTCCGGGAATGTAAATCCCCGGCTCCGCCGAAATCACCGCCCCGGCGGGGAGGGGGGTCTCATTGCTGGCGGCGGCGTTGGGGGCCTCGTGGATTTCCACGCCCACCCCGTGGCCGAAGCTGTGGGTGAAATACTCCCCATAGCCCGTCTCCTGAATGACGGCCCGGGCGGCGGCGTCCACGGCCTTGCCGGAAACCCCGGCCCGGGCGGCGGCGATGCCCGCCTCCTGGGCGGCCAGGACGGTGTTGTAAACCCGCTCCATCTCCTCCGTCACGGACCCCACCGCCACGGTGCGGGTCATGTCGGAGCAATAGCCCCCGTAAATACAGCCGAAGTCCATGGTGACGAACTCCCCGGCTTGAATCTCCTTTTCCGAGGGCACGCCGTGAGGCAGGCTGCCGTTGGGGCCGGAGACCACGATGGGGTCGAAGGACATGTCCGACGCGCCGTAATGGAGCATCAAATATTGGAGCCGGGCGGCGATTTCCTTTTCCGTCACGCCGGGGCGGATTTCCTTCAAAATGTCCTCCAGAGCCCGCTCGGCGATGCCCTGGGCGGTTTCCATGGCGGCAAGCTCCGCCGGGTCCTTGGTCTGCCGGAGCTTGGAGACGGGCTCCGACGCGGCGGTCAGCTCACAGGGGGACTTGCCCTCCGACAGGGCCTTTTCCAGCCGCCGGAAGGACTGGACCGTCATGGCCCCGTCCTCAAATCCCAGGCGGCGGACGCCCTTTAAAAACACCAGCTCCCGGAGCTGGTCCGTCAGGCTCTTTCCGGGCTTTACCTCCCGGAGCTCCGCCCCGTCCAGACAGCGGGCGGCGGCCTCTGTATAGCGGGCGTCGGTGAAAAACACGGCGTCCTGACCGGTGACGAGGACCGTGGCGTCCGTGCCGGGGACGAAGAAGCCGGAGGCGTAAAAGCGGTTGGCCTCCCCGGTGAGGAGGACCGCGTCCAGGTTTTCCGCCTC
>CAJUQQ010000073.1 GCA_910588175.1 uncultured Oscillibacter sp.
CGTTCAGGGCGCGCTCACGCTGCTCCACCGTGGCCTGGGGCAGGTCACGCACAACATACGCGCAGTGCTGAGGCATAACAGCGTTCAGGGGATAGTGCTTCACATTCTTGTCCATTTTGATCTACCTCCATAAAGTGTGGCTTTCGCCAGATGTTCAGGAGATACCCCGGTCGTCGCCGGCCCGGCTTCCCACTGCCGGACGGGGCGCCTAGCGGACAGTACCTAGTGTATGGGACGGGGATTCGCGAACGCTCCTGGGAGCGGAGCGTGGGAGCGGACATCGCGCGAATGGCGGCGTTCGCTTCTTAGCGTGAGGTAATTTTATCAGCACTCCTAAAAAATGTCAATGGTATTTGTGCGTTTTGTATGAATCGCTATTTTCTACTCCAATTTTTTATAGAAAATATAAATAACGCTCTAAAGGTCCACCTTTTTCATGGTGAGAAAAAATTTTTTTGACAGCGGAATATTCTAGTAATATAATACTAAAATAACGAAGAATTCAAAGGACCAAATTCCCCGCCGGAAGAAAAGGAGGCGCCTATGCCGGATACCACCAACGCCCTGCTGCGCCAGTACGTGAAGCTGACAGAATTCCTTGGCGCGGCCCTGGGCCCGGACTATGAGGTGGCCCTTCACGACCTGACGGACAAAAACCGCTCCATCATCGCCATTGCCAACGGCTACATCAGCGGCCGGGAGCTTGGCGCGCCGCTGACCAACATGGCCCTAAGCGTTCTGAAGGATGAGAGCTACGAGTGGCAGGATTACCGCCTGCATTACTCCGGCGTCTCCGCCGCCGGAAATCCCCTGCGCTCCAGCACGATGTTTATCAAGGAGAACGGAAAGCTCATTGGGATGCTCTGCATCAATTTCGACGACAGCCGCTTCCAATCCTTTGCCAGGCAGGTCCTAACCCTGTGCCATCCAAACCAATTTTTTCAAGCCCTGACCCAGCCGGAAGAAACCTCTGAAGACGCTCCCCGGCCGGAGACCTTCCGCAATTCTACTGAGGCCGTGGCGCAGGACGCCATTGTCCACGAGCTGAACCGGCTGGGCGTCCCGGCGGAACGGCTGACCTCCGAGGAGCGGCTGCAAATCATCGCCGCCCTGGAGGAAAGCGGCCTCTTCCTGCTCAAGGGGGCCGTCAAGGACGTAGCCGCCGGGCTGGGCTGCTCTCAAGCCAGCGTCTACCGGTATCTATCCCAGATTCGAAACTAACAGGAGGGTTTTGTTCCATGCTTCAAGGATATATCCGGCGGACCGGATGGCTTCTCGGCGGTCTCCTGGTCAGCGCCGTGGGCATCACCATGATGCTCCAGGCCAACGTGGGCCTGGAGCCCTGGAGCGTGCTCCAGCAGGGCATCGCCCAGACCTGCGGCATCACCTACGGCGTCTCCTCCATCCTAGTGGGGGCGGCGGTCATTCTCATTGCCATCGCCTGCGGAGAGCGGGTGGGCGCGGGCACCATCGCCAACATCGTCCTCTGCGGCATCTTCATCGACACGCTGCTGGCCCTGGGCTGGATTCCCCTGATGAACGGGCTTTGGTCCGGCGTGCTGATGCTGGTGGGCGGGCTGGAACTGCTGGCCCTGGGGACTTGGATGTACATGCGCAGCGCCTTGGGCTCCGGTCCCCGGGACGCGCTGATGGTGGCCATGGCCCGGAAAACCGGCCGGTCCGTGGGGCTGTGCCGGGCCTCTGTGGAGCTGGTCATCATCTTCATCGGCTGGCGGCTGGGGGGCCAGGTGGGCCTTGGCACCGTCATCTCCGCCGTGGGGCTGGGGTCGCTGTTCAATCTGAACTTCGCCCTGCTCCGCTTTGACGCGGCGGCCCTTCACCAGGAGGACCTCACGGAAACCCTGCGCCGCCTTTCCGAAAAAAAGCCTGCGGCGTGAAAAAACCCTCCTGTAAGGGAGGGCCTTTTTCAGCGCCGTTTTTCCATATGGATGCAGCCCTCCTCGTCGGGGGCCCCTATGCCGTCCTGATACTGATAGCCAAGACTGCGGTAAAAATCCCGGGCCGTGATGGAGGAGTGGATTACGACCCTCTCCGCCCGCTGGAAATACCTGTCCCCCTCCAGAGTCTCCATCAGCTTTTTGCCCGCGCCCTTTCCCTGGTATTCCGGCAGGACGAAAATGGTCACCAGAATGCTTTCCGTCCGGTGGCCCATGTAGGGCGCGATTCCGCCGCACCCAGCGATCCGCTCCCCGTCCCGGAGAACATAGAGGTGCTCGCTTCCGGCCTGCTCCCGCAGATTGGCGGCGGAATACAGCTCAATCATCTCCCGGATGATCTCAGGGGGATAGTCCGGAGCGTTGCTGATCCGCAGCGCCCGCTCAATGACGGCGGAGGTCTCCTCCGCGTCCGTTTCCTGAAAGCGTCTGATTGTAAAGTCCATGCTCCCACCTCGTCAAACTGGTTTTTTCGTGTGTCTCATATTGTAGCAGACCGGCGTTCCCGGCGCAAGACATTCCGGCGAGCCGATGGAGAGCACAGAAAAATATATGAATGGAATATGATAATTCCCACTTCCCATCAGGCAGAAAATTTAGTATAATGATACAACAATTAAATTCTGGCGCCGTGCAACACGGAGAAATCGAGGTGCTCAATATGTCATTCAAGGACAAAATATCATCCCTCTTGTTCGGTTCTAAACGGGAAGATCCGGCAGATGACACGCTCCTCCCGGAACAGGATCATACACCACAGACGGCCCCGGTAACGCCGGAGGCTGTCCCCAGCGATCCCTCACATCTGGAGCTTTCCTCGGACCACCCCATCCTCCAGCTCCATGAACTCCGCCGGGAGGAGGGTGTTTCCCTGCCCTATCCCCGGCTGCTGATGGATGAGGACGGCATTCTGCCGCCGGAGCTTTTGGAGAAGGAAAAGTCCCGTCTTCAGTCCTCCCTGAAAAGCGTGTGCGGCACCCGGGCAAAGGCGGCCAAGGGCAGAAACCGGGGCAAGCACAACAAGAAAAAGGAAAACGAGCCGGAGGAGGAGCCGGTGCTGGTCATGGACGCCCGTCCCTGGTTTCACCTCTCCTCCGACAAAATTTACGCCTGGATGATAATCTTCCCTCCCGTCGGGCCGGGGGCGGAAATTACCCGGGACATGATCTACCAAGCTCTGGCGGCTCAGGGCATTTCCTTCGGTCTGAATACCGCCCTGCTGGACCGGGCGGCCCATGACCGGGACCGGTACTTCAATCTCTACCTGGTGGCAAAGGGAAAACACGCTTTCGACGGACGCAACGGCAACATTGTCGACCGCTTCCCCCGGGTTCTCCAGCGGACGCTGGAGGTCAATGAGTTCGGACAGGTGGACTACACCGCGCTGAACATGATCTGCAACGTGGAGGAAGGGGGAGAAATCTGCCACCTGATCCGCCCCACCGAGGGCGAGCCGGGCCGGACGGTGACCAATCAGGAGGTCCCCGCCAAGAGCGGCAAAGCCGTTCCCCTCCCCCGGGGGCGGAACACCGAGATCAGCGAGGACGGTGACACTCTGATCGCTTCCATGCCGGGACATGTGGAATTCAGCGGGTCCACCTTCCAGGTCAAGCCGGTGCTGGACATCGACGGCGATGTGGACTTCTCCACCGGAAACATCAAATTCGTGGGAGATGTCAACATCAAGGGCGACGTGCTCAGCGGCTTTACGGTCAAGGCCATGGGAAACATCTATGTGGGCGGCGTCGTGGAAACCGGCAGCACCGTGGAGGCCGGAGGCGACCTGACGGTGGTCAAGGGCATCCTGGGAGACGGGACGACGGTCATCCGGGCCGGGCGGTGCATCTTCGCCAAATACATCGAAAACGCCACCATCTTCGTCCGGGAAAATTTGCAGACGGACTGCATTGTCAACGGCCGCATTTACTGCGACGGCGATGTGATCATCCGCTCCGGCCGGGGCAGCATCATCGGCGGGCGGGTTTGGGCCGCCAAGCTGATCAGCGCCAGCGCCATCGGCGCCAGGTCGGAGGTCAAAACCTCCGTTTCTCTGGGAGGCCTGCCCTGCGCCACGCTGGAAAAGGATCTGGTCCGCCAAAAGCTGACCCGCCTGACGGAGGAGCTGGAACGGCTGGACGCTCAGCTGGACAGCCCCGCCAAGACCAGCCTGATCGGCAAGGTCCGGATGAAAATGTCCGTATCGGAAAACCGGCTGAAGCAGCTGGAGGAAGAACTGAACGCCGGGAAAGAGGACCTGAAAAATCAGAAGGAGCAGGACAGCGGCCGCATGGAGTGCGGCGTGGCCTACGCGGGCACGGAAATCAGCTTTGGAGACCAGTTCCTCCGCCTCCGGCAGGAGACCCACCAATGCGTGGCCAAACTGGCCTACGGCGAGATCGTGCTGATGTGACGGCACTTCCGGAAACAAAAAAGGGAACGCCTCACGGCGTTCCCTTTTTAAGGTCTTTCCATGGCCCGGGTTATTTTCCAGGGATTTCTCCCACACCCTTCAGGATAAACTTGGGCCGGTAGGGGTACTCCTCGCAGGTTTCCCGGCTGGACACACCGGAGAGGACCAAAACCGTGTCCAAACCCGTTTCAATGCCGGCGATGATATCCGTGTCCATGCGGTCACCGATCATCACTGCGTTTTCCGAGTGGACCCCCAGCATCCGCAGGCCGGTGCGCATCATCAGGGGGTTGGGCTTGCCCACAAAATAAGCGTTCTTCTCTGTGGCCAGCTCAATGGGGGCGATGAGGGCCCGGCAGGCCGGGACGATACCCGCCTCCGCCGGGGCGGTCAGGTCCGGATTGGTGCCGATGAGCTTCGCTCCCGCGTTCACCATGCGGATGGCCTTGGTGATCTGCTCCAGGTTATAGGCGGAGGACTCGCCCACCACCACATAGTCCGGGTTCACATCGTTGTAGGTGATGCCTTTATCATAGAGGGCGTTGGTGATTCCGTGCTCCCCCACTACGTAAGCGCTGCATCCAGGAGCCTGGCTGTCCAGGAAGTGCGCCGTGGCCAGGGCGCTGGTATAGAAGTGGGACTCGTCCACGTCCAGACCCATCCGGGCCAACTTCTGCTGGAGCTCCTTGGGGGTATATTGGCTGGAGTTCGTCAGGAACAGGTAATTTTTCTTCTCCGCCGTCAGCCAGTCGACAAACTTTTTGACCCCCGGCAAAAGCTGGTTGCCGTGGTAGATCACGCCGTCCATATCGCAGATAAAGCCTTTTTTCTTTCGCAGTTGATCCATGGCCTACTCCTGTTGTTCCAAGGGCGCGGAGCCCTGTGTAATGTGGTGTTCTCTCCCCTAGAGTATCCCACATTCCGGCGGATTTGTCAAAGAAAAATCGAGAGAAGTTCCCACTTTTCCCTCCCTCCGGCTTTGGCCGGTTTCTTGTGGTTTCCAGGTATCTCCAGATTCCTTACGTAAATTTCCAAAAATAACAAAAAGTGCATTGAACTTTTCTTCCACTTCCTGTATAATAAAGGCACCTGGGAAAGATCGCTTTCCCGTTCCTTTCCATCCATTGGATACGTTACGATAAGGAGGAAGATTGATATGAAAAAATTTCTTGCGCTGCTGCTGTCTATGATGATGGTCCTGAGTCTGGCCGCCTGCGGAGGCGATTCCGGCCAGCCGGACCCCACTGTGGACAAGCCCGCTGACACCCAGCAGCCCGCCGACTCCGGCAATGAGCCCGCCGGGGGCAAAACCGTCAAAGTGGGCCTGATCTGCATCGGCGACGAAAACGACCAGGGCTACACCTACAACTTTATCCGGGGCAAGGAGGCCGCCACCGAGGCCTTGGCCGCCAGCGGCATCAATGTGGAATGGGTGGTCAAGTGGAACATCGGGGAAAACTCCGGCTGCGAGGACGCCAACATTGAGCTGGCGGAGGAGGGCTGTGACCTGATCATCAACAACTCCTTCGGCTTCGAGCCTTTCATGCTGAAGGTAGCCCCCGACTATCCCGAAATCGAGTTCATCGCCTGCACCAACCAGGCCTCCTGGGGAGACAGCCTGGACAACACCCACAACGCCTTCGCCAACATCTACGAGGGCCGTTACCTGGCCGGCATCGTGGCGGGCATGAAGCTCCAGCAGATGATTGACGAGGGAACCATCTCCGCCGACCAGGCCGTCATCGGCTACGTGGGCGCGTTCTCCTTCGCGGAGGTTATTTCCGGCTTCACCTCTTACTTCCTGGGCGCCCGGAGCGTCTGCCCCAGCGTCACCATGAAGGTCCAGTTCGTGGGCTCCTGGTCCGACGCCACGGAAGAGGCCAACGCCGCTTCCGCCCTGGCGGACATGGGCTGCGTCATGATCTCCCAGCACTCCGACAACACCACCCCTGCCACCACGGCCCAGTCCAAGGGCGTGTTCCACACGGGCTATAACAACGACATGATCTCCGTGGCCCCCGAGGCCTCCCTCATCGGCACCCGGATCAACTGGGCCCCCTACTTCGAGTACGCCATCAAGTCCGTGGCCAACGGCGAGAGCTTTGACCAGGACTGGTGCCACGGCATGGACATGGACGCCGTGGTCATGACGGACCTGAACGAGACCATTGCCGCCCCCGGCACCGCCGAGAAGCTGGCGGAAGTGGAAGACAAGCTCCGCTCCGGCGAGCTCCAGGTCTTTGACACCAGCACCTTCACCATCGAGGGCAAGGCTCTGGAGAGCGCCTTCGCCCTGGACACCGACGGCGACTTCACCCCCGACTCCGAGGAGGCCGTCTTCGACGGGGCCTTCCACGAGTCCCACTTCCAGTCCGCTCCTTACTTTGCCCTTAAAATTGACGGCATTGAGTGGCTGAACTCCGCGTTCTAATCCAATCTCAACAAAAGAACTTGATAGGGGCCCCTGCGGGGGCCCCTGTTCTTTTCCACTCCATCCCGACTCCGCCCGGCACGAGCGCGGTTCCCCGCCGGGACCTCTTAGAAAGGATGAGCGTTTTTGGAAAACTCTGTCTGCGCCATTGAACTGAAAGGCATCACCAAGCGCTTCGGCGAGGTGGTGGCCAACGACGGCATCGACCTGCAATTAAACCGGGGAGAAATCCTCTCCTTACTGGGAGAGAACGGCAGCGGCAAAACCACGCTGATGAACATGCTCTCCGGCATCTACTTCCCCGACGAGGGCCAAATCTTCGTAAACGGCGAACCCGTCTCCATCCGCTCCCCCAAGGACGCTTTTGCCCACGGCATCGGCATGATTCACCAGCACTACAAGCTGGTAGATGTGTTCACCGCCGCGGAGAACATCGTCCTGGGCCTGGAGGAAAAGGGCAGGCTGGACATGAAGGCCGCCGAGGAGAAGGTCCGGGCCATCTGCGAAAAGTACGGCTTCGACATCAACCCCGGCCAGAAAATCTACGACATGTCCGTCTCCCAGAAACAGACGGTGGAAATCGTCAAGGTCCTCTACCGGGGAGCCGGCATTCTGATTCTGGACGAGCCCACCGCCGTCCTCACCCCCCAGGAGACGGACAAGCTCTTCGATGTCCTCCGGGCCATGAAGGCCGACGGGAAAGCCATTGTCATCATTACCCACAAGCTCCATGAGGTCATGGCCCTTTCCGACAAGGTGGCGGTCCTTCGCAAGGGCAAGTACATCGGCACCGTGCGGACCAGCCAGACAAATCCCCAGGCTCTCACGGATATGATGGTGGGCCACGCCGTCACCCTGAACATCGACCGCCCCCGGTACGAAAAGCCCGTGGAGCGGCTGGAGGTCCGGGACCTCACCGTTCTGGACGGCGAGGGAGTCAAAAAACTGGACGGCGTTTCCTTCACCGCCATGGGCGGCGAGATTTTGGGCGTGGCCGGCATCGCCGGGTCCGGCCAGAAGGAGCTGCTGGAGGCCATCTCCGGCCTCTGTCTGGTCAGTAAGGGAGAAATCCTTTACACTCCGGACGGGCAAGCGCCTGCCAGCCTTGTGGGCAAAACTCCCATGCAGATTCGCAAGGCCGGGGTCGCCATGGCCTTTGTCCCCGAGGACCGGCTGGGCATGGGTCTGGTCGGGTCCATGGGCATGACGGGAAACATGATGCTCCGCTCCTGGAAAAAGGGCCGGGGCGTGTTCCTCAACCGCAAGGACCCCAACGAACTGGCCCTGCGGGTCTGGAAGGACCTGGAGGTGGTGACCCCCAGCACGGATTTCCCCGTCCGCCGGATGTCCGGCGGCAATGTGCAGAAGGTGCTGGTGGGCCGGGAGATCGCCAGCGCTCCCTCGGTGCTGATGACCGCCTACGCGGTCCGGGGTCTGGACATCAACACCTCCTATACGATTTACAGCCTGCTGACGGAACAAAAGATGAAGGGCGTGGCCGTGATCTACGTGGGCGAGGACCTGGACGTACTGCTGGAGCTGTGCGACCGGATTCTGGTCCTCTGCGGCGGAAAGGTCAGCGGCGTGGTGGACGCCCGGTCCGCCACCAAGGAGCAGATCGGCCTGCTGATGACCCGTCTGGGCGGAAAGGAGGGCGCCTAAATGAACCACGAGAAGAAGATTCCCCTCATCCGCCTGGCAAAGCGGGACGGCATGGAGAGCTGGAAGATCTGGTGCATCCGGTGTGGGTCCATCCTCTTCGCCCTGCTGCTGGGAGCCCTGGTGATGGGCCTGGCGGGAGCCAATCCCGTCACCGCTTACGGCACCATGATTTCCGGCGCGCTGGGGAAAAAGAGCGCCATCCGCCAGACGGTGAAAATCGCCGTGCCGTTGCTTGGCTGCGCCCTGGCCATCGCTCCCTGCTTCAAGATGCGCTTTTGGAATATCGGCGCAGAGGGGCAGATTACCGCCGGGGCCATCGCCGCCAGCTACTTCGCCCTCTTCTGGGCGGGCCGCCTGCCCTCTCCCGTGCTGCTGCTGGTGATGGGGCTGGCAGGGGCGCTGGCCGGGGGCCTCTGGGCCCTGATCCCCGCCTTTTTCAAGGCCAAGTGGAACACCAACGAGACCCTCTTTACCCTGATGATGAACTACATCATCATCGGCGTGGTCCGCTGGCTCCAAGGCGGGCCCTGGGAGGGCCGGAAGGGCTCCCAGATCATTCCCCAGTTTGACGAGGCCGCCTGCCTCCCCCGGGTGCTGGGGGTCCACTGCGGCTGGATCATCGTGCTGGTTCTGGTA